>NZ_JBEZHQ010000039.1:0-88638 GCF_040650675.1 Streptomyces sp. NPDC048637
TAAAGCGAAGCAGTCCCACACCCCTGCCCCTCCGGCCCGTCACCGCACCCCGACAGCCCCGCGCAGCGGCCCCGCCCGCCGCAGGCGCAACGGCGAGAAACAACCACGGCGGGACAGCCGAAAACGTGGGAAGCGGACCAAACGCAACGGCGAGAAACAACCACGGCGGGACAGCCGAAAACGTGGGAAGCGGACCAAACGCAACGGCGGGAAAGCCCCACGGCGGGAGAGCCGAAAACGTGGTGCGGGCCACCCGCCACCGCGCGCTGGCAGACTGGAACCATGCCCATTCACGAAAACCTGCTCGGGGGACCGCCCCCGACCCATCTGCCCGACGATCCCGAGCCCCGCGAGCTGCTCGCCGCGGGCACGGCACCGTCCGATGTCGCCGCGAAGTACCCGACTTCCTCCCTGGCCTGGGCGCAGCTCGCGGACGACGCGTTCGAGGGGGGCCGGGTCGTGGAGTCGTACGCCTACGCGCGCACCGGTTACCACCGCGGACTGGACTCGCTGCGCCGGGCGGGCTGGAAGGGCCACGGCCCGGTGCCTTTCGAGCACGAGCCCAACCGCGGCTTCCTCCGGGCGCTGCACGCCCTCGCCCGCGCCGCCCAGTCGATCGGTGAGCAGGACGAGTACGAGCGCTGCATGACCTTCCTGCGGGAGTCCTCGCCGACCGCGGCCGACACCCTCTCCTGACGGGCCGCCGCCGGTCCCCGTGCCGGGGCCGTCAGTGCTCCTGCCGGGGAGCGCCCAGGTCACAGGGCCGGCCGCGTGATCGCGGTCGGCCCTTGCGCGGTCGCTGCCCAGCACGGATGATTTCAGTGGGCCGGGCCATCCCGTGCCCGAGGGGACCGGGGCTCCCGAGCCGACGAGGAAGGGGCGGACCGCTACCCGGTAGTTCGCACCTGAGGAGTCCCTCATGTCGCAGCCGTCTCCCATCGAACCCCCGGACCGCGGGTCGACCGCGTCCGCCGTGGGCCCGGTACCGGCCGACGCTGCCGAGTCCGACCCGCCCTTCGCCCCGAATCTGGGCATCGGCAGCAACAGCACGACCCCGTACGAGGACTATGTCCAGGCGGGCGTCCTCACTCATCTGCAGCACCCGCTCTCCGACGACCCCGGCGAGATGGTCTTCCTGGTCACCACCCAGGTCATGGAGCTGTGGTTCACGGTCATCGTCCATGAGTGGCGCACCGCGGCCGAGGCGCTGCGGCGCGACGATCTGCCGGTGGTCATGGAGGCGCTGCGCCGTTCCACCTACGAGCTGGAGGCGCTGAACGCCGCCTGGAAGCCGCTCGCCCGGCTGACCCCGGCGCAGTTCAACGCCTACCGCAGCGCGCTCGGCGAAGGCTCCGGTTTCCAGTCGGCGATGTACCGGCGGATGGAGTTCCTGCTCGGCGAGAAGTCCGCGTCCATGCTGGTGCCGCACCGTGGTGCGCCGCGGGAGCACGCCGAGCTGGAGAAGGCCCTCCAGGAGCCCAGCCTGTGGGACGAGGTACTGCGGATGCTCGCCCGGCGCGGCTGGGCGGTCCCCGAGGCCGTGCTGGAGCGGGACCCGGCGCTGCGTTACGAACCGGACCCGGCCGTCGAGGCCGTCTGGGCCGAGATCTACGCCGGTTCGCAGGAGTCCGAGCTGGTCCGGCTCGGCGAGGTACTGACCGATGTCGGCGAGCTGATCCGCCGCTGGCGCAACGACCATCTGGTCGCGACCTGGCGGGCGATGGGAGCAAAAATGGGTACCGGCGGTTCCGCGGGAGTGGCCTGGCTGGAGAAGCGGGCCCGCAAGAGTGTCTTCCCCGAGCTGTGGACGGCGCGAAGCCATGTCTGAGACCTCCGGATTCCCCGAGGCCACCGGCCGCACCGAGCCCTCCGGGGCCCGTGAACAGGCCGTGCGCGCCGCGGAGTTGGACGCCGCCGATCCGCTCGCCGCGATCCGCGACCGCTTCGTCCTCGACCCCGCGCCCGATCACGCGTCCGGCGATGCCGATGTCTATCTCGACGGCAACTCCCTCGGCGCGCTGCCCCGCGGGGTGTCCGACCGCATAGCCGATGTCATCACCCGCGAGTGGGGCCGGCTGCGCATCCGGTCCTGGAACGAATCCGGCTGGTGGACCGCGCCCGAGCGGATCGGCGACAAGATCGCCCCGCTGATCGGGGCGGGGCCGGGCCGGGTGGTGGTCGGCGACTCGACCAGCGTCAACCTCTTCAAGGCCCTGATCGGCGGCGTCCGCATGGCCGGCAAGGGCTGCACGGAGATCCTGGTCGACGCCACGACCTTCCCGACCGACGGCTATATCGCCCGGTCCGTGGCCCGGATGACCGGTCTCGCGGTGCGGCCGGTCGAGCCCGCGCGGATCGCCGACGAGGTCACCGAGCGGACCGCGCTGGCGCTGGTCAACCACGTCGACTACCGCACCGGGCGGCTCAACGACCTGCCCGGCATCACCCACGCGCTGCACTCCGCGGGCGCGCTCGCCGTCTGGGACCTGTGCCACAGCGCCGGCGCCCTGCCGGTCGGCCTCGACGCGCACCACGTCGACCTCGCCGTCGGCTGTACGTACAAGTACCTCAACGGCGGCCCGGGTTCGCCCGCGTACCTCTACATCCGCGAGAGCCTCCAGGAGCGGTTCGAATCGCCGCTGCCGGGCTGGAACTCGCATGCCGATCCGTTCGCCATGGACCCCTCCTACGCCCCGGCCGAGGGCATTCTGCGCGGCCGGGTCGGCACCCCCGACATCCTGTCGCTGCTCGCCCTGGAGGCGGCGCTGGAGGCCTGGGACGGGGTGTCCATCGAGGAGGTCCGCACCAAGAGCCTCGCCCTGACCGACTTCTTCCTGGAGTGTGTGGCGGCCTATGTGCCGCCGGGCCGGGTGCGTTCCGTCACGCCGTCCGACCATCAGTGGCGCGGCAGCCAGGTGTCGCTGGCGTGTTCCCCCAGGCTCTCCGCCGCGGACGCGCAGGGCGGCACCCCGCTCGCCGGTGAGGTGATGGACGAGCTGATCCGGCGCGGCGTGGTCGGCGACTTCCGCCACCCCGATGTGCTGCGCTTCGGCTTCACTCCGCTCTACACCTCCTTCGCGGACGCGGAGCGGGCGGCGCGGGTGCTCGGTGAGGTGCTGGGGGCGCTGCCCGATGTGGAGTCGGGGGCGTCCGGGGCCGCCGGGTGAGGGTGGCGGACGAGGAGTCGGCGCTGCTGGGGCTCGCCCCGGTGGCGCCGGACCGGACGGTGGCGTACGGACCGCATCCGGACCAGATCGTCGACGTCTACGCGCCGCGGGCGGGTGACGGCGGGCGGGCGGCGGTCCGCGGACCGCTGGTCGTCCTGCTGCACGGCGGGTTCTGGCGGGCCGCCTACGACCGCCGCCATCTCTCGCCGCTCGCCGCCGAGCTGGCCGGGCAGGGGATGCCGGTCGCGCTCGCCGAGTACCGCAGGGTCGGCGCGGGCGGCGGGGCGCCGCAGACGTTCGAGGACGTGACGGGGGCCGTCGGGGCGGCGTACGCGGCTCTGGCGGACACCGTGGCCGACCAGGACCCCGCCGTGGTCCTGGTCGGGCACTCGGCGGGCGGTCATCTCGCGCTGCTCGCCGCCGCCCGCCCCGGCACCCCGGTGAGCCGCGTCCTCGCGGTCTCTCCGGTCGCCGACCTCGCCCGCGCCCATGAGCTGGGCCTGAGCGCCGGCGCGGTCGCCGAGCTGCTCGGCACCGGGCCCGGCTTTGCGGAACGCCTCGCCGCGGCCGATCCGGCGCGCCATCCGCCGGCCGGTATCCCGGTCACGATCCTGCACGGCACCGACGACCCGGACGTCCCCGTGGACCTCTCCCGCCGCTACGCCGCGCGGAGCCCCGGCACCACGGACCTGCGTGAGCTGCCCGGCGTCGGCCACTACGCCCCCGTCACCCCCGGCAGCCCCAGCTGTCACACACTTGTCGGTTACCTGAACCGACCATGTAGTACTTGAGGCGGAGCTCACCAGATCCTCACTGGTGGGGACGCCCGCGACGACCGCCGTTGCTTACCGTTGTCAGCGTGAACCAGAGGACCCAGAAGCAGGACTCGTTGCACTCGGAGGCACGGATAGCCCATGGCGTGCTGCACCGGCTGCGCCAGGACCTGTTCGTCGACGCCTTCGCCTTCCGCCCGATGCCCCCACTGGAAGATGCCAAGATCTCCCGGTGGGTGCCGTGGCTGCCCGAGCGGCTGCGAGGCTGGGCGCGCTGGCTGCCGCATGTGACCGTCGGCTTCTTCTCGGTTTTTGTCCTCCTGGTGGATCTGGCCAGCTCCGGCCCCGGACCGCTGCACGGCATGGTGGCCGCCGGCTTCGCCCTGCTGCTCGCCGCGCCGCCGATGCTCACCCTCTTCCGCCCGGTGGGCGCCTACTGGCTGTCGTTGGCCGCGTTCGCCGTCGGGGCGTTCGCCGAGGCGGGCACCCCGTACGCCAACCTCTTCGTGAGCGGCGCCTTCCCCACCCACGTCATGGTGATGGTTCTCGTGGTGCTGCGCACCCGGCCACGGCTGGCCATGGAGATGTGGCTGGTCACCTTTGCCACGGCGGTCGTCCTGACGGTGCTCACCGGCACGGACGCGGGTGACATGCCGCCGGTGGCGGTCTTCTGCGGAGTGGTGCTGATCTCCGCCGCCGCGATCCGTGCCTGGCGCGAGGAGCGCCAAGAGGTCGTCAAGACGCAGACCGTCACCGAGGAGGAGCGCACCCGGCGGACGCTCCTGGAGGAGCGGGCCCTGATCGCCCGCGAGCTGCACGATGTGGTGGCCCACCACATGTCCGTCATCGCCATCCAGGCCGAGGCGGCTCCCTACCGCGTCAAGGACACCCCGCCCGAGCTCGCCACGTCCTTCGCGACGATCCGGGAGAACGCCGTCGCCGCGCTCGCCGAGCTGCGCCGCATCCTCGGTGTGGTGCGCTCCGCGGACCCGGACGCCTTCGCCGAGAGCGACCCGGAGGCCCCGCAGCCGACGCTCGGCCACCTCGACTCGCTGCTCGACAGCGTCCGCAGTGCCGGGCTGACCGTCGAGGCCGTGGTCACCGGTTCGCCCCGGCCGCTGCCGCAAGGCGTCGAGCTGTCCGCGTACCGGATCGTGCAGGAGGGGCTGAGCAACGCGCTGCGGCACTCGCCGGGCGCCGATGCCCGGGTGGAGATCTCCTATGTGCTGGGCGGGCTGGGTGTGCGGATCGTCAACGGTGCGCCGAGCCGGCTGGCGAAACCGTCCCCCGGGGCGGGGCACGGTGTGCTGGGCATGCGGGAGCGGGTACAAATGCTGGGCGGCGAAATGACGGCCGACCACACCGAGGACGGCGGCTTCGAGGTCGCGGCGTTCATCCCGGTGGCGAACACGACGGGCGAGACCAAGGCGGGGGGAGCGCGCGCATGATCCGGGTATTGATCGTCGACGATCAGGTGATGGTCCGGGAGGGCTTCTCCGTCCTGCTCAACGCCATGCCGGACATCGAGGTCGTCGGGGAGGCGGTCGACGGCCGCGAGGCGGTGCGCAAGGTCGCCGTCCTCAAGCCCGATGTCGTCCTGATGGACATCCGGATGCCGGAGATGAACGGCCTGGAGGCGACCCGCGAGATCGTGGCCGCCGACGAGGCTGCCAAGGTCCTGGTGCTGACCACCTTCGATCTGGACGAGTACGTCTACCAGGCGCTGCGCTCGGGGGCCAGCGGCTTCCTCCTCAAGGACGCCTCGGCCGGCCAGCTCGCCGACGGCGTCCGCATCGTCGCCTCCGGCGAGGCGCTGCTCGCCCCGACCGTCACCAAGCGCCTGATCTCCGAGTTCTCCCGCCTCGGCACCCCCCGCGCCCCCGCCCAGGAGCGCATCGCCGATCTCACCGAGCGCGAGACCGAGGTCCTGGTGCTGGTCGCCCAGGGCCTGTCGAACGGGGAGATCGCCGAGCATCTGGTGGTCGCCGAGTCCACGGTGAAGACGCATGTCAGCCGCATCCTGGTGAAGCTGGGGCTGCGCGACCGCACTCAGGCCGCGGTGTTCGCGTACGAGGCGCGGCTGGTGACGCCGGGCGGCTGAGTGCCCGGGACGGGACGCGTGAGGGCTGCCGGCGGACGGGTCCGGCCGGCGGCCCGGCACGCCGGCCCTTACGGCTGCGGGACCTCCCGCACCAGCTGCGAGCTCCAGGGGCACCAGATCAGTCCGGGCAGGAACGGGCCGCCGGCCTCGTCCAGATGCTCTTCGACATAGGGCGTGGTGGCGTCACAGACCTCGATGGCGAAGTCGAAGAAGTCGATCGTCTCCGGGCGGAGATGGAAGCTCCAGCGCCAGTTGTACGGGGCGGGGCGCTTGTCGATCCGGCCGATGACATGGGGCTCCGAGCTGGTCGCACCGCTCAGCAGATCCCGGGCGTGCTGGATCTTGCGCGGGTCGGTGAGCTTGATGACGAATTCCTCGCGGGTGACGTCGGTCATCACGAAGTAGGCCGCCGCGTCGGCCCGGGTGCGCTGCGCCGCGTCGCTCGTCTGCTGCCCCTGGGCGGGTCCGGCCGCCGTGACGGCGAGCAGTGCCGCCGCCGCGAGAATGCCGATCTTGGTGGTGATACGTCGCATGAACCCCTCCGGTGCCGCGGGTCGTGGTCACGACCGTGCACACGGAAAGTAACGGGTGGGTCACCAAGTGCTCCAGAGTTACTGCGAGTTATTACACCGCCAGGTGAAATGGCGAACAGTTACTGGCGGTTGGTCACGTCATGTGCTGTATCCACACCCTGTGGACAGTGCGGTGCCGCCGCACCACCGCGTACGGAAGTGCGCCGCCGGAGTCCGCTACAGCTCCGACGGCGCACGTCTCCAGGGGCGGCCGGCCGTGGGGCGACGGGCCGCCGGGGTGCTCAGCCGATGTCGCGACGGCGCACGCCCACCAGGCCCACGAGGGCGAAGAGGGCGGAGAGCGCCAGCAGCCAGACGAACGGGGCGGCGGTGGCGTCGGCGCCGGGGAGCTTGGGGAGATGGCTGTACGGGGAGAGATTCATCGCCCACGCAGGGAGCTTGAGCGCGGGGCCGATCCAGCCGACGGCCAGGCAGCCGCCGACGAGCGCCCAGACGGCGGCGGTGGCCTTCGGGAACAGCCCGAAGACGAGGACCGCCAGACCGGTGAGCGTCCAGACCGCCGGGACCTGGGAGAGCGCGGCGGTCAGTACCGGGCCCAGTTGGCCGCCGACGTCGTCGACCGAGACGCCGTACGCCAGGCCCAGGGTCAGGCCGCCGAAGGCCAGGATGACGACGGTGCCCCCGTATGCGACGGCCAGATGGCTGCCGGCCCAGCGGAGCCGTCCCACCGCGCCGGCCAGCACCGGCTCCGCGCGCTCCCCGGTCTCCTCGCCGCGCAGCCGGAGCACCGCACCGGCCGCATAGAGCGACGCGACCATGCCGAGCAGCCCGGTCATCGTGGCCAGGAAGGCGTCGGTCAGGCCCTGTTGGCCGCCCATCCGCTCGACGATCTCGCGGGTCTGCTGATTGCCGCCGACCAGGTCGGAGGCGCCCTTGGCGATCCCGCCGAAGAGCGCACCGGCGCCCAGGAAGCCGCTGGTCCAGCCCAGCAGGGTGGTGCGCTGGAGCCGCCAGGCCAGGCCGAACGGGCCGCTCAGGGAGCGCGGGGCGACGGCCGGTCCGGGGCGGGCGGGCAGGAAGCTCATGCCGAGGTCGCGGCGGGCGGTCAGGGCGTAGGCGGCGGAGACGGCCAGGGCGGTTGCCGCCAGGGAGAGCAGGAGGGTCCACCAGCGTTCGCCGGCGTACGGGCGGAGGTTCTCCGACCAGCCGATCGGTGAGAGCCAGGTGAGCGGGGAGGAGGCATCGGCCGTCGCGGCGTCGCCCGCGGCGCGCAGCGCGAAGGCGAGGCCCAGGACCGCGCCGGTCAGCCCCTTGGCCAGCCGTGCGCTCTCGGTGAGTTGGGCGGCGATGGCGGCCAGGCCGGCGAAGAGCGCGCCGGTGCCGCCGATGGCCAGGCCGAGGGCGAGCGAACCGGCGGCCGGCCGGCCGGACAGGGCCGCCGCGCCCACGATCAGCACCGCGAGCAGGGCGTTGGCGGTCAGCGCGGTCAGCAGGGCCGCGGTCAGCGGCGCCCGGCGGCCCACCATGGCGGCGGAGAGCAGCTCCTGACGGCCCGTCTCCTCCTCCTCGCGGGTGTGCCGGACCACGATCAGCAGGCTCATCACCGCGGCGAGGACGGCCCCGAAGCCGGCCATCCGCCAGGCGACCAGCCCGCCGAGGGAGTCGCTGAAGACCGGTCCGTACAGCGCGCGCATCGAGCTGTTGTTGTTCATCGAGGCGGCCAGTCCGGCGCGCTCGGCGGCGGTGTCGTAGACCGCCTCGAAGGACGAGCCCGTGGCGGCGACGGTCAGGCCCAGGGCCAGCACCCAGGCCGGGATCATCATCCGGTCACGGCGCAGCGCGAGGCGCAACAGGCTGCCGGTGCCCGCCAGATGACGGGGGCGTGCGGTGCGGGCGGGAGGGGCCGCGGTCACGGCGGTCATCGTGCGACCGCCTCTTCGGTGCGGGCGCCGTCCTGGTAGTGGCGGAGAAAGAGCTCCTCCAGGGTGGGCGGGGTGCTGGTGAGGCTGCGGACGCCGGAGGTGCCGAGCGAGTGGAGTACGGCGTCGAGCTTGTCGGTGTCGACCTGGAGGCGGACGCGGTGGCCCGCACTCCCCCGGATCGGCTGGGTGGACAGGCCGTGGACGCCGGGGAGCGCGGCCAGCCCGTTGGGCGGGCCGGCGAGTTCGGCGATGACCGAGGTGCGGGTCAGATGCCGCAGCTCGCCCAGGGAGCCGGATTCGACGGTCCGTCCCTTGCGGATGATGCTGACGCGGTCGCAGAGCGCCTCGACCTCGGACAGCACATGGCTGGAGAGCAGGACCGTACGGCCGCGGTCGCGCTCCTCGGCGACGCAGTTCTGGAAGACCTCCTCCATCAGCGGGTCGAGCCCGGAGGTCGGCTCGTCGAGGATGAGCAGATCGACGTCGGAGGAGAAGGCGGCGACCAGAGCGACCTTCTGACGGTTGCCCTTGGAGTACGTCCGCCCCTTCTTGGTGGGGTCGAGTTCGAACCGCTCCAGCAACTCGGCCCGGCGCGCGGTGTCCAGTCCGCCGCGCAGCCGGCCGTAGAGGTCGATGACCTCACCGCCGGAGAGATTGCGCCACAGGGTCACATCGCCGGGGACATAGGCGATCCGGCGGTGCAGCTCGACGGCGTCCTGCCAGGGGTCCTTGCCCAGGAGCCGGGCCGTGCCGCCGTCGGCGCGCAGCAGGCCGAGCAGGACGCGGATCGTCGTGGACTTGCCGGCGCCGTTGGGCCCGAGGAAGCCGTGTACCTCACCGGCCGCCACCTGCAGATCGAGGCCGTCCAGCGCATGGGTGCGGCCGAAGGACTTGTGGAGACCGTCGACCCGGATTGCGGGGGCGGTGGAGATTGCCGTGGTCATGATTTTGAAGCTACGCTAACTTCACAAATTTGTGAAGTTAAGAAACCGTATAAACTTGGGGTGGGTGGCTCTGATCAGGGGAGATGATGCGGATATGAGCGAGCAGCCACAGCAGAGTGCGGACCGGACGGACGACACCCGCCAGGACGGCGATGACGGCCGGCGCGATGACGAAGCGGTCTCGCAGTTCGTCGAGCGGTTCGCCTCCCAGTTGGTCGACGCCGGGATGCAGCGGATGTCGGCCCGGGTCTTCGCCTGTCTGCTGGCCTCCGACTCCGGTGTGCTGACGTCCGCCGAACTCGGCGAGCGCCTCCAGGTCAGCCCGGCCGCCGTCTCCGGCGCGATCCGCTATCTCGCCCAGGTCGACATGGTCAGCCGGGAACGTGAGCCCGGTTCCCGCCGCGACCGCTACCGCGTGCACAGCGACCAGTGGTACGAGGCCATGGCGCGCCGGGACAACATGCTCACCCGCTGGGAGGGCACCCTGCGCGAGGGGGTCGAGAGCCTCGGCGAGAACTCCCCGGCGGGCCGCAGGATGGGCGAGACGCTGGTCTTCTTCGAGTTCCTGCAGGAGGAGCTCGCCGGGCTGCTGCAGCGCTGGCGCGAGCACCGCGACCAGCTGCGGGCCGAGTTCGAAAGCGCCGGCCGCTGAGCTGCCGGGCGGCGCTCAGCCCCGCGGCAGCTGCAGCCGCCAGGCCGCCGGCTGCACGGTCCACGTACGGGTCCTGACCGGCCCGCCGACCACCGCATCCGCCCGGTAGTGGAAGTCCGCGCCGGACACCGTCACCGCCCGCGCCCGGGTCCGTACCGGCCGTCCCCCGCCCGGCCAGTGCACCACGACCTCGGCCAGCTCACGGCCGTCACCGGCAGCGGCACCCGGCCGCGGCCCGTCCGTCCCGGTCTGGCCGCCGGGCACCACCGACACCCCGCGCACCGGCCGGTCCAGATCCGCCAGCAGTACGCCGTCCGCCTCGATCCGCAGCCGCTGCCCCGGCACCCGGGCCCGCCGTGCGCCCAGTCCGGCCGCCGGTGCCGCCAGCAGCGCCAGCGCCGTACGGGCGGTCCGCGCGGCCGGCCGCCACCACGGCCGGGGCCGGTCGAGGCCGTCCGCCAGGCCGCCCCGTCCGCCCAGGGCGTCGGCCGGGTCGACGGGGGCCGGTGCCGGGGCCGTCCCCGGCACGTACGCCCCGTGCCCCAGCCGGGTCGCCTCGCTCCCGCAGGGGATGCGCAGGCCGCCCAGCACAATGCCGTCGCTGTCGTCCGTGAGCAGATCCATCGGCCGCTCCCCGCCGTCCAGGACGGCCCGCGCGGCGGCCACCGTGTCCGTGGGGACGCCCAGCGCGCGGCTCAGCGCGACGGCGGCCGGGGCGCCGACCGGGACCATCGACAGCGGCACCGTGGCCAGCTCGCGTTCCTTGTGCAGCAGGCCCACGACCCGCAGCAGTGTCCGGTCGTCACCGATCACCACCGGCCGCCGGTGTCCGCGGCGGGCGAGCATCCGCGCGAATTCCTCCGGCCCCTCGGGAAGACAGATTTTCGCGCCCGCGCCCGCGCACAGGACATCCTTCGCGATCCGCACGGACTCGCCGTCCGTACTGCGGGCGACCGGGTCGATGACCACGAGCAGGGGGTACCCCCGAACGGAGTCCACGGGAGAGTGCCCAGAAGGCTGCGCCGACACCTCGGTCCTTCCTCAGGTAGCATCTCGGTGCAAGAGCCCCTTGCGCTATTGCGCCAGGGGCTTCGTCTATTCCGGGGCACCGGTCCGACGGCTCTAGCGATGACGTACGCGTGAACAGGCACGCCGACGCCATCCACGCACGTTGGACATGCCCCGCCCGGAAGGGGTGTACGCCTGTGCCCGCACTTGTGCTGCTCGGTGCTCAGTGGGGTGATGAGGGCAAGGGAAAGGCCACCGACCTGCTCGGTGGATCCGTTGACTATGTGGTGCGCTACCAGGGCGGCAACAACGCCGGCCACACGGTCGTCGTCGGCGACCAGAAGTACGCGCTGCACCTTCTCCCTTCCGGAATCCTCTCGCCGGGGTGCACCCCGGTCATCGGCAACGGTGTCGTCGTGGACCCGGCGGTCCTGCTCTCCGAGCTGAGCGGACTCAACGAGCGCGGCGTCGACACGTCCAAGCTGCTGCTCAGTGGTAACGCGCATCTGATCACGCCGTACAACATCACCGTCGACAAGGTGACGGAACGGTTCCTCGGCAAGCGGAAGATCGGCACCACCGGGCGCGGTATCGGCCCGACCTACGCCGACAAGATCAACCGCGTCGGTATCCGCGTGCAGGACCTCTATGACGAGTCGATCCTGGAGCAGAAGGTCGAGGCGGCCCTCGACGTCAAGAACCAGCTGCTCACCAAGCTCTACAACCGCCGCGCCATCGAGGCCGGCCAGGTCGTCGAGGAGCTGCTGGGCTACGCCGACAAGATCAAGGGCTATGTCGCCGACACCACCCTGATCCTCAACAAGGCGCTCGACGACGACAAGGTCGTGCTCTTCGAGGGCGGCCAGGGCACGCTGCTGGACATCGACCACGGCACGTACCCCTTCGTCACGTCCTCGAACCCGACCGCGGGCGGCGCCTGCACGGGTGCGGGCGTCGGTCCCACGAAGATCAGCCGCGTTATCGGCATCCTCAAGGCCTATACGACGCGCGTCGGCGCCGGTCCGTTCCCGACCGAGCTCTTCGACGAGGACGGCGAGGCGCTGCGCCGCATCGGCGGCGAGCGCGGCGTCACCACCGGCCGGGACCGCCGCTGCGGCTGGTTCGACGCGGTCATCGCCCGCTATGCGACGCGGGTGAACGGCCTGACCGACTTCTTCCTGACGAAGCTCGACGTGCTCACCGGCTGGGAGCAGATCCCGGTCTGTGTCGCGTACGAGATCGACGGCAAGCGCGTGGAAGAGCTGCCGTACTCGCAGACCGACTTCCACCACGCCAAGCCGGTCTACGAGATGCTCCCCGGCTGGTCCGAGGACATCACCAAGGCGAAGTCGTTCTCCGACCTCCCCAAGAACGCCCAGGCGTACGTCAAGGCGCTGGAGGAGATGTCCGGCGCCCCGATCTCCGCCATCGGCGTCGGCCCCGGCCGCGACGAGACGATCGAGATCAACTCGTTCCTGTCCTAGGGGCACCGCCCGGGGGACCTCCGCGGCCCCCGGCAAGCGCAGCAGACAGCCGCGCGGCTACTTCACCCTGGAGTAGCCGCGCGGCTGTCTGTCGTCGCCCAGGAACTCGCGGTGCAGGGTGCCGTCGCCGCCCAGACTGAGCACGGAGGTGCTGCTCGGTGTGCAGCCGGGCGCGGCCCGGTCGACGACCGACGGGCCGGCGGTCAGCTTGCCGCCCTCCACCGCGTAGAGGGCGGCGTGCGCCGTGCAGCGGCCGCCGCGGCCGACGACGACGGTGCTGAGGACCGTGCTGCCGGGCGGGGCCTGCTTGACGGTCAGCTGCTGGCTGCCGTAGCCGTCGTCGTTCGGCCGCTGCCAGGTGCCGAGGAAACCGTCCGGGACGGTGCCGTCGGCCGGGGCGACGCGGTGCAGCGTCGCGGTGCGCCCGGCCGCGGCCCAGGTCAGGGTGCCGCCACCGCCCTCCTCCAGGGTGTGCTCGCCCAGCGCGGCGCAGCGGCCGGCCGGGACGGAACGGACGACCTTGGTGTCCAGCCGCAGCGCCGGGTGCCCGTCCTGCCGGGTGACGGACACCAGCTTGCCGTCGCTGCGGCATTCGTAGGTCGCGCCGAGGCTGGTGCTGTTCGCGACCACCTCGCCGACCGTGCCGTGGGTGATCACGAACCGCCGCTGCTGCCCGGTGGGTTCCCCGTCCCGCAGCACCGGCCCCGACCAGGTGCCGACATAGCCGGCCGGGATGTCGGACGCGCTGCCCTCGGCGCCCGCGCCCTCGCTCAGCAGCGGCACCGCAGCGGCGGCCGTGGCGGCCGCGAACACGGCGGTGGCGATGACGGGAAGCCAGCGACGGCGGCGGCGCCGCTCCGTCGCGGTGGGCGGCGGGGGCGGTGCCGGGCTGGGCGAGACCCTGGTGGTCAGCAGCGTCGGCGGCTGGCCTCCGGGCGGGGTGTCGGTGTCCAGGAGGAGGACGGCGTGCTGCCCCAGGCGCGCGATCAGCTCGGCCGGCAGCCAGGGCGCGGCCGACGGGCCCCCGGGCACCGGCCCGAGACGTTCGGCGAGCTCCTCGGGGGTGGGCCGCGCCGCCGGGTCCTTGGCCAGGCAGTCCAGGATCAGACCGCGGATCCCGTCCGGTGCCGCGGCCACGTCCGGCTCCTCCTGCGCGATCTTGAACATCACCGCGTGGACGCCCGAGGCGGGATTGCCGAACGGCTGCCGCCCGGTCGCCGCGTACGCCAGCACCGAGCCCACACAGAAGACATCGCTGGCCGGGGCGACGCGCTGCCCCGTGACCTGCTCGGGCGACATGAAGCTGGGCGAGCCGAGCACCGTGCCGGCCCGGGTCTGGGTCTGTTCCCCGACCGCGTCCAGGGCCCGCGCGATACCGAAGTCGATGACCCGCGGCCCGTCGATGGTGAGCAGCACATTGGACGGCTTGAGATCGCGGTGCACCAGGCCGACCCCGTGGATGTCGCGCAGTGCGCAGGACAGTCCGTACGCCAGCCGCCGCAGCGAATGCTCCGGCAGCGGGCCGTAGCTGCCGGTACGGGTGTACGAGCCGACGACCTCGCTCAGTGTGGGGCCCGCGATATATCCGGTGGCGACCCAGGGGACCGCGGCCTCGGTGTCGGCGTCCAGCACCGGCGCGGTCCAGCGCCCGCCGACCCGCCGTGCGGCCGCGACCTCGGCGCGGAAGCGGTCCCGGAACTCTTCCTCCACGGCGAGTTCGGCCTTCACCAGCTTCACCGCGACGGTCCGGCCGCCCTCGGAACGGGCGAGGTAGACCCGCCCCATTCCACCGCTGCCGAGCCGGCTGAGCAGCCGGTAGTCCCCGATCCACTGCGGATCGTCGGCCGTCAGCCCCCGCAGGCCGTCCATCGGTGCGCATCCCCCGTCTCGTTGCTGTGCCTGTGCCGCTCTCCGGCGGCAGGCGTCCCGTCCACACGAGAGTAGGCGGCGCGGGTCGTGCAACGGACGCCAGACCGTTACGAGGGGGGAACGATCTGGGTGGCTGCATGCACGGGCCTGCGCCGTCACCCGTCTTCCGGTACGACAGCGCTGAGACCGACCGGTGGGCCCGGGCTGGTGAGCGTGGCCGCCTGTGCAAACGGCCCCCGTCAGGCAGAGACGGGGGCCGTCTATCTGACTTCTGGTCAGCCGTGAATCATCGTGCAGGCATGCTCGGAGTCTCTGGCCTTGACCCCTGCCTTTTGCAAGAGCTTTATGCATGTATTGCGGCGATTACCGTCAGCGGGGTCTCCCGCATAATCGCAAGCCTTGATGGCCTTAGGGCCTATGGGATAGCCCTTTGCTGAAAGCTTCTTTATGCACCAGTAGGCGGCGTCGGAATCCGCTGCGACGACCTTTGCTGACGTTGTCAGCGGCGTGACCTGCAGGCTTTCCGCTGCAGCGCTTCCGGCGGCCGCGACCGGAGTTGCTAGTGCGGTCAAGGTCACCGCCACTGCGGCGAGTGAGCGCTTCGCCTTTGAATTATTCATGCTGCCGCGCGCCGGAACTGGAGCTCATCGAGGGGTGACGGGGAAACGACGGACGCGTGACCAGGCGGTACGGCCGAACTGCCCGCGCCGCGGCGCCGCCGGACGCCGCGTCACCCTGCCCTGGCGGCCGTCACCCCGCCTGGCTGGCCGTCACCCCGTCTGGGTGGCCGTCACCCCGTCTGGGTGGCCGTCACCCCGT
Source organism: Streptomyces sp. NPDC048637 (assembly GCF_040650675.1). Classification (NCBI taxonomy): domain Bacteria; kingdom Bacillati; phylum Actinomycetota; class Actinomycetes; order Kitasatosporales; family Streptomycetaceae; genus Streptomyces; species Streptomyces sp. NPDC048637. The sequence continues at coordinate 15,273 of NZ_JBEZHQ010000039.1, forward strand.
CTGGGTGGCCGTCACCCCGGTCCTGCGGTATGACAGCGCCTTCCCGTCGTCGGAGACGCGGCGCAGCTTTCCGCCCACCAGCTCCAGGGTGCTCGACTCGCCGGGGCTGCAGCCGGACGGTCCGGAGACCACCGTGGACGGGCCGAGGCGGACCGGGGGACCCGGGCTGGTCAGGGTGGCCGCGAACGTGCAGCGGTAGGCCGGCCCGGTCGCCGTCATCGTCAGCACGGTGTCACCGGTCGTGCCCTGGGTGAGCGTGAGGCGCCGGGCGTTGAGGGAGGAGCCGCCGAGGGTGGTCTCCCAGGTGCCCAGGTAGTCCGTGGGAATGCCCCCGTTCGTGGCGGGCCGCGCCGAGTCCTTGCCGGTGCCGCCCGTCGCGTCCTCCGCCCGTACGCCGTCGTCGTCGCCGTGGAGCACGGTGTACGCGGTGGCCGCACCGGCCGCGCCCAGCACCAGTGCCACCGCGGCGAACAGGGCGGCACCGGCACCACGGCGACGGCGCGACGCCGCGGCCGGGGCGGGCACCGGGGCCGCGGGGTCGTGGTGCTCGCGGGCGGCAGGTGGCGCGTACGGCGCCGGACTTGGCGCGACGGGGCGCGGGGGCGGCGTCGCCGGAGTGTGGCCCGGTGCGGGCGTGCGCGAGACGGCGGTGGGCAGCGCATGCACCCCGGGGTCCTGGGAGAAGGCCGACGGGGCCGCGGACGGTGCGCCGCTCAGGTCGCCGCCGTGCGCGTTCCCCGCACCCTGCGGGTCCTCCGCCTCCAGCAGCTCCACGGCATGCCGCCCCAGCCGGGCGATCAGCGCCCCCGGCAGCCAGGGCTCGTCGTCCGTGCCCGGCCCGTCCCCGGTGCCGCCCGCCGCCTGCGCCACCAACTCCGCGGGCGTGGGCCGCTGCCCGGGGTCCTTGGCCAGGCATCCGGAGACCAGCTCACGCAGCCCGTCAGGCAGTGCGGAGAGGTCGGGCTCCTCCTGGGCGATGCGGTACATCAGCACATGCGCGATGCTGTCCTCCGTGCCGAACGGCTGCCGTCCGGTCGCCGCGTAGGCCAGTACGGACCCGAGGCAGAAGACGTCGCAGGCCGGGGTCAGCGGCTCACCGCGCACCTGCTCCGGCGACATGAAGCCCGGCGAGCCGACCGACGTGCCGGTACGCGTCACCCCGTTGCCGGTGACCGCCTCCAGCGCCCGCGCGATACCGAAGTCGATGACCCGCGGCCCGTCGATGGTGAGCAGCACATTGGACGGCTTGAGGTCGCGGTGGATGATCCCAGCGGCATGGATCGCGCCCAGCGCACGGGCCAGCCCGGCGGCCAGGATCCGCACGCTCCGCTCGGGCAGCGGCGTGCCGCTGCCGCCGACGACCCGCTGCAGGGAGGGGCCGGCGATATAACCCGTGGCGACCCAGGGGGTCTCGGCCTCGGTGTCCGCGTCCAGTACGGGCGCCGTCCACTCTCCGCCGACCTGCTGCGCCGCCCGTACCTCCCGCCGGAAGCGGGCCCGGAACTCCTCCTCGCCGGCCAGCTCCGTGCGCACCAGTTTGACCGCGACCGTACGGCCACGGTCCGAACGGGCCAGGAACACCCGCCCCATGCCGCCCTCGCCGAGCCGCCCGAGCAGGCGGTAGTCCCCGATCCACGGCGGATCCTGCGCACCCAGCGGCCGCAGCCCTCCGGGCCGCTCCGCGCGCCCCGGCCGTCCCAGCTGCTCAGCGCGTATTGGCTGTTCCACGATCCCGTCGCCCTTTCCCCCGAAGCCGCCCCGCGGGTGCGTGGACGCCGGCGCCTCCGCACCCGGTGCTGCCCGCGCCACTCGTCCGCGGTGAGGATATCGAGCGCCCGCCGCGGCCCGGCAGGCCCGTCGGCCTCTCAAGCCTCCGTGCCCGGTGGGGCCTTCGGCGGGCCGGACAGCTCGTCCAGCGCCGCCGACAGCTCCTCCAGCGCGGTGGCGACCCGCCGGAACTCAGCTGACCCGCCGAGCTGTTCCCGCAGCCGGGCGGCGAACTCCCCATGGCCGGGGGTGATACGGGCGACGGCGGCCCGGCCCTCCTCGGTCGGGGCGAGGAGTTTGGCCCGGCGGTGCGCGGGATTCGGCCGGTATGCGGCCAGGCCGCGGGCCACCAGGAGGTCGGCGATGCGCTGCACGCTCTGGCGGGTGATGCCCATCGCGCGGGCGATACCGGCGACCGGCAGCGGCTCGGGCAGGACGGCGCCCAGGACCTGCCACCAGGCGGCGGTCAGCCCGGCCGGACCGGCGAGGCCGTCCGCGACGGAGAGGAACTGGCCGTTGAGCCGGAAGACGGCGAGGGCGGTACGGCTGAGGAGCTCCGGGGCCTGGGGGCCGTCGGTTGCCAGGGGCTCGGTGGACCGGGGCCCGCCGGGCCGGGGCGCGCTCATACGGGCCCGCCCTCGGAGCCGGCCTCGGCCCCGCCCTCGGCCTCGGAGCCGGCCGCCCCCGCCGTCATCAGCACGGGGAAGGCATCGGCGTCGGAGTGGGCGAACAGGCGGTACCAGGCGTCCAGGATCCGCGGCTCCATGACGTCGAGTTCGGCGAAGATCTCCCGGGCGAAGGCCACCGGCGCGGTCGGTCCCGCGGTGATCAGACCGCGGGCGCGCACCGCCTCGGCCTCGCGGTAGTGGTCGCCGCCCCGGTAGCCGGGCTGCGCGGCGAGGTACGGGGCGGCGCCGCTGGTGTGCGGACGGTCGTCCAGCAGACCTGCCCGGGCCAGCCCCGCGGTCGCGCCGCAGATCGCCGCGACCGGCACCCCGGCGGCCAGGAACTCCCGGGCCTTGGCGGCGAACGGCACCAACTCCTCGCCGGTGTCCCACAGTTCGGCGCCCGGGAGGATCAGCAGCGCACTGTCCTCGGGGCGCAGGGCGTCGAGCGCGAGATCGGGCACGATCCGCTGCCCGCCCATGGTCGTCACCGGCCGGCCGGTGGTGGCCGCGACGGTGACCACGTCGTATGCGCCCTGCGCCGGGCGGAAGTAACTGCCGCTGCGGAGATGGCCGATGGCGTGGCCGTACTCCCAGTCGGCGAGCGTGTCGTAGGCGGCGAGGTGCACGGTGCGCGGGGTCATGAGAACTCCTTGGCCGACAGCGAGCCGGAAACCCGGTCCGCCGTTCCCTGTGTCTCGATGACAGCATGCTGCCCTTTCGGCAGCATGCTGTCAATCAATCTCTGGATGCCGCACCGGACCGACTGTGGCCGGTATGCACCGCTGACGGATGTCCCTTTCCACGTCCCGGAACTCCCCCGGGAGGCGGAACGTAGAACGCGTACCGCGTCCCGCATACCGCGCCCCGCAGTACGCCGCACCGCCCACACACGACAGCACAGCACCCCCGTCCCGCCCGCTCCCCGTCCCGCCCGCTCCCCGCCCCCGTCCGCCCGTTCATCCGCCTGTCCATCCATCCATCCATCCGCCCGCCCGCCCGCCAAGGAGTCCGTGTGATCCCCGCCGTACGCGCCCTCGCCCGCGCCGCCATGGCCGCGCGCCCCGTGCCGCTCGCCGAGGTCCAGGCGCGCGCCGAACTCCGTACCCGCTTCGACCGCAGCTACCTCGTCCCGGTCGACGTCTTCGCCGCCTTGGCGGCCGGACTTACCGGCCACCACAGGCCGGGCGGCCCGTTCGCGGCGCTGTGCGTCAACGGACGCCGCTGGTTCCGCTATCACTCCGTCCACTACGACACCCCCGATCTGCGGTCCTTCCACGACGCCCGGCAGGGCAACCGACGGCGCTACCGGATCCGCGAGCGGCGCTACACGGACACCGGGGAGCGGCAGTTCGAGATCAAGCTGACGGGACGGCAGGGCGAAACGGTCACCCACCGCCGGCCACTGCTGCCGGATGCCGCGCCCCTCGGGGCGTCCCCGCGCGGCTTCCTCGCCTCCGTACTGGACCGCTCCTACGGCATCGCGGCCCCCACCCCGCTGCTCCGCACCATCGAGACCGAGTACCTGCGGGCCACCTTCGTCGCGGACGGGCAGCGCATCACCTGCGATGCGGCGCTGCTCTGCCGGGACCCGGCGACCGGCCGGACGCTACGGGCCGACGGCGGACTGCTCCTCGTCGGGACCCGGACCGCCGGCCGGCTGACGGAGGCCGACCGGCTGCTCGCCGGCTTCGGCATACCGGCCACCGGATTCACCAAATACTGCGGCGGGTTGGCGGCGCTGCGCCCGGACCTGGTCGGCGGCCACTGTCCGCGCACGGTACGGGCGGCGTTCCCCGCGGCCGGCTGATGAGGGTCGTCGGCAGCCCTCCGCACGGAGGCACCGCCACCGGCGCAGGAAGCCCGCGATTCCGGACAGAGTGTCCGTAAGCCGTGGGTGGAGTCACACACACTGTCGGTACCGGGCGCCGGGCGGTGATCCCTAGTCTGAGGGCGTTCGCCGCGACCGTCCCCGGCGGACCCGAGCGACCCGATCCGAGGTACTGACCGTGACCACGACGCCCTCCGCCTCCGCCGCCGACCCTGCTGCCGGGGCAGCCGTGAAGGCAGCCGACCGCGCACACGTCTTCCACTCCTGGTCCGCGCAGGGCCTGATCGACCCGCTGCCGATCGCCGGCGCCGAGGGGTCGTACTTCTGGGACTACGACGGCAACCGCTACCTCGACTTCTCCTCGCAGCTGGTCAACACCAACATCGGCCACCAGCACCCCAAGGTCGTCGCGGCGATCCAGGAGCAGGCCGGGAAGCTGTGCACCATCGCGCCCGGCTTCGCCGTGGACGTCCGGTCCGAGGCCGCCCGGCTGGTCGCCGAGCGCACCCCCGGCGACCTCGACAAGATCTTCTTCACCAACGGCGGCGCGGAGGCCGTGGAGAACGCCGTCCGGATGGCCCGGCTGCACACCGGCCGCACCAAGGTGCTGTCCGCGTACCGCTCGTACCACGGCGCCACCGCCACCGCGATCAACCTGACCGGCGACCCCCGCCGCTGGCCCTCCGACACCGCCTCGGCGGGCGTGATCCACTTCTGGGGCCCGTTCCTCTACCGCTCGGCCTTCCACGCCGAGAACGAGGCCCAGGAGTGCGAGCGCGCCCTCGCGCACCTGGAACAGACCCTCGCGTTCGAGGGCCCGCAGTCGATCGCGGCGATCATCCTGGAGACCGTCCCGGGCACCGCCGGGATCATGGTCCCGCCGGCCGGCTACCTCGCCGGGGTCCGCGAGATCTGCGACCGCCACGGCATCGTCTTCATCCTCGACGAGGTCATGGCGGGCTTCGGCCGCACCGGCCACTGGTTCGCCGCCGACCACTTCGGCGTCACCCCCGACCTGCTGACCTTCGCCAAGGGCGTCAACTCCGGCTATGTCCCGCTGGGCGGCGTCGCGATCAGCGCCGAGATCGCCGCCACCTTCGACCAGCGCCCCTACCCGGGCGGCCTGACCTACTCCGGCCACCCGCTGGCCTGCGCCTCCGCCATCGCCACCATGAACGCGATGGCCGAGGAGCGGATCGTGGAGAACGCCGCCGACATCGGCGAGCGGGTCATCGGTCCCGCGCTGCGCGAGATCGCCGACCGCCACCCGTCCGTCGGCGAGGTCCGCGGCCTGGGCGTCTTCTGGGCCCTGGACCTGGTCCGCAACAAGGAGACCCGCGAACCGCTGGTCCCCTACAACGCGTCCGGCGCCGCCAACGCTCCGATGGCCGAATTCGCGGCGGCCTGCAAGCGCGGCGGTCTGTGGCCGTTCGTGAACATGAACCGGACGCATGTCGTCCCGGCCTGCACGGTCACCGAGGCCGAGGCCAAGGAGGGCCTGGCCGCCCTCGACGAGGCCCTGACGGCGGCCGACGCCCACACCGTCTGAGCCGCCGGCCGCCCCTGGCCCGCGGTCGGAACCGCAGGTCACGGGCGGTGCGCGCGAAATGTTCAGGGCCACCTCGACCGGTCGCCCGGCGCGGTCCTCGCCTATCGTGGGCGGGGGCCGCTCCCCTTTGCGCGGTCATGGACGTCTAAGGAGACGCACACGATGGCCGCCGGCGGAGACAGCTCAGTCATACGACGCAGCACCCTGCGCCAGCAGATCGCCGATGCCCTGCGCGACGAGGTCCTGGCCGGCCGGCTGCCGTCCGGCCACCCCTTCACCGTCAAGGAGATCGCCGAGCAGTACGGCGTCTCCGCCACACCGGTGCGCGAGGCGCTGCTCGACCTGTGCGCCCAGGGCCTGCTCGACGTCGAACAGCACCGCGGCTTCAAGGTGCACGCCTTCACCGCCGAGGACTTCCGCGCCATGGTCGAGGCCCGCACCCTGATCATCGAGGGCATCTTCCGCAGCGGCGCCGACCAGGCGCTGCGCACCACCTCCGCGGGCGTGCTGATCTCCATCCGGCGCCGCGCCGACGAGGCCGAACGGGCCGCGCGGGCCGGCGACCTCGACGTCCTGATCGGCTACGACCTGCGGTTCTGGCGCGAGCTGAGCAGCATCGTGAACAACGCCTACATCAGCGACTTCCTCGACCGGATCCGCGTCCAGACCTGGATGTTCGCGGTGCCACTGCTGCGCCGCAAACCGGATCTCAAGGGGCTGCTGTGGCAGGGCCACAGCGCGCTGGCCGATGCCCTGATCCAGCATGACCTGGCCGCCGCCCAGCGGCTGATCGCCGAGTACAACGAGCACTCACTCGCTCTCGTCGGAACGCGCGGCTAGCACTACGCTGTCCCGACCATCGGCCGTAATGGGCCGTACCCGTAGCTGTACGTGCGCCGGTGTCCCTGTCCCCGACCGGAAGCGAGCCCACACTCGTGGCATGTGACCTGTGGCTGGTACCCCTCGTCGATGTGCTGTGCCACAGCCCCGACAACCCGTTCTCCGAAGAGATCGCCGCCTACGACAAGGCCCTGACGGAAGCGGGCCTGCCACCGGTCCCGGTCTTCAGCTATATGCCCGGCCTGTCCGGTGACGTCGCCCCCGTCGCCGGCTTCGACTACGACGCCCTGCACTTCCTGCGCCGCGCCTACCTGCTGCGGCTGTGCGGCCTGGAGGTGACTCCGGTCGACGAACTGGGCGGCGACTACGAGCAGTTGCTGGAGATGTTCGAGGCCACCGCGCAGCAGTCCCACCTGGTGTGGCACTACGACCACGCGGGCGCGTACGTCCCGGTCGACTTCCCGCACCCGCTCGCCAACGAGGAGCTGCTGGAGGGCGGCGGCCCGCTGGGCTCCTCGCACGGCCTGCTGCGCGACCTCGAACTGGTTGCGCCATCCCTCGGCATCGATCCGGCCAATCCACCCGCCGCCCCCGCCCCACCGGCCGGCCCCACCTCTCTGGACGAGCGGGCGGGCGCCGCACCCCTGGACGACAGCCCCTTCGCCCGGGAACGCCATGTCTGGCTAGGCCTCCACGCCGCCGCCACCAGAAGCCTGGCCCAAGGCTCCATGATCGTCTTCAGCTGACCCCCAGCACTCTCTGCCGCGCACCCGCCGCCCAGCACTCTCCGCCCAGCCCCCGCCGCCCCTCACCGACCCCACCCACGCCCCTTCCCCAACCCAGCCCCCTTCCCCAACCCAGCACCCTTTCCCCACCCACCACCGTTTCCTCGCCCACCACACCTTTCCCACCCACCACCTTTTCCCCACCCACCCACGGGAGGGGACGGGCCGGAGGGGGAGGGGTGTTGGACGTAAAGCGAAGCAGTCCAACACCCCTCCCCCGGAGGCCCGTCACCGCACCCCAACAGCCCCGCGCAGCGGCCCCGCCCGCCGCAGGCGCAACGGCGGCATAGCCGAAACGTGCCGAGGCCCACGCAGCGGCCCGGCCCGCCGCAGGCGCAACGGCGGTACAGCCGAAACGTGCTGAGGCCCGCGCAGCGGCCCGGCGCGCCGCAGGCGCAACGGCGGCGAGCCCACAAGCCCAACCGAGCCACAGCCCGCCCCGCGGACATCGCCCGCCGCAGGCGAAACGGCGAGAAGCCCCCACGGCGGGCCACCCGAAATCGTGGGAAGCAGACCAAGCGCAGCGAACCCGCGCAACGGCGAGAAGCCCCCACGGCGGGCCAGCCGAAAACGTGGGAAGCAAACTCACCGCGGCGCCTCAGGCGGCCGCTGCCGAGGCATGTTCGGCCGCGCCCGGTGCGGCACCGCAAACCGCCCCGGCACCCCCGAGCCCTCCTGCCGCGGAGCCATGGCGGCAGAGCCGCCCCCGCCCCCGTCCGCGGCGAAGCGCAGCGCATCGGCGCGGAACTCCGCCATCCAGTCGGCCGTTTCGGCCCGCACCAGCTCCCCGAGGTCCTCGTTGAACCGCCGCAGCACCCTCAGACAGCGCTCCGCCGCCTCGCCCGCCGTGCCCTCGGCCGGCCCGAGCACCTCCCGTACGCTCTCCGTCGCCCAGTCGAACTGCAGCGCCTCCAGCCGCCGGTGAATCGCCTGCGCGGTCGCCAGGTCCCGCATCCAGCCGGCGGTCACTCCGAAATACCGGTCGCCGCCCACACACACCGCCGCCAGCAGCAGCGACAGACAGCCCCAGGACGCCCCGCCCTTCCAGACCCCGGCGAGATCCAGCAGCGGCAGCGCCCCGCCCACCGTGACCCCGGCCGCGGCGCCCAGCCGGAGTGCCCGCGCGCCGCGACGCTTGGCCAGCCGGTCGTGCAGGTACCAGTCGGCGGCGCGTAGCGCGCCCTCCTCGGTCCAGAGATAGAGCGCGTCCAGGCGGTCGGCCGGTTCCCCCCAGTCGCCGAGCGGGAAGACCCGTCCCGCGAGGTCCCTCCGGCCGGGGCCCCGGCCGCGGCTCTCCCGAGTGGGGCGGCTGCTCTCCCGAGGGGGTCCCTCGGGCTGCATCTCCGGCTGACTCACCCGTGCACTCCCTCTCTCCGCTCTCTACAGATACGTGCGGTGCACGCGTGACATACGGGACGGCCGTTGCGCGCGCAGCCCCCTTCCTACCGCCGAACGGCTGGCGTCGGCCCCACGATCACGCTCTTTCCGCCCGGAAGTGGTGCGGGATCGGGTATAAGGCCGCCGGGCATCTCACCCGAAAGAGTGGCCAACGCGGTGACGCACGGTTTCCGGCCGCCCCGGCGCCGCTCGCCACCCGGGCCCGGCCGACGTCCGGGAGTCCGGGGCTCTCGTCTAGGCTGCCACCGTGAAGGTCCTCGTCATCGGCGGCGGCGCCCGCGAACACGCCCTGTGCCGCTCTCTGTCCCTCGACCCCGACGTCACCGCGCTGCACTGCGCTCCCGGCAACGCCGGCATCGCCGAGGTGGCCGAATTGCACGGGGTCAACGCCCTCGACGGCACGGCCGTCGCCGAACTCGCCGTCGGCCTGGAAGCCGATCTGGTCGTGGTCGGTCCCGAAGCCCCCCTGGTGGCGGGCGTCGCGGACGCCGTACGCGACCGCGGCATCCCGGTCTTCGGCCCCTCGGCCCAGGCCGCCCAGCTGGAGGGCTCCAAGGCCTTCGCCAAGGACGTGATGGCCACCGCGGCCGTCCCCACGGCCCGCAGCTATGTCTGCACCACCCCGGAAGAGATCGACGAGGCCCTGGACGCCTTCGGCGCGCCGTACGTCGTCAAGGACGACGGGCTGGCGGCCGGCAAGGGCGTGGTGGTCACCGAGGATGTCGCGGCCGCCCGCGCCCACGCGCTGGCCTGCGACCGCGTGGTCATCGAGGAGTTCCTGGACGGCCCCGAGGTCTCTCTCTTCGCGGTCACCGACGGCGAGACCGTCGTCCCGCTGCAGCCCGCCCAGGACTTCAAGCGGGCCTACGACGGCGACCAGGGCCCCAACACCGGCGGTATGGGTGCGTACAGCCCGCTGCCCTGGGCCGACCCCAAGCTGGTCGACGAGGTCATGGCCACCGTCCTGCAGCCCACCGTCGACGAGCTGCGCCGCCGCGGCACCCCGTTCTCCGGGCTGCTCTACGCGGGCCTGGCGATCACCTCCCGCGGGGTGCGCGTGATCGAGTTCAACGCGCGCTTCGGCGACCCGGAGACCCAGGTCGTCCTCGCCCGCCTCAAGACCCCGCTCGCCGGCCTGCTGCACGCCGCGGCCACCGGCACCCTCGCCGCCCTCCCGCCGCTGCGCTGGAGCGACGGCGCGGCGGTGACCGTCGTCATCGCCTCCCACAACTACCCGGACACCCCGCGCACCGGTGACCCGATCGACGGCCTCGCCGACGTCGTGGCGGAGGACGGCCCCAAGGCGTACGTCCTGCACGCCGGCACCAAGCGCGACGACTCCGGCGCGGTGCTCAGCGCGGGCGGCCGGGTGCTGTCCGTCACCGCCACCGGCTCCGACCTCACCACCGCCCGGCAGCGCGCCTACCGGGCCGTCGGCCGGATCTCCCTGGACGGCTCCCAGCACCGCACGGACATCGCCGCCAAGGTCGCGGACGACGCCGCGGAGGCGCAGGGCGCCTAGGTGCCCGGACAGCACCCCCAGGGCGTGCCCGATGGGCCGGCCTGAGCCCGCGGCGCCTGGCGCCGCGGGCTGATCCACGCCGGCCCATCGGACAGCTCCTGGCCGCGACGGCGCGCGCGGTGCATAGGCATGCCCGTCGCGCCCGTCGTGGTCGGTGACATCTCCCCTGGGACACATGGCACATACCGTGGCATATGCCCCAGGCCTGTGGGTGCATACCGGGCCGAATCGCCCGCGGCCCCTCCCCTTCCGGCACCGGTTCCCGGCTTTGCCCAAAGCCATTCCATCGAGTGACCGCACCAAGTAACCGGCTGACGAGACGAAAACCCCCAACTAGGGTGCCGCGCAAGCGTCCTGCGGTGGCCGTGCCGGATTCCGGCACGGCGATCACGGTGGCGTCCGGCAAGTGGCTCACCGGCATTGCGATGTCAGTGGCCGGTGCCACAGTGGGTGGGGAGTGAGCTCGCTCCACACAACGCGCAATTCTCGTACGTCCGTCCCGTGTTCTCTCCGTCCGGCTCCATCAGGACAGCAGGGGGTGTACAGGCTCGTGGCAAGTCCGGAAACAGGCGTCCTGGCGGCGCGTGCCCGCGCCCTTGCCGTGCTGCGGATCCGCAGCACGGCGCTGGCCGTGGCACTGCTGCCCGCGGCCGTGGCCGTGGTGCTGCTCGCCGGCCGGGTGACCGGCCATCTCGGCGCGGGCACCGGCTGGGACCTCGCCCGCTGGATCGCCGGCGGCCTCGCGGTGCTCAGCCTGCTGCTGGCCGCGCTGGTCGCCGTGGTCGTCGCGCGCGCCAGACCCGCCCTCAGCCCGTCCGTCCCGATCTCCGAGAAGTCGGCCCCCGATCTCTACCGCCTGGTACGTGATCTCGCCGACCGCCTGGAGGTCCCCGCGCCCTCCGCCATAGCGCTCACCCCGGACTGCGACAGCTGGCTTGAGGACCGTACGCACCGCGCCCACGGCCCGCCGCGCCGCGGTGGAGCACCGGCCGGCGGGGAGCGCCGGGCGCCCGAGGCGCCGGTCCTGGTCATCGGCTCACCGTTCCTGTGGTGGATGCGGGTCGCCGAGCTGCGCGCCCTGCTGGCCCCCGTCGTCGCCGGCACCGGCCCGTCCGCCCACCCGGACATAGCTGCCGCCCGCCGCTTCATCCGCGGCCTGGACGCCGCGGTCGCGGTCGCCGCCCGCGCCCGGGGCCCGGTGCGGGGCCTCCCGCTCCGCTTCGTCGGCCGGGTGGCGCGGCTGCTGCTGCGCGCCGGCCGCGAACACGCCACGATCATGGAGCGCGCCGTCGCGGCCGCCGCCTCCGAGCGCGCCCAGACCGTCGACTACGGCCTGCGGATCGTCGCCCAGGAGCAGGTCGGCCTCGCGTACGCGGGCTGGGACCGGCTGCTGACCCGGGTCGCGCTGCCCGCCTGGCGGATGGGCCGCTGGCCGTCCCGGCTGGACGCCGGCGTGGTCTCCGCGCTCACCGAGCTCTCGCGCCGTGACCGCCTCGCCGACGGCTTCGCCTCCCGTCTCGGCGAGCGCCCCGCCTGCGACCTCCTGGAGGAGCCGGGCGCCATCGACCGCGCCGCCTCCCTGCTCGCTGCCCGCCTCTTCCACGGCGGCCCGGCCGAGCCCGGGCCCGACTGGTCACCGGTCGGCTGGAACCAGTACCCGGAAGAGGTCGTGGACCGGAAATGGCGCCTGGAAGCCGCCCGCCTCCACCGCGTGCTCGACAACCTCCCGGCGACCGCGCTCCCGGCTGCCCCGCCCGTACCGGCGGCCCCGGCCCAGGACCCCGCCGCCGCCCCGCCCCTCTCGTACGCCCGCACCGCGGCCCGTACGCCCGGCACTCGCCCGGCCGAGCGCCCGCCCGCCGACGATCCCGCCATGGGCTTGCCTGCCGACGATCCCGGCATGGGCCCGCCCGCCGACAAGCCCGGCATGGGCCCGCCCGCCGTCGACCGCCGTGACGAGCAGCAGCCCGCACCGGCCCCCGGCCCCACGCTGGCCCGCGTCATCGACCGGCTCACCCATGACGAGCGGGCGGGCGATCTCGTCGCCGCCCGGCTGGGCGCGGAGGTCGAGCGCGAGGAGCGCGAGGAGGCGGCCCGCCAGGCCGCCCGCGGTACCTCGCAGCAGGACGCCGCCATCGGCGTGGCCTGGGGCGACGGCATGGTTGAGGGCGGCCTCCCGCTGTTCCCGCTGCAGCCGCCCCGTACGGGCCGTGAGCTGCTCGCCGACCACGTCACCGCCATGGTCTGCTGCGCCGCGGTCGACACCGCCGGTGCCGCCCCGGGTCTGGACTGGCTCGACGGCCCGGCGCTGCTGGTCGACGGTGCCCGCCGGGCCGACCTCGGCCGCCCGGTGCTCAGCCTGGTCGACGACGGCGATGCGGGGCCGCTCCGCGGCTGGCTGACGACGATCGGCGTCCGCCCGGAAAAGCCGGTCCGCTTGGTGTGACCCAGGGCCCGCGGCGGCCGGCAGGGCGCCGCCCCTCGCGGGCAGCCCGCTCGACCGGCTGAATGTTCCCTTCCAGTTCGCATTTCGGGGGCGGTTGCATCTAAATTCACGACGAAGGGTGACGGAGTGGGTGCGTAATGTGATGTGCTGGGGGACGGCCGGCCGGGTTCGCCCCGCCGGCGCAGCACCGGCCCGAGGGGCGCGGCCGATGGGGGACGCGGGAGGGGAGTGGAAGGTGGCGACCGATCAGATCAGGCGCTGGGAGTCGGGCGCCCTCGCTCACGCGGTCACGGACCCGTTCGGGCAGGGCCCGCTGCCCTGGCTGCGCGGCAGCGAGAACTACTTCGATTCCGGCCGCATCATCCCCTGGTACGTCGACCCCGCCGTCGCCCAGGGCGATCTGAGCGAGCCCGCCCCGCACAAGCACAACGGCCCGCGCACCGCCGATGACGTGCACCGCCAGATCAAGGGCTTCGCCGGCCCCGGCGCGGTGGCCCCCGGCGAGGCCATCGACTTCCGCGTCTCGGTCGATCCGCCCCAGCCGTTCAGCATCGACATCTACCGCATCGGCCACTACGGCGGCACCGGCGCCGCCAAGATCACCACCAGTCCGCGGCTGGCCGGCATCGTCCAGCCGCCCCCGCTGACCGCCGAACGCACGGTCTCCTGCCATCACTGGTGGCTGTCCTGGCGTCTCCAGGTCCCCACGTTCTGGAACCTCGGCGCCTATGTCGCGGTGCTCACCACCGCCGACGGCCGCTACCGCTCCCACATCCCCTTCACGGTCCGCGACAACGAGCCCGCCGATCTCCTCCTGCTGCTGCCCGACATCACCTGGCAGGCCTACAACCTCTACCCGGAGGACGGCCGCACCGGCGCCAGCCTCTACCACGCCTGGGACGAGAAGGGTGCCCTGCTCGGCGAAGGGGACGCCGCCACCACCGTCTCCTTCGACCGCCCCTACGCGGGCGCCGGCCTGCCCCTCCATGTCGGCCATGCTTACGACTTCATCCGCTGGGCCGAGCGCTACGGCTACGACCTCGCCTACGCCGACGCCCGCGATCTGCACGCCGGCCGGGTCGACCCGTCCCGCTACCGCGGCCTGGTCTTCCCCGGCCACGACGAATACTGGTCGGTGCCCATGCGCCGTACGGTCGAGGCCGCCCGGGACACCGGCACCTCCCTGGTCTTTCTCTCCGCCAACACCATGTACTGGCAGGTCGATCTCTCCCCGTCGCCCTCGGGCCCGGACTCCCTGCTCCACTGCCGCAAACGCCAGGGCCCCGGACGCCCCGCGCTCTGGCGGGAGAACGGCGACGCCGAACAGCGGCTGATGGGCATCCAGTACGCCGGCCGGGTCCCCGAACCGGCCCCCATGGTCGTGCGTAACGGCGGCCACTGGCTGTGGGAGGCCACCGGCGCCCACGAAGGCGATGAGCTCCACGGCCTGGTCGCCGGGGAGGCCGACCGCTACTTCCCGCGCACCAGCCTCCCCGGGCACACCGAACGCATCCTGCTCTCCCACTCCCCGTACCGCGACAGCGAGGGCACCCGCCGCCATCAGGAGACCTCCCTCTACCGCGCCCCCAGCGGCGCCTGGGTCTTCGCCTCCGGCACCTTCGCCTGGTCGCCCGCCCTCGACCGCCCCGGCCATGTCGACCAGCGCGTCCAGCGCGCCACCGCCAACCTCCTCGACCGCATCTGCAAACGCGACTGAGCCCGGCGCCGTACGTCTACCGCGCGGCGGCCGGCCCCAGCTCCCGTGCCAGCGCCACGGTCAGCGCCCGGAAGATCCGCACCTCCGGATCGGGGTCCTTGTCCCGGGTCGCCAGCACGCTGTGCGCCCATGGCGCGTCCAGCACCGGTATGTACACGGTGCCCGGCCATGGGTAGTAGCGCGCGAACGACTTCAGCGCCGAGCCCGCACCCCGCCCCGCCGCCACGCTCGTCAGACAGTCGTGCGGGGTCAACGCGTAGTCGGGACTGCGCCGTTCACCCTCGTCGAAGTACAGGTAGTCGGTGAAGGGCCGCGGGGTGTGCGGCGGCAGCCGCAGATACGGCAGGTCGATGATGTCCGCCCGCCGCACCCCCTCCCGCGCGGCGTCCGCGAGCGAGGACGCCGCGGACACCACCACGATCCGCTGCTCGGTGGTCAGCACATCGACCGTGATCCCCTCGCTCTGGAACACCGGACGCACGAACGCCACATCCACCCGGTCCTCACGCAGTGCGCTGCAGTGCTCGGTGAAGTTCAACTGCACCAGAGACAAGGGGACATCGGGCCGCGCCCGGCGGAAGGCGCTGACTGCGGCCGGGGTCACCTCGGCCGATCCGTGTCCCATGACGCCGACCCGCAGTGGCCGCCGCGGCGCCCCCTGGGCCACTTCCGCCACATCGTCCAGGGCGGCGTTGGCGGCGGCGAGCAGCGTACGGGCGTGGGAGGCGAGCCGCCGCCCGGCCGGGGTCGGCGCCACCGGGCTCCGCTCCAGCAGCGGGGTGCCGAACTCCCGCTCCAGCTGCTGAATATGTCCGGTCACCGCCGCGGGCGACAGGAACAACCGGGTCGCCGCCCGCCCGAAGTGCCCCTCCTCGACCACGGCAAGGAAGGAGGAGAGCCGCCGCAGATCCATACGCCCCACGATAATTCCGGGCCCGCGCCCGCGCCCTGGGCCGTTCACACTTCCTGAACGGGGGAGGCGCCACGGCCCGCACGGCCCGTACAAAGCCCTGCATGACCCCCACGGCACCCATGACCCCCACCGCACCCATGACGACCACGGCACCCATGACGACCACGGCACCCATGACGACCACGGCACCCATGACGACCGTGGCACCCCCCGGCGCACGCCTCCCCACCGGCCGCCCTCCGCGCCCGCCCCGCCACTGGCTGCGCACCGGATGGGTCATGACCGCGTCGGGCTGGAGCGCCAACCAGTTCTCCGCCCTGCTCGGCGCCTACCACTCCGGCCCCGGTCTGACCGCGGCCACCACCACCGCACTCTTCGGCGTCTACGTCCTCGGCCTGATCCCCGGTCTGCTCCTGGGCGGCCCGGTCGCCGACCGCCGGGGCCGCCGCCCCGTGGTGTTCAGCTCGCTCGCCCTCTCCGCGCTGGCGACCGTGCTGCTGATGGCGGGCGCGACGGCCACCGGTCTGCTGTGGCCCGGCCGCTTTCTGACCGGCATCGGCGCCGGTGCCCTGCTCAGCGCCGGCAGCGCCTGGATCAAGGAGCTGTCCTCGCCGCCGTACGACACCGTCTCCGCGGCAGGCACCGCGGCCCGCCGCTCGGGGCTCTTCCTCTCCGCGGGCTTCGCCACCGGCGGACTGGCGGCGGCACTGATCGCCCAGTGGGCCCCGGCGCCCCTGATCACGGCCTACCTCCCGCACCTCGCCCTCTCCGCGACGGCCGCCCTCCTCGCGGCCCGCACTCCGGAAACGGCCGTCACCGGCGGGAAGTTGGCGGCCACCACGACGGCGGGGCACACAACGGGAGCTACGCCGGACGAATCCGCGACGTCAGCAGCCACCACGAACGAACCGACCGCGGCAGCAGCCACCACGAACGACCCGACCACGTCGGCAGCCACCACGAACGACCCCGCCACGTCAGCAGCCCCCATAACCACCCCTACAACCGCCCCCACAACCGCCCCCGCTCCCGCCCCCGCCTTCCGCCGGCTGGTCGCCCCGGTCGCCCCCTGGGTGTTCGTCGCCCCCAGCATCGCCCTCGCCACCCTCCCCGGGCTCGTCGACGCCGGGCTCACCGGCTGGCAGACCGTGTACGCCGGCATCGTCACCGCGGTCACCCCCGGCACCGGTCTGCTCGTCACCCCGCTCGCCCGCCGCCTCGCCGCCCGGCACCGCATCGCCGCCGCCGTCGCCGGGCTCGCCGCCGTCATCCTCGGCCTGCTCCTCGCCGCCGTCGCCGTCGCCTGCGTACGGCCCGACGCCGCACTGCTCGCCGCCGCCGTCCTCGGTGCCGGATACGGACTGTGCGTCGCGTACGGCCTGACCGAGGTCGCCGCCCTGGCACCCCCGGACCGGCTGGCCCGCCTCACCGCACGCTTCTGGGCCCTGTGCTACCTGGGCTTCTGCACCCCGTACGCGATCACCCTGCTCACCCACTGGTTCGCCCCGGCCACGGTGCTGCTCGCGGCGGTCGTCCCGGCCGCGGCCACCCTTGTGCTGATCGCCCGCCGGGGCACCCGCCGCACCGTCTGACACCGGGCTCCGGGGGCGCACCCGGCCCCCGTCCGCCACCTCCGGCGCGCGTGAGGGAGAATCGACAGGACTCCTGGATCAACCTACGCGGAGGAAGCGTGCCCGGTTTTGTAGAAAAGCCTGAGCCGGTGGAGGTCCCCGGGCTCACCCACCTCCACACCGGCAAGGTGCGCGACCTCTACCAGAACGCCGCCGGCGACCTGGTCATGGTCGCCAGCGACCGGACCTCGGTCTACGACTGGGTGCTGCCCACCGAGATCCCGGACAAGGGCCGCATCCTCACCCAGCTGTCCCTGTGGTGGTTCGAGCAGCTCTCCGACCTGGTTCCGCACCACGTCCTCGCCACCGACGTCCCGGCCGGCGCCCCCGCCGACTGGGCGGGCCGCACCCTGGTCTGCAAGTCGCTGGACATGGTCCCCGTGGAGTGTGTGGCCCGCGGTTATCTCACCGGCTCCGGCCTCGCCGAATACCGGCAGACCCGTACGGTCTGCGGGCTGGCCCTCCCCGAAGGCCTCCTCGACGGCTCCGAGCTCCCCGCGCCGATCTTCACCCCGGCCACCAAGGCCGCCGTCGGCGACCACGACGAGAACGTCTCCTACGAGGAGGTCGTCCACCAGGTCGGCACCGAGGTCGCCGCCCAGCTGCGGCAGACGACCCTCGCCGTCTACGGCCGGGCCCGCGACATCGCCCGTGAGCGCGGCATCATCCTGGCGGACACCAAGTTCGAGTTCGGCTTCGACGGCGAGCAGCTGACCCTGGCCGACGAGGTCCTGACGCCCGACTCCTCGCGCTTCTGGCCGGCCGACCTGTGGCAGCCGGGCCGCGCCCAGCCGTCCTTCGACAAGCAGTTCGTCCGTGACTGGCTGACCTCTCCCGCCGCGGACTGGGACCGTACGGGCGAGGAGCCGCCGCCCGCCCTCCCGCACGAGATCGTCGAGAGCACCCGCGCCAAGTACATCGAGGCCTACCAGCGCCTCACGGGTCTCAGCTGGGCATAACGGAAAAGACCACGGTCGCCGACCGGGGTCTTTCCTTTGCCTTGAGCGGACGACGAGGCTCGAACTCGCGACCTCAACCTTGGCAAGGTTGCGCTCTACCAACTGAGCTACGTCCGCATGCTCTGCGCAAAGCTCCTGGAAAACAGTCGCCGCCGCGCGGTGCGGGGTCCACTATAGCCAACCCTGCCGTGGGCGATGCGCGCCGCCGCATGACGGCTCTCCGCGCCGGGCTTCGCGGTCGCCGGCGAGAGGTAGTTCCGCACCGTCCCCGGCGACCGTGCCGCCCGCGCCGCGATCTCCGTGACCGGCACCCCCGTCTCCGCGCATTCCCGTACCTCCGCCTCCCGGACCGTCAGCGGTGACTCCCCGGCACTTATCGCGTCCGCCGCCAACTCCGGGTCCACGCAACGGTTTCCGGCATGCACTGCACGGATGATCTCGGCCGGCCGCTGGGCCGCCACCGTCTTCGGCACAAGCCCCCGCACCCCGGCCTCCAGCGCCCGCTTCAGATGCCCTGGCCGACCACGACGCGTCACGATCACCGCCCGGCACCCCGGCACCTCACCCCGCAACGATGTGGCCACCGCCACACCGCCACACCGCCCGCCCCCGGCAGCTGCAGCTCCAGCACCGTCATATCCAGCTCATGCGCCCGAGCCAGTGGACTCCTACGCTCTGGACGCGGGACTCGAACCGTCCCACCGTTTTGCCGACTGGCGCGAGGCGCCGCATTCCGCCCGCTCCCCGATGTTCGTCGCGATCTACCGGAAGCCGAACCCTTCTCACTGACCGGCTGCGGGGGCCGTTCCGGTCGCGGGCCAGGCCGGCATCGGAGCCCTCCTCAAGCCAATGCCGCCCTAATCCAGGCATAAAGAAGGCCCCGGTCGCAATGACCGGGGCCTTCTTTATCTGAGCGGACGACGAGGCTCGAACTCGCGACCTCAACCTTGGCAAGGTTGCGCTCTACCAACTGAGCTACGTCCGCAGGCATCCACTCGGCTTTCACCGAGCGGCGCGACAGCTACTCTACCTGATCCTTTAGGAAGGTCGAGCAGTCAGAGCGGGTGACAGGGATTGCACACTGCGCCTCCCCCTTGGAAAGGGGGCGCTCTACTACTGAGCTACACCCGCGTGACTCCGTGAGGTCCGGCCTTTCGGCCTCGCCCCTCGGCGTGCTCCAGACTCTAGCTGATCAGTAGGGGTGCTGTGCAAGTCGACTGCGCGCGGGCCGAGGGATGCCGGCAACTCGGTCAGTGATTGGCGGCGTTGAAGGCCTCGTAGACCTTCTTCGGGATCCGGCCGCGCGGGGGGACGTCCATCTGGTTGGAGCGGGCCCAGGCCCGGACGGCCGCGGGATCGGGGGTCACCGCGGTCCGGTGGTAGGCCTTGCCGGACTTGGCCCGCTTGCGGCCGGCCTCGACGAACGGAGCGAGGGCACCGCGCAGTTTCTTCGCATTGGCGGGATTGAGGTCGATCTCGTACGACTTCCCGTCCAATCCGAAGGTGACCGTCTCTGCGGCTTCTCCTCCGTCGATGTCATCGGAGAGCGTTACTACTACGCGCTGCGCCACGGATATCGGTCCTTTCGGGGAGCAACCCCTTGCTGACATGGGGTGATGCTCCGGATCCGGCTGATTGGGATCAATGCTTTTTCATTTGTACAGCGATGGGCATTGCATTGTGAAGCCCAGTTAATTTTGTCAGCGTGTCTTCCCGCAATCCGGACCCCGGATCTTTTCGAGGATTTTTCCTGCGGTGCACTCCCGCCGATACCGGACCGTGATCGGGTGCACTGTATATCTATGCGCGTAGATTTTCGAACACGGTACTGTGAGGACACCGCCTTACGCACCACACCACCGGGAGTGCCAGTGGCACGCGTCGTAGTCGACGTCATGCTCAAGCCGGAGATCCTCGACCCGCAGGGGCAGGCGGTGCAGCGCGCACTGCCACGCCTGGGTTTCGAGGGGATCGCCGACGTCCGTCAGGGCAAGCGTTTCGAACTTGAGGTGGAGGGTCCGGTCGACGAGGCCGCCCTCGCTCGCATCCATGAGATGGCCGAGACCTTCCTCGCCAACACCGTCATCGAAGACTTCACCGTGCGGGTCGACTCATGACCTCGCGGATCGGAGTCGTTACCTTCCCCGGCACGCTCGACGACCGCGACACCCAGCGCGCGGTCCGGGTGGCCGGCGCCGAAGCGGTGCCGCTGTGGCACCGCGACACGGACCTCAAGCAGGTCGACGCCGTGGTGCTGCCCGGCGGCTTCTCCTACGGCGACTATCTGCGGGCTGGGGCCATCTCCCGTTTCTCGCCGCTGATGGAGACCGTTATCGAGCAGGCCAAGGCCGGTATGCCCGTCCTGGGTATCTGCAATGGCTTCCAGGTGCTCACCGAGAGCCACCTGCTGCCCGGCGCCATGCTGCGCAACAACCATCTGCACTTCATCTGCCGCGACCAGAAGCTGCGGGTGGAGAACGCGGAGACTTCCTGGACCGTGGACTACAGCTCCGGCCAGGAGATCAGCGTTCCGCTGAAGAACATCGACGGCCGGTACGTCGCCGACGAGCGCACGCTCGACATGCTCGAGGCCGAGGGCCGGGTCGCCTTCCGCTACCTGGACGGCAACCCCAACGGCTCGCTCCGCGATATCGCCGGCATCACGAATGAGGCGGGCAATGTCGTCGGCCTCATGCCGCACCCCGAGCACGCCGTGGAGCCGCTGATCGGTACGGGGCGTACCGACGGCCTCGGATTCTTCACCTCGATCCTGAAGAAGCTGGTCAACGCATGATGGCCGAGCGAAGCGAGGGCACCATTAAGCACAGCCTCGACACCGTCAAGCACGCAGCCGAGACGCCGGACACCGACCAGCCGTGGGCCGAACTCGGCCTGAAGCAGGACGAGTACCAGCGCATCCGGGAGATTCTCGGCCGCCGTCCCACCGGCGCCGAACTCGCCATGTATTCGGTCATGTGGTCCGAGCACTGCTCCTACAAGAGCAGCAAGGTCCATCTGAAGCAGTTCGGCGAGAAGGTCCCCGAGAACGACGCACTGCTCGTCGGCATCGGCGAGAACGCCGGTGTCGTCGATGTCGGCCAGGGTTACGCCGTCACCTTCAAGGTGGAGTCCCACAACCACCCCTCGTACATCGAGCCCTACCAGGGCGCGGCCACCGGCGTCGGCGGGATCGTCCGCGACATCCTCGCCATGGGTGCCCGCCCCGTCGCCGTCGTCGACCCGCTGCGGTTCGGTGCCGCCGACCACCCCGACACCAAGCGCGTCCTGCCGGGCGTGGTGGCCGGGATCGGCGGCTACGGCAACTGCCTGGGCCTGCCCAACATCGGCGGTGAGGTCGTCTTCGACGCCTGCTACCAGGGCAACCCGCTGGTCAACGCCGGCTGTATCGGCGTCATGAAGCACGAGGACATCCACCTCGCCAAGGCGTCCGGCGCCGGCAACAAGGTCATCCTCTACGGCGCCCGCACCGGCGGCGACGGTATCGGCGGCGTCTCCGTGCTGGCCTCGGAGACCTTCGACGACTCCAAGCCCACCAAGCGCCCCGCCGTCCAGGTCGGTGACCCCTTCCAGGAGAAGCTGCTCATCGAGTGCACCCTGGAGATCTTCAAGGAAGACCTGGTCGACGGCATCCAGGACCTCGGCGGCGCCGGGCTGTCCTGCGCCACCAGCGAGCTGGCCTCGGCCGGTTCCGGCGGGATGCGCGTCGAGCTGGACACCGTGCCGCTGCGCGACTCCTCCCTCTCGCCCGAGGAAATCCTCATGAGCGAGTCCCAGGAGCGCATGTGCGCGATCGTCGAGCCCGGCAAGGTCGACCGCTTCCTGGAGATCTGCGAGAAGTGGGATGTCATCGCGACCGTCATCGGTGAGGTGACGGAGGGCTCGCAGCTGGAGATCTTCTGGCACGGCGAGCAGATCGTGGACGTGCCGCCGCGCACCGTCGCCCACGAGGGCCCGGTCTACGAGCGCCCGTATGCGCGCCCCGACTGGCAGGACGCCCTCCAGGCCGACGACGCGGCCAAGCTGGCCCGCCCGGCGAACGCGGAGGAGCTGCGGGCGCAGGTCCTGAAGCTGGTGGCCTCGCCCAACCAGGCCTCCAAGGCGTGGATCACCGACCAGTACGACCGGTTCGTGCAGGGCAACACCGTCCTCGCGCAGCCGGAGGACGCCGGCATGGTCCGGATCGACGAGGACAGCAACCTCGGTGTCGCACTCGCCACGGACGGCAACGGGCGTTACGCCAAGCTCGACCCGTATGCCGGTGCGCAGCTGGCGCTGGCCGAGGCGTACCGCAATGTCGCCGCGTCCGGGGCCAAGCCGCTGGCGGTCTCCGACTGCCTGAACTTCGGTTCGCCCGAGGACCCGGCGGTGATGTGGCAGTTCGCCGAGGCCACCCGTGGTCTCGCCGACGCCTGCCAGACCCTCGGCACGCCCGTCACCGGCGGCAATGTCTCGCTCTACAACCAGACCGGCGAGGTGGCGATCCACCCGACCCCGGTCGTCGCGGTGCTCGGTGTCATCGACGATGTGAACCGCCGTACGCCGATCGCCTTCGCCGAAGAGGGCCAGCTGGTCTACCTCCTGGGCGACACCCGCGAGGAGTTCGGCGGTTCGGCGTGGTCGCAGGTCGTGCACGATCACCTCGGTGGTCTGCCGCCGAAGGTGGACCTGGAGCGTGAGCGGCTGCTGGCGGAGGTGCTGATCTCGGCCTCCCGTGACGGCATGATCGACGCCGCGCACGATCTCTCCGACGGCGGTCTGATCCAGGCCCTGGTGGAATCCTGCCTGCGCGGCGGCAAGGGTGCCCGCGTCGTCGTTCCCGACGGGCTGGACCCCTTCGTCCTGCTGTTCTCCGAGTCGGCGGGCCGTGCGGTCGTCGCCGTCCCGCGCAGCGAGGAGCTCCGCTTCACCGATATGTGCGGTGCGCGGGGGCTGCCGGCCACCCGGATCGGCGTGATCGACGGCGCGGAGATCGACGTCCAGGGGCAGTTCAGCATCCCGCTGAGCGAGCTGAAGGAGTCGCACGAGGCGACGATCCCGGGCCTGATCGCCTGAGGCCGGGCCGGGCGGTGCACTCCGCTCTCGTATGACGGTGCGACGGCCCGTCCCCACCAGGCCACCAGGGGGCGGGCCGTCGCCGCTTTTCCGTACCGGGCAGCACGGTTGCCAGGAATTACGTAGTTACGTAATCTCTCATCATGGATCTCGAACAGCGGGTGTCCGAGCTGGAGCGACGCCTGGCGGTAGTCGAGCAGGCCGCCGACCGGCCGGCGCCGCCGTCCGAGCGCGAGCCGGATGACGCGTCGTGGGCCCTGCAGGGCCTGAAGTCCCAGCTCGCCGAGCTGGGCGCCGACAACGGCGGAGTGCTTTTCGCCGGCGCCGTACGGACGCCGGCCGGAAAGCGCTACGAGTGGCACTACGGCCTGGTCACCGACACCGTGCTGGACCGCGACTGGGCCGCCGCCGCCGAGTCGTTCGCGGCGCTCGGCCAGCCCGTACGCCTGCGGCTGCTGCGCGAGATCCTCGGCGGCCGCTGCACCGCCGCCGAACTCACCGAGCTCGACGGCACGGGCACGACCGGACAGATCTACCACCATCTGCGGCAGCTGACCGCCACCGGCTGGCTGCACACGGCCGCCCGCGGCCGTTACGAGGTACCCGCCGACCGCGTCGTACCGCTGCTGGTGATGCTGACCGCCGCCGGGCCCTGACACCCGGCCGATTTCAGGGGACCAGAATGAAGTCCATATCCCTGCGGAAACTCTCCGAACACGCCGCCCGCCTCTGCTGGTTCGCCTTCTTCGCGGTGGTCGTGGCGAGCTTCTTCGCCGACATTCCGTACTGGTGCGGCTGGGTCCCGCTCGGCCTCTGGCTGCTGCTCCGATGGGGCGTGAGCCGCTGGGAGGCCGCCGCGGAGGCGAAGGGTCCGGCAGGCACCACCCCCGAGGCGG
The DNA here is from genome assembly GCF_040650675.1 of Streptomyces sp. NPDC048637. Taxonomy (NCBI): domain Bacteria; kingdom Bacillati; phylum Actinomycetota; class Actinomycetes; order Kitasatosporales; family Streptomycetaceae; genus Streptomyces; species Streptomyces sp. NPDC048637. The sequence goes on from NZ_JBEZHQ010000039.1 coordinate 39,265, forward strand.
TCGAGGTCGCCGCGCCGGTCACCGGGCGTTGGAAGGCCCTCAACAGCCCCGCCAACAAGGTCCCCAGCCACGGCACCCGGTCATACGGCCAGGCCTACGCCATCGACATCGTGGCGGAACCCGAGCCCCACTCCCGCCCCGGTTTCGGCTGGTGGCCCCTGGCCCGCCGCAACGAGGCCTTCCCGGCTTTCGGCGCACCCCTGCTCGCCGTCGCCGATGCCACCGTCGTACGGGCCGACGACCGTCAGCGCGACCACCTCAGCCGCACCTCGTGGCCCGCAGCGGTCTATTTGCTCGCCGTCGAGGGGCCGGCCCGTGTGCTGGGGGGCGCCCGCCGGGTCGTCGGCAACCACGTGATCCTCGACCTGGGCGACGGTACGTACGCGCTCTACGCCCACCTCCGGCGCGGCTCGCTCACCGTCCGCCCCGGCGACCGGGTACGGGCCGGGCAGCCGCTCGGCCAGTGCGGCGACTCCGGCAACAGCTCGGAGCCGCACGTCCACTTCCAGCTCATGGACGGCGTGGGCCTGAAGACCGCCAGGGGTGTGCCCTTCACCTGGCGGGGGATCGGTGTCCCGCCCAACGGCGAGCTCTTCGACGCCGAGGCACCGGCGGAGACGCCCGCGAGCTGAGGGGCCCGCGTCCGCCGGCGTGCGGAGTGACTGAGGCCGGCAGGGACCTTGGGGGCGGCCCCGGCGCCGGAATCCCGGGCCCGTTGTCAGAGGTGCCGCCTAGGCTGATCCACATGCCTCCCGCCGCCCGGAAGTCGCGTGCCCGTCAGTACGACCCGAAGAAGACCCGCGCCGCCGTCATGGCCCAGCTCGATCATGTCCGGGACGCCGTTCGCGGCCTCACACCCGAGCAGTTGGCGCTGCCGACCCGGCTCGGCGACTGGACGGTGCGGGTGCTGGTCGCGCATCTGGCCATGACGCTGGGCGCGGTGGCGCGCAGCCTGGCACAGCCGGCCCCGCCGCAGCCGGAGGCCACCCTGCTGGAGTGGCCGTCCGCGTCCGCGCCGCTCGCCTCCGCGATCGACGAGCGCACCCGCGCCCTGGCCGCCGCCCACGAGCCCGTGGACCTGCTGGAGCGCACCGCGACGGAATACGCCGAGGCCGTCGGGCCGGAGCTGGACGACCGGGTGCTGGCCGCCCTCCCCGGTGCGATGCGGCTGACCGACTTCCTGGTCACCCGCTGCCTCGAACTCGTCGTGCACACCGACGATCTTGCGGCGGCGACCGGCCGGGAGATCCCGTACGACCGGCAGGCCCTGGCCATCACGACCCGGCTGCTGGCCGATGTGCTGGCCGCTCGCGCGCCCGGCGGCTCGGTCGAGGTCCGGGTCCCGCCGTTCGCCGTGGTGCAGTGCGTCGCGGGGCCGAAGCACACCCGCGGCACCCCGCCGAACGTCGTCGAGACCGACCCGCTGACCTGGATCCGGCTGGCCACCGGCCGTACGACCTGGACCGAGGCGCTGGGCGGGGCACACGTCAGCGCCAGTGGCGAGCGGGCCGACATCGGTGGATATCTGCCGGTCATGAGCTGATCCGGGCCGAGCTGAGCCGGCCCGGCCCGGCCGTCCCGAGCCGGGGTCCGGGCGGGGGACGGGATACGTCGCGTATCTCACACGAACGGGATGCACCGCCGAGCGACAAAGCGGATGAAAGCGCCGCTATGGCAACACGCCGGGCGAGCGGCGAGGGTGCGAGAAGCGGAGTGTCGTAATCCGCTCGGGGATGAAGGAAGTGCAGTTCAGCGGGGCGGCCGGAGTGGCGGGTACCCCAGGAGGGGGAGACGTCCCGGCCCTTCGTCCGTCGACCCGGTGGCCGTGACCACGTCAAGCCCACGCGCCGGATTCATGCACTTATCCAGTTGCGCGGCCATCCCCGGTTCGGATGAATGCGCGACCTGCCCTAGACTCGGTGCCGTGCCACGTGGTGACGGACGACTCAGCCACGACCTGCTCCCCGGCGAGAAGGGCCCCCAGGACGCTTGCGGCGTCTTCGGTGTCTGGGCTCCGGGTGAAGAGGTCGCCAAACTCACCTATTTCGGGCTGTATGCGCTGCAGCACCGTGGACAGGAGTCCGCGGGCATCGCGGTGAGCAACGGCTCCCAGATCCTCGTTTTCAAGGACATGGGCCTGGTTTCCCAGGTCTTCGACGAGACTTCGCTCGGCTCCCTCCAGGGCCATATCGCCGTGGGCCATGCCCGCTACTCCACCACCGGTGCCTCGGTGTGGGAGAACGCCCAGCCGACGTTCCGTGCGACCGCGCACGGCTCGATCGCGCTCGGCCACAACGGCAACCTGGTCAACACCGCCGAGCTGGCGGACCTGGTCGCCGCGCTGCCCCGCGAGGGCGGGCGCGCCACCCAGGTCGCGGCCACCAACGACACCGACCTGGTGACGGCCCTGCTGGCCGGCCAGGTCGACGAGGACGGCAAGCCGCTGACCGTCGAGGAGGCCGCACCGCGCGTCCTGCCGAAGGTCCAGGGCGCCTTCTCGCTCTGCTTCATGGACGAGCACACGCTCTACGCCGCCCGCGACCCGCAGGGCATCCGCCCGCTGGTCCTCGGCCGCCTGGAGCGCGGCTGGGTGGTGGCCTCCGAGACCGCCGCCCTCGACATCTGCGGCGCCAGCTTCATCCGGGAGATCGAGCCCGGCGAGATGGTCGCCATCGACGAGGACGGTCTGCGCAGCAGCCGCTTCGCCGAGGCCCGTCCCAAGGGCTGTGTCTTCGAGTACGTCTACCTCGCCCGCCCGGACACCGACATCGCCGGCCGCAATGTGTACCTCTCCCGGGTGGAGATGGGCCGCAAGCTGGCCGCCGAGGCGCCGGCCGACGCGGACCTGGTGATAGCGACCCCGGAGTCCGGCACCCCCGCCGCCGTCGGCTACGCCGAGGCCAGCGGCATCCCCTACGGCTCCGGCCTGGTCAAGAACTCCTACGTCGGCCGGACCTTCATCCAGCCCTCGCAGACCATTCGCCAGCTCGGTATCCGCCTCAAGCTCAACCCGCTCAAGGAAGTCATCCGCGGCAAGCGCCTGGTGGTCGTCGACGACTCGATCGTCCGCGGCAACACCCAGCGCGCCCTCGTCCGGATGCTGCGTGAGGCCGGCGCTCTTGAGGTCCACATCCGGATCTCGTCCCCGCCGATCAAGTGGCCGTGCTTCTTCGGCATCGACTTCGCCACCCGCGCGGAGCTGATCGCCAACGGGCTGAGCGTGGAGGAGATTGGCAAGTCGCTGGGCGCCGATTCGCTCGCGTACATCTCCATCGACGGCATGATCGAGGCGACCACGATCGCCAAGCCGAATCTGTGCCGCGCCTGCTTCGACGGTGAGTACCCGATGGAGCTGCCCGACCCGGAGCTGCTGGGCAAGCACCTCCTGGAGTCGGAGACCGCGGCCCCGGCGAAGTCCGACGTGGACGGCGTCCAGACGCTCACGGCCGGGGTCGGCGGCGCCGACGCGCTGCGTCGCCCGTAGAGCTCGTACACACACGACACGAAAGTTCTCAGCCATGCCCGAGACCACTGGTGCCAGCTACGCGAGTGCGGGCGTCGACATCGAAGCCGGCGACCGCGCCGTGGACCTGATGAAGGAGTGGGTGAAGAAGGCCACCCGCCCCGAGGTCGTCGGCGGGCTCGGCGGCTTCGCCGGCCTCTTCGACGCCTCGGCGCTGAAGCGGTACGAGCGTCCGCTGCTGGCCTCCGCCACCGACGGCGTCGGCACGAAGGTCGACATCGCCCGCAAGATGGGCGTCTACGACAGCATCGGCCACGACCTCGTCGGCATGGTCGTCGACGACCTGGTCGTCTGCGGCGCCGAACCGCTGTTCATGACCGACTACATCTGCGTGGGCAAGGTCTACCCGGAGCGGGTCGCCGCGATCGTCAAGGGCATCGCCGAGGGCTGTGTGCTGGCCGGCTGTGCACTGGTCGGCGGCGAGACCGCGGAGCACCCGGGGCTGCTGGGCGCGGACGAGTTCGATGTCGCCGGTGCCGGTACAGGCGTCGTCGAGGCGGACCGGGTACTGGGCGCGGATCGCATCCGTACGGGTGACGCGGTGATCGCCATGGCATCCTCCGGGCTTCACTCGAACGGGTACTCGCTGGTCCGCCATGTGCTGTTCGACCGGGCCGGGATGGCCCTGGACCGGGAGATCCCGGAGTTCGGCCGCACGCTGGGCGAGGAGCTCCTGGAGCCCACCAAGATCTACTCGCTGGACTGCCTGGCGCTGACCCGTACGACCGAGGTGCACGCCTTCTCGCACATCACCGGCGGCGGTCTGGCCAGCAACCTCGCCCGGGTGATCCCGGACGGTCTGCACGCCACGGTCGACCGTGCCACCTGGACCCCGGGCCCGGTCTTCGACCTTGTCGGCTCGGCCGGCTCGGTCGAGCGCCTGGAACTGGAGAAGACCCTGAACATGGGCGTCGGCATGATCGCCGTCGTCCCGCAGGGATCGGTGGAGGCCGCCCTGACCACGCTCGCCGACCGCGGTGTGGACGCCTGGGTCAGCGGCGAGATCGTCGAGCGCGGTGAGCACGCCGAGGCAGTGACCCTGACCGGTGACTACGCGAGCTGACGGACCGAGTCGTCCCCCTGGCCCGGTCCGGGCCAGGGGCGGTGCGGCCCGCTCCGGCAGGCGTCGGCTCGGCGGCCGTGCCAACGGTCATCCGGACAGTCATCTGGGCAGCACAGAACCCGGTCCGGACAATGCCCAGGACCGGGTCCGTGATGCTGTTATGGGTGCCGCGAGCGCGCAGAGAGTCAAGCGCGACGACGCTGCTGGGACGAGTCGCCCTCGTCCTCTTCGTCGTCATCGCTGTTGTACAGATCTGCGTACCGTGCGTACGGGTCGTCGTCCTCGTCCTCCTCGAACGGCTCTGCGTTCGGAGGCTGCTGGTTCGACGGTGATGCACCCAGCTCGTCGGCCAGTCGTGAGAGATCCGTCCCACCGCTGCTGTACTTCAGCTGGCGGGCGACCTTTGTCTGCTTGGCCTTGGCCCGGCCGCGCCCCATGGGTCGACCCCCTCAATGACGGGGCTCGATGGCCCCAGAGTCTTGACACGCGTTCATGGATCAGAGCGGGCTCTCGACAGAGAGACCGGCCCGTAGGGCTTTAACGGTACCTGCTTCCGCGGCCATACGGTACGTCGCCCGCATCACCCGCCGCTCGGCACAACCGGCAAGGTGCCCCGTCCCCGCTGGTCAACTGCGATTTTAACCTGTCCTGTACGGCGACCCGCCGACGGGTGGTGAGGGATGTCTCCCTGATCACCCGTGGCGGGCCGCACAAGGCTCGCTTTCCGGCCGGCAAGGCCGCGTTTCCGGCCTCGGTCAGGTGCGCCGGGCATCCGCCATACGCTGCTCGGCCAGGCGGTCGGCGGCCGCGGCGGGCGGAATGCCGTCGGCCTTCGCACGAGCGAATATCGCCAGTGTGGTGTCGAAGATCTTCGCCGCCTTGGTCTTGCAGCGGTCGAAGTCGAAGCCGTGCAGCTCGTCGGCCACCTGGATGACCCCGCCGGCGTTCACGACGTAGTCGGGGGCGTAGAGGATGCCGCGGTCGGACAGATCCTTCTCGACGCCGGGGTGGGCGAGCTGGTTGTTGGCCGCGCCGCACACCACCTTCGCGGTCAGTACCGGCAGCGACTCATCGCTCAGCGCACCGCCCAGCGCACACGGCGCGTAGACGTCCAGGCCCTCGGTGCGGATCAGCGCCTCGGTGTCCGCGACCGCGGTGACCTGCGGGAACTTGGCGCGGACCCGCTCCATCGACTCGGTGCGGACATCCGTGATCACGACCTCGGCGCCGTCCTGGAGGAGATGCTCGACGAGGAGGTGGCCGACCTTGCCGACGCCCGCGATGCCCACCTTGCGGCCGCGCAGCGTCGGGTCGCCCCAGGCGTGCTGGGCCGAGGCGCGCATGCCCTGGAAGACGCCGTAGGCGGTCAGGACGGAGGAGTCGCCGGCGCCGCCGTTGTCGGGGGAGCGGCCGGTGGTCCACTTGTTCGTACGGGCGACGACGTCCATGTCGGCGACGTAGGTACCGACGTCGCACGCGGTGACATACCGGCCCCCGAGGGAGGCCACGAACCGGCCATAGGCGAGCAGGAGTTCATCGGTCTTGATCAGATCGGGGTCACCGATGATCACGGCCTTCCCGCCGCCGTGGTCCAGCCCGGCGAGGGCGTTCTTGTAGGACATGCCGCGCGACAGGTTCAGGGCGTCCAGCACGGCCTCCTCCTCGGAGGCGTAGGCATGGAAGCGGGTGCCGCCGAGGGCGGGGCCCAGGGCGGTGCTGTGGATGGCGATCACGGCCTTGAGGCCGCTGGCGCGGTCCTGGCAGAGAACGACCTGCTCATGGCCCCCCTGCTCCGATCGGAACAGGGTGTGCAGAACGCCGCCGTCGGTGCCGGCGGAGGCCGGACGTACGTCAGTCACGGTGGTGACTCCCATAAGTCGCGAAGGATGCCCTCCGACGGGTGGGGAGGGCCGGTTGAAAAGAGCGTAAGACCTGCGGGACCGGTTGATCGGTCGGGTGCCGAGGATCACCCTCTCCCGGGGGACGGGCATGGGACGATCTGGTCGTATCGCAGGCCGGCGGGGGCCCTCGGGATCTCCCGGCGGTGGACTTCCCTTTGAAGGAGCGGGCGTGGCCCTGGCGTCGTCGGTGAAGGTCCCGTACATGGCATATCTGCGGGTCTACGAGCCGCTGGCTGCGTTCCCCGAGCCGGAACGCTCCCACTGGGCGCGCTATGCCAAGCGGGCGAAGACCCCTACCGCCCAGGATGAGCAGCGCCGGGCGCTGGCGGATCTGCTGCCGACGCCACCGGTGCCGGTGCCGGTCCACGAGAGCGCGGACGCCTTCATCGCCGTCGTGAACGAGGTGACCTGCGTCTGCCCGTGGCGCACCCGGCTGCGCGGCTGGCAGGCCCTGGAGTCGCTGGACGAGCTGCTGCCCGCATCGGTGCTGGATGCGGCGCTGCCCCCGGTGGTGCGCCGGCAGGCGGCCACTGACTACGAGCAGTGGCGGGAGCGCAACCCGGACGCCAGGCCCTGGATCCGCGGGGCGGCCTGGCACGTCCCGGTCCGCTGGTTCGTGCTGTTCGCCGACGGCGAGCGGGAGTACACGAAGGGTGAGCAGGGGCCGGTGCTGCGCTACCGGACGCCGATGGTGCAGGCGCGGCGGCGGGTCGCCCGTGGTCTGCGCACGCTGCGGGAGGCCCTGGAAGAGGGGCCCTTGATCGACGGCCTGGTAGATGTGGGGCGCTGGCTTGAGGAATTCCATCCGCGTTCGGTCGTGGAGCTGGACTACGGAGGGCTGGTGCACGCGGTGCCCGAGGGGCAGCTCGCCGAGGACCGTTCCGCCGCCGAGGTGGCGGAGGGCCTGGCGGCGCTGCGCGAAGGGGACGGCGAGCGGGCCGGGGTCGCGTACGAGAAGCTTTCCCAGCGGTGGCGTGCGGTGCGGGAACGCCAGTTCTCCAGCTGAGGCGCCGGTGCCGTGCCCAAGGCTCGTGGCGCGGAAACGCTGCGTTCGCTTTTCGGTGGTGGGGCGGTAAAGGACGTAGGTCCTGATCCGGGCGATTGCCTCAAGCGTGACCTAAAGCACTGACTTCGGGTCTTGCTCTCAAGCCATACCCTCGTGCCAAAATAGGACAAGGAGCCCGCCGCGGGCTCCTTCCGTCCAACTAAGGGCGGATAGATCGGTATTGCGTTCCTTGAGGGGTCTCGTGGCGGCTGATCACGTTGTGACTGATCGTCACGGACGGGTGACTGTCCGCTATGGCACGGTCCATCGGCTTCCGCCGAGGTTGAACACCTGAGAGGGCAATTCCATCGGTTTGGCCGACGTGGCTGGACGGATGGTGTAGTTGTAGTGCCGAGGACAAGCCGTTCGTCCTATAACCGACTCGGCCCGCGTCCGCCATTTCGGGCAACGTGGGTCAAGGTGCAGAATTTAGAGGAAAGAACCGTGATGGTTCGGTTCTCCCGAGGAGGCCGCTCATGACCGCTCGCACCCCTGACGCCGAGCCGCTGCTTACCCCCGCTGAGGTTGCCACGATGTTCCGCGTGGACCCGAAGACGGTGACCCGCTGGGCCAAGGCAGGCAAGCTCACGTCCATCCGCACGCTCGGAGGACACCGGCGTTACCGCGAGGCTGAGGTCCGCGCACTGCTCGCGGGCATTCCGCAGCAGCGCAGCGAGGCCTGAACAACCGCATAACCAGGTCGTTTTCGGGGCCCCCAACCCGAAAGCGCCCGCTTTGCGCCACATAGCTCGACCGCTCCACCCACGCTTCACACAGCTCCATACGACGCGGCGCCTGCCCCACAGGCCCCACGCCCGCTCCACTTGGGTACGTCATTGATCGCGCTGGACTCCGCCGGGTCCAGCGCGATTTTTTTGTGTGCGCCCGCTTCAGGGCCCGCCGGGGCGGTCGGGTCGGCCTGGCGCCGGCGCCGTCCCGAACGGCGGCCAGGGGGTCTTCACGGGCCCTGTGAGGGCCCTTCCGCAGGGACCCCGAGCCCCCCTTCCAGGGCCACCCCGCGGGTGGTGCAATTGCACATATTAAATTGACCGGTTGTAGGGCGGGTGTAAGTTCCGCATCGCGCCAAACTTGTTCGGTGACACCCGTCACACAACGCGGCGCTTGAAGACGATACGTCCGCTGCGATAGAGAACCTCGCCCGCCACACCCAACAGGACGACACCGCACGGTGGGTGGCACCGGCGCCGGTGGTCACGGGGCCGCGGGAGTTTCGCCCTCGTCCGCCGGCGGCTCGCGGACGGCCGCGGGCGAGGCGGGGGCGGACGAGGGCGCCGGAGGCCCGGAGCGGGCCGTGTGCGGCTCCATGGCGAGCCGTTGTAGCTGGTGGCAGATGGGGCAGTGCCGCGTCAGATGGCGGTAGCCCGTGGCGGCTGACAGATGGGCCCGTAACAGTGCCCTGGTCTCGTGCCGTACCGCAGTCGTCATTGCACATACCTCCCCGGCCCCACGCCTTCCTCAGTGATTACCGGCGGTACGTGCCGCCGTCAATACAGCGGGCGCCAATCCGGCTACCGTCCGCATCCGGCAGGGGCGGAAATGGACAGCGGCACGGCCGGCGTCCGACGGGGGCGCGGGCAGTGGCCGGCAGGCGGTCAGCGGGTGGTCAGCAGGACGGCCCGCATCGGTGCGCGATACGGGCCGTGGGGCGCGACCTGACGGGACGTGGGGTGCCCGGTGGCGGCTTCGCGCGGGGCGCGGCCTGGTCCGGACAGCAGTACGGCCCGCATCCGAAGAGGATGCGGGCCGTAAAAATGCGGTCCTGACGGGATTTGAACCCGCGGCCTCCACCTTGACAGGGTGGCGAGCACTCCAAACTGCTCCACAGGACCTTGCGTTTCGCTTTCCGCTTGCGGCGGGCTGCGAAGCAAGACTCTACAGCAGGTCAGGGGGTGCGGTCGAACTCGATACCGGCAGCCCTGATTCCTACGGCGCGGCGGCGTCCACCGCCTTCACGATGCGCTTGTCGGAGACCGGGTACGCGGTCCCCAGAGCGTGGGCGAAGTAGCTCACCCGGAGCTCCTCGATCATCCAGCGGATCTCCAGGGCCGCGGCGGGCACCGAGCGGCCCGCCGGGAACTGCTCCAGCAGCCAGGCGTATTCGTCCTGCATCTCCTTCACCTTCGCCATACGGGTGCGGTCCCGCTCGGCATTGGTGGGCAGCTGCTGCAGACGGCGGTCGGCGGCCACCAGATAGCGCATCAGGTCCGGCAGCCGCTTGGCGCCGTGCGCCGTCACGAAGCCCGGCCTGATCAGCGCCGCCAGCTGCTCCTTGAGGTCCGTGAGGGACGGCAGCAGCGAGGGGAACGTCGTCTCCTTCAGCCGGCGCTCGCACGCCTGCCAGGCGGCCAGCACCTCCTGGACCTGCTGGATGGTCTTCAGCGTGACGTCCACCAGGTCCGCACGGACCGCGTCGAACAGCTTCCGGAAGGACTCCTCGTCCCACGCCGGACCGCCCCGGGCCGCGATCAGACGGTCCGCGGCGGCGGTGACGCAGTCCTCGAAGAGCGCGCCGATGGAACCGTGCGGATTGCGGGACAGTGCGAGCTTCTGCTGATTGCTCAGCTTGCCCTGGGCGAACTTGGCCGGATTGGACGGGATGTTCAGCAGGATGAGCCGGCGAGTGCCCGCCCACATCGCCGTGAGCTGCTCGGCCTCGGTGTCGAAGAGGCGTACGGCGACGCTGCTGCCCTCGTCGACCAGCGCCGGGTAGGCCTTCAGCGGCTGGCCCGCACGCCGGGTCTCGAAGGTGCGCGGCAGCGTGCCGATCGTCCAGGACGTCAGCCCCGTCCGCTGCTCCGGGCCGGCCGCCGCCTGCCCGTCGCCCCCGCCGCTCTTGCGGTCCCTCGCGGGCCGCTCGGCGGCCTCCTCGAAGGCCTTGGAGATGGCCGCCCTGGTCTTCGGCTTGAGCTTCAGCCGCAACGCCTCCAGGTCCTTGGCCTCGGCGAGCTTGCGGCGCCGCTCGTCGACCACCCGGAACGTGATCTTGAGGTGGTCGGGCACCCGGCCCGGATCAAAGTCCGCGGCCTCGACCGGTACGCCCACCATCCGCTGCAGCCCCGCGGCCAGAGACGTCGTCAGAGCGCCCTGCAGAGGGACCGTGGAGTCCAGGAAACGGGCCGCGAAGTTCGGTGCCGGGACGTAGTTGCGCCGGATCGGCTTGGGCAGGGACCGGATCAGCTCCGTCACCAGTTGCTCGCGCAGGCCCGGGATCTGCCAGTCGAAGCCCTCGGAGGAGACCTGGTTGAGGACCTGGAGGGGGATGTGGACGGTCACGCCGTCCGCGTCCGCGCCCGGCTCGAACTGGTAGGTGACCTTGAACTTCAGCTTTCCCTGCCGCCAGGAATCCGGGTAGTCGTCCTTCGTGACGGCCTCGGCGGACTCATTGATGAGCATCGAGTGCTCGAAGTTCAGCAGCTCCGGCTCTTCGCGGTGCTGCTTCTTCCACCAGGCGTCGAAGTGCGCGCCGGAGACCACGTCCGCCGGGATGCGCTGGTCGTAGAAGTCGAAGAGCGTCTCGTCGTCCACGAGGATGTCGCGGCGCCGGGCGCGGTGCTCCAACTCCTCGACCTCGCCGAGAAGTTTGCGGTTGTCATGGAAGAACTGGTGGTGGGTGCGCCAGTCGCCCTCGACCAGGGCGTTACGGATGAACAGATCGCGCGAGGTCTCCGGATCGATCCGGCCGTAGGCGATCTTGCGCTGGGCGACGATCGGGACGCCGTAGAGCGTCACCCGCTCGTACGCCATCACCGCGGCCATCTTCTGTTCCCAGTGCGGCTCGCTGTATGTCCGCTTGACCAGGTGCTGGGCGAGCGGCTCGATCCACTCGGGCTCGATCTTCGCGTTGACCCGCGCCCACAGGCGGGACGTCTCGACCAGCTCGGCGGACATCACCCAGCGCGGGGGCTTCTTGAAGAGCGCGGAGCCGGGGAAGACCGCGAACTTGGCGCTGCGGGCGCCCAGATATTCGTTCTTGGCGTCGGTGTCCTTGATGCCGATATGCGAAAGCAAACCGGAAAGCAGGGAGGTGTGGATATGGTCCGGCGCCGCATCCTCCTCGCTGAGGTGGATGCCCATGGTCTTGGCGACCGAGCGCAGCTGGGAGTAGATGTCCTGCCACTCACGTATCCGGAGATAGTTCAGGAACTCACTCCGGCACATCCGGCGGAAGGCCGAGGAGGACAGCTCCTTCTGCTGCTCGCGGACATAGCGCCAGAGGTTGAGGAAGGCGAGGAAGTCGGAGGTCTCGTCCTTGAAGCGGGCGTGCTGCTGATCGGCCTGCTGCTGCTTGTCCGCGGGCCGCTCGCGCGGGTCCTGGATGGACAGGGCCGCCGCGATGACCATGACCTCGCGGACACAGCCGTTGCGGTCCGCCTCCAGCACCATCCGCGCCAGCCGCGGGTCGACCGGCAGCTGCGAGAGCTTGCGGCCGAGCGGGGTCAGACGCTTCTTGGGGTCCTTCTGCTTGGTGTCGAGCGCGCCGAGCTCACTGAGCAGATCGACGCCGTCCTTGATGTTGCGGCGGTCCGGCGGGTCGATGAACGGGAACTTCTCGATGTCACCGAGGCCGGCCGCGGTCATCTGCAGGATGACGGAGGCGAGGTTCGTCCGGAGGATCTCCGCGTCCGTGAACTCGGGACGGGAGAGGAAGTCGTCCTCGGAGTAGAGGCGGATGCAGATGCCGTCGCTGGTACGGCCGCAGCGGCCCTTGCGCTGATTGGCGCTGGCCTGCGAGACCGGCTCGATGGGCAGCCGCTGGACCTTGGTGCGGTAGCTGTAGCGGGAGATCCGGGCCATGCCCGGGTCAATGACGTACTTGATGCCCGGGACGGTCAGCGAGGTCTCGGCGACGTTCGTGGCCAGCACGATCCGCCGGCCCGTGTGCCGCTGGAAGACGCGGTGCTGTTCGGCGTGCGACAGCCGCGCGTACAGGGGGAGGACCTCGGTGAACGGGAGGGCCTTCTTGTTGAGCGCGTCCGCGGTGTCGCGGATCTCCCGTTCGCCGGAGAGGAAGACCAGGATGTCGCCGGGCCCGGCGGACTGCAGCTCGTCCACGGCGTCGCAGATCGCGGTGATCTGGTCGCGGTCCGCGTCCTGGCCGCCCTCCTCCAGCAGCGGGCGGTAGCGCACCTCCACCGGATACGTCCGGCCGGAGACCTCGACGATCGGTGCCCCCTCGTCGCTCCCGGAGGCGTCCCGGGCAGCCGGGGATCCGGTGCGCTCCGGCGCCGCCCCTACGGACGCGAAGCTGCCGAAGTGCCGGGCGAACCGCTCCGGGTCGATGGTCGCCGAGGTGATGACGACCTTGAGGTCCGGGCGCCGGGGCAGCAGCTGGGCCAGATAGCCGAGGATGAAGTCGATGTTGAGGCTGCGCTCGTGCGCCTCGTCGATGATGATCGTGTCGTACTGGCGCAGCTCCCGGTCCGTCTGGATCTCGGCGAGCAGGATGCCGTCCGTCATCAGTTTGACGAGGGTGTCCCCGCCGACCTGGTCCGTGAAGCGGACCTTCCAGCCGACCGCCTCGCCCAGCGGGGTCTTGAGCTCCTCGGCCACCCGCTCGGCGACCGTACGGGCCGCGATCCGGCGCGGCTGGGTGTGCCCGATCAGGCCCCGGATGCCCCGGCCGAGTTCCAGACAGATCTTGGGGATCTGCGTCGTCTTGCCGGAGCCGGTCTCACCGGCGACGATCACGACCTGGTGGTCGCGGATCGCGGCGAGGATCTCGTCCCTCTTCTGGCTGACCGGCAGCTCTTCCGGATACGTGATCGCGGGCACCGCGGCGCGCCGCTGGGCGACCCGCAGCTCCGCTTCGTCGATGCCGCCGGAGATCTCGGACAGCACCGCCGCCCGGGCTTCGGGTTTACGGATACGGCGTGCGCCGTCGAGACGGCGCCCCAGCCGCTGCTGATCGCGCAGCATCAGCTCGGGCAGCCGCTCCAGCAGGTCGGAGAGGCCGGGAGCGGGGGTGCCGGGCAGCGCGGGAGCAGAGCCGTCGGGCAGGGCGGAGGCAGGCTGACTGGACATACGTCCCCCAGGATCTCACCTCGGATAAACGACTGGCGAACGAATTGCCCGCGCGGGCGGTGCACGGTGCCGCCCGGCAACTCTCCCCGTCTCCCGGCCGCTCCTCGCGCGCACGGCCTTCCGGGCCCGGCGGCACCGCCATCCGGGTGGCCGGGAGGGCGGGCGCACAGGAGCGGACAGGCGACGGAAAAACGATTCCGACACCTGCCCGCATCCACGACAATGGCCGCATGGACAAGGGAATACGACGGTTAGCGGGCATTGTCGTGATGGCTGCCGGTATCGGGCTGGCCACCTGGCTGGTCTTCGGCGCGCCGCACAACTGGGAAGGCGATGTGCGGCTGGTGAAGGCGGCGATGGGCCTGGCTGCGACAGGGATGATCACCGGCGGTGCCGGGCTGATCTTCTGGCGGCCGGAGGGCGAGCCCGCCGAGGCCGCGGGGGAAGCCGGCGTCGGATAGCGACGAAGGGGCGACGAAAGGGCCACGAAAAAGGCCCCGATTCGAGGAATCGGGGCCTTCTCCCAATGGGTGTGGCTGGGGCCGGGGTCGAACCGGCGACCTATCGCTTTTCAGGCGATCGCTCGTACCAACTGAGCTACCCAGCCGCAGCGGTCCTGACGGGATTTGAACCCGCGGCCTCCACCTTGACAGGGTGGCGAGCACTCCAAACTGCTCCACAGGACCTTGCATTGTGCGAAAGCGGCGTGAGCCAGTCTCGCACACGGTGATGCGTGCCCCCAACGGGATTCGAACCCGTGCTACCGCCTTGAAAGGGCGGCGTCCTGGGCCACTAGACGATGAGGGCTGGTGGCCACCTTGGCGTCGTTACCGGCGCCGTCGGGGACGTGAGAAGCATATGGGATGGGAGGACCGTTCGCCAAAACGGTTCAGCGGGGGTGGTCGGAAGGGCTCCTGGCCGGGCGCGAAGAAGGGCCGGACGAGGGACGGGACGAGGGGCGGGACGAGGGGGCGGCCGAGTGGGGTGAACCGGATGGTGCGGGCGTGGCGCCGGGGTGGTTCTCGTGGGGGAGGTGGCGGCTGACCTCGGCCCGGGACAGGCCCAGTCCGCCGAGAGTGATCTCGTCCCACGCCTGCAGCCGCTTCGTCCTCCGGTCCAGATAGAGCACCGAGGCCAGGACCGGCTCGGGCTTCTTGTTCTGCACCGCACGCAGTCCGCCGCCGCCCGTCGAGCCCTCGACCATCAGCCGGGTGCCCTGGGGGAGCAGGGTGTTCTCGCGGTGGTGGACATGGCCGGCCAGCGCCAGCGGGGCCAGGCCGTCCGCCTCGGTCACGGCGGCGGGGTTGTGGGCCAGCGCGAGGTCGACGGGGGTGCCGGCCAGCCGCTGGGTGCGCAGCGCGTCGGCGAGGCGGCCGCCCGCGGTGCGCTCGGCGGGGTCGCCGGCCGCCACCACGGAGCGGTCCGGGGTGAACTGCGGGTCGCCGACGCCCGCGATGCGTAAGCCGGCGACCTGGGTGACCCTGCCGTGGTCGAGGACGGTGACGTGGCGGCGGCCGGTCAGGTACTTCTGCGTGCCGCGGGAGTCGTGGTTGCCGCGCACCCATACGTAGGGGGCGCCGAGGGTGGAGACCGGGTCCAGGAAGTGGTTCTCGGCGGCCGAGCCGTGGTCCATGGTGTCGCCGGTGTCGACGATCACGTTGATCCGGTACTGCTTCACCAGGGAGGCGATGATCCGCCAGGCGCCGGGGTTGAGGTGGATGTCGGAGACATGCAGGACGCGGAGGGTGGTGGGGTCCGGCTGGTAGGCCGGCAGCGTCGAGGCGGCGTCGTAGAGCTTGGTGACATTGGTCACCAGGCGCGCCAACTCCTTCTGGTAGACGTGGAATTCGCTGACGATGCTGCGGGCGTTGCCGACCACGGAAGGGGCCGAGGTGAGCAGTCCGGAGAACTTCGGCTCCAGTACGGACTGGGGGTTCCAGGTGGCGTATGCGGTGCCCGCGGAGGCGGCGAGCAGGGTGAGCGCCAGACCGCCGGCGGCCAGTGCGCGGCGCGGGCGGCGGTAGACGGCCAGGCCCAGCGCGGTGGCGCCGGACGCCACGGCGATACAGGAGTGCAGCGCCAGTCCCAGGGCGCCGCGGGTGACGTCGTGGGTGACCTCGGCCTGCAGACCGGCGAACCGCTCGGGGTGGTCGACCAGCGCCTGGGAGCGGACCGGGTCCAGCCGGTCGACGCCGACATCGAGCCGTACGGGCGCGTGGTGGCTGCGCAGTTCCAGGTCGCCGAGCGGCGCGACCTCGATCCGGGTGCCGCCGGTCAGTGAGGGGCGCAGCGCCATGCTGGTGTCCACCGGGCCGACGGGCACCCGGATGCTGCCGATCAGGAGCAGCCCCAGCCAGGCGCCGACGACGGTGACGGCTATCAGGCCGAGGGAGCGGGACAGCGGATGCGGTGGCTCGACGAGGCCGGCGGTGGAGTCCGTACGGCGGGAGCGGTAGTCGCGGCGGACGGCCGCCGGGAGGGCGCGTACGCCGTCGAGGCCGGTATGGAGCAGCCGGTGCAGGGGGCTTTGCGGGGTGTCGGGGTGCGGTGTCCGGGAGCGCGCTGCGCGGGCCATTGGTCCCGTATGCCCGTCCGTGGGGCCGCTAAGCGAGGAGTGACGGCTTCCGGTGGGGCTGCGGTGCGACGGGCGGACCGCGACGATCGGTGAGGAGACAGCGTGGCGGAGAATGGTGGTGTGCTGGAAATGACGCGCGAGGAGTTCGAGGAACTGGTCGCCGAAGCGCTGGACCGGATCCCGCCGGAGCTGACCCGGCTGATGGACAACGTGGCGGTCTTCGTCGAGGACGAACCCCCCGCCGGCGACCCCGAGCTGCTCGGGCTCTACGAGGGGACGCCGCTGACCGACCGGGGCGAGTGGTACGCGGGCGTGCTGCCGGACCGGATCACCGTCTACCGGGGGCCGACGCTGCGGATGTGCGAGACCCGCGAGGACGTGGTCGCGGAGACCGAAGTGACGGTCGTTCATGAGATCGCGCACCACTTCGGGATCGACGACGAGCGGCTGCACGCACTGGGCTACGGCTAAGACCTGTCCGGCCCCAGGTGTTCTGTCCGGGGCGCCCGAAGGGCCGGCTCCTACGGGCCGGTGGGCGTGCGGGCCGCCCCCGGAACGCCCGCCCGGCGCGATCGGCCGGGCGGGGTGCGTGTCCTCGGGTGGGGGGCGGGAGTTGGGCAGGGCGTCCGTGCCGCCGTCCCTGCGTTCCGGATCCGGAGGTCCCGCCGTGCGCCCGAGCCCACATCGCCAGTCGTCCCTGACGCCGACACCGTCCCCGTCGTCGTCCTCTGCCCCTGCCCCTTTGCCGCGCCCTCCGTCGGGTCGGCTGCGCTCCCGGGCCACCGCCGTGGCCGTGACCGTCTCCGCGCTGGCCGCGACGCTGGCCGGCTGTATGAGCGTGAGCGACCCGGAGGAGCCGAAACCGTCCGGCAGCACCGCGCGGC
The DNA here is from genome assembly GCF_040650675.1 of Streptomyces sp. NPDC048637. Taxonomy (NCBI): domain Bacteria; kingdom Bacillati; phylum Actinomycetota; class Actinomycetes; order Kitasatosporales; family Streptomycetaceae; genus Streptomyces; species Streptomyces sp. NPDC048637. The sequence goes on from NZ_JBEZHQ010000039.1 coordinate 56,298, forward strand.
ACGACGGGAAGGACGGGTGGTCCGGCCCCAACGGGGTGACCGTGGACGGCCGAGGCGACGGTCCGCGGCGGATGGGGCGCAACGGCGAGGGCCGCCCGGCCGGTGGCAAGGGCAAGAAGGGCAAGCCGTCGAAGAGCGCAACACCGGAGCCGTCCGAGCCCGGTACGCCGTCCCGGCCGGTGCGGCCGTCGGGCCCCGAACCGGGCGTGGGCGGCGGGCACGGCGGTTCCGGCGGCCAGGGCGGGCGCCCTGGACATGTGGAGCCCTCGCCGCCCCGCCCCGACCGCCCGGCCACTCCGCCGGCCTCGCCCGCGCCCAGTACGCCCCCCGCGCAGCCGACCCCGCCGCCGAGCAGCCCCCCGCCACCGCCGAGTTCCCATGCCTCCGGCCCGTCCCCCGTCTCGCCGATGGCGTCCGAGCCGGACGTCTACGACGAGGAGGCATGAGGGCTTCCGGGTGGGGCGGGTAGGTTTGTCCGGGGGAGCGGAAGGCCTGGTCAGAAGGTCATTTGCCATCCGGGGGGCGGAGTGCGTATGGTGGTAGATCGTTTGATCCCATTTGCCCGGCGCCAGAACAGAAGCGCGCCGCGTGGCGCGTTCTCTCCCTTGCCGTGGCTGACCGCATAGAGGCGGTCGTGTGAAACACACGGAGTTTGGGCGCGTGCCGAGACTCCGGAAGGTTTCGCATTTCGCATGTCCATTTCCACTGAGCAGTCCGTCATGCCCGCATCCGACGAGCAGACGGCCCCCGAGGTGACGGCGGTCGACGAGTCGCCCGAGACCGCCGCGGCGGAAGCCGCCACCGACACCGTCACCTTCGCCGACCTCGGACTGCCCGAGGGCGTCGTCCGCAAGCTCGCGCAGAACGGCGTCACCACCCCCTTCCCGATCCAGGCCGCGACCATCCCGGACGCGCTGGCCGGCAAGGACATCCTCGGCCGTGGCCGCACCGGCTCCGGCAAGACGCTCTCCTTCGGTTTGCCGACCCTGGCCACGCTGGCCGGCGGCCACACCGAGAAGAAGAAGCCGCGCGCCGTCATCCTCACCCCGACCCGTGAGCTCGCGATGCAGGTCGCGGACGCGCTCCAGCCCTACGGCGACGTCCTCGGCCTGAAGATGAAGGTCGTCTGCGGCGGTACGTCCATGGGCAACCAGATCTACGCCCTGGAGCGCGGCGTCGACGTCCTCGTCGCCACCCCGGGCCGGCTGCGCGACATCATCAACCGTGGCGCCTGCTCCCTGGAGAACGTCCAGGTCGCCGTCCTCGACGAGGCCGACCAGATGTCCGACCTGGGCTTCCTGCCCGAGGTCACCGAGCTGCTCGACCAGGTGCCGTCCGGCGGTCAGCGGATGCTCTTCTCCGCCACGATGGAGAACGAGATCGGCACGCTGGTCAAGCGCTACCTGACCAACCCGGTCAGCCACGAGGTCGACAGCGCCCAGGGCAACGTCACCACCATGACCCACCACGTCCTGGTCGTGAAGCCGAAGGACAAGGCGCCGGTCACCGCCGCCATCGCCGCCCGCAAGGGCCGCACCATCATCTTCGTCCGCACCCAGCTGGGCGCCGACCGCATCGCCGAGCAGCTCGTCGAGTCCGGTGTGAAGGCGGACGCGCTGCACGGCGGTATGACGCAGGGCGCGCGCACCCGGGTGCTCGCGGACTTCAAGGACGGCTACGTCAACGCGCTGGTCGCCACCGACGTCGCCGCCCGCGGTATCCACGTCGACGGCATCGACCTGGTCCTGAACGTCGACCCGGCCGGTGACCACAAGGACTACCTGCACCGCTCGGGCCGTACCGCCCGCGCCGGCCAGTCCGGCACCGTCGTCTCGCTGTCGCTGCCGCACCAGCGCCGGCAGATCTTCCGGCTGATGGAGGACGCGGGCGTGGACGCCTCGCGCCACATCGTCGGCGGCTCCGGCGCCTTCGACGAGGACGTCGCCAAGATCACCGGTGCGCGCTCGCTCACCGAGGTCCAGGCCGACGGCGCCAACAACTCCGCCAAGCAGGCCGAGCGCGAGGTGGCCGAGCTGACCCGCGAGCTGGAGCGCCTTCAGCGCCGCGCCACCGAGCTGCGCGAGGAGGCCGACCGGCTGACCGCCCGTGCCGCCCGTGAGCGTGGCGAGGACCCGGCCGAGGCGCTTGCCGCCGCGGCCGTCACCGCCGAGGCCGAGGCCGCCGCCGAGGCCGCCGTACCGGCCCAGGCCGGCGCGTCGGACGAGCGCCGCGACGACCGGGGCAACTTCGAGCGCCGCGACCGTCGTGACGACCGTTCCGGCGGCCGTCCCTTCGACCGTGACCGTCGTGATGACCGTTCCGGTGGCGGTTTCAACCGTGACCGTCGTGATGACCGTTCCGGTGGTGGCTTCAACCGTGACCGTCGTGATGACCGTTCCGGTGGTGGCTTCAACCGTGACCGTCGTGATGACCGTTCCGGTGGCGGTTTCAACCGTGACCGTCGTGACGACCGTTCCGGTGGCCGTTCTTTCGACCGTCGTGATGACCGTTCCGGTGGCGGCTTCAACCGCGACCGCGGCGACCGTCCGAGCCGCCCGTTCAACCGTGACGACCGTTCCGGCGGCCGTCCGTCCGCCGGTGGCTACCGCTCCGGTGGCGGCGACCGTCCGTTCAACCGTGACGACCGTTCCGGCGGCCGTCCGCCCGCCGGTGGCCACCGCTCCGGTGGCGACCGCCCGTACGGCCGTCGTGACGACCACCGTGGCGCCCCGACCGGCTCCTTCGGCCGTCGCGAGGACAAGCCGCGCTGGAAGCGCAACGGCTGATCACCGACGCTGATCCGCAGGGCCCGTACGGACGCAAGTGCCGTACGGGCCCTGCGTGTTGTACGGCACACGGCAGGCCCCGCCGGGCCCGCCGACCGGCCCCGCGGCACCCCGCCGGATGGCTTGATCCGTAATGGCTTCGGGCTGCGGCACCTCCTCGGGCTATGCTGCTCGGTGCGGGCCATTAGCTCAATTGGCAGAGCAGTGGACTTTTAATCCATTGGTTCAGGGTTCGAGCCCCTGATGGCCCACCAGACGCGGACGGGGAGACCGTCCGGCCGGTGTGCAGTGGCCCGAGGGCCCGGACCGTACGCGGTCCGGGCCCTCGGGCGTGACCGGTGGCCCGGGCGGGGTCCAAGTGCCGTGGAGCGGAACGGCCTTGGGCGCGCGAACCGGGCGGCGCGAGGCGCCCGGAGAGGCCACTGTTTCTTTCCCCTTCTTCCCCCTTCTTTCCCGTCCTTTCCCGTTATTCCCCGGCGGCCTTCGCCTTCGCCTTCGCCTTCGCCCGCCCCTCGCCTCCGCCCCCGCCTCCTCCCCTTGTGACGCGGCCGGTCTTGTGACCCGTCCGGCCCCCGACGAGTCGCCGTGCCGCCCCGTACCGGCAAGCCTGGGGACGTCGAGGCGACCGGCACGACGGTGCCCGTACGGACGGGCGGGAGTGGGAAGAGGCCGGTGCGGATGCTCCGAGGTGAGGCGCCCCCCGAGGGCGACGGGGCGCGCGGGGAGCGCCGCTCCTGGATGTCGTGGTTCGGCCGACTGCTGGTGCGCCGACTTCCCGCCATCCTGATCGTCGGCGGGGTCGTCTTCGACATGGGGACGCCGGCCGCCTACACGGCCGCCCCCTTCTTCTCTGCCGCCCCGCTGGTCGCCGCGCCGCTCTCCTCCCTGCGCGGCACCGCTCTCACGGCCCTGGCCGCCCTGCTCGGCGAGATCTGGGTCGTCACCTACCGCAGCGCCGGGCAGGACCACAGCGAGTCGGTGACGGAGATCGTCACGGTCCTTGTCGTCGCCCTGCTGGCCCTCGGCATCAACCGGGTCGTCCGGACGGCCGACGCCCGCCTGGCCTCCGTACGGGACGTCTCGGAGGCCGCCCAGCGAGCCGTACTGCCCATGCCTCCCGGACAGCTCGCCGGGCTCGCCATCGCCGCCCGCTATGTGGGGGCGCGGGCGGATGCCCGGATCGGCGGCGACCTCTATGCCGTGCAGGACACCCCGCACGGCGTACGGCTGATCGTCGCCGACGTCCGGGGCAAGGGGCTGGCGGCGGTGGAGACCGCGGTGATCGTCATCGGCGCCTTTCGCGAGGCGGCGGAACAGGAGAGCACCTTAGGGGCGGTGGCGGGCCGGCTGGAGCGGGCGCTGCAGCGGGAGGGCGGGCGGCGCAAGGGGGTGGAGCAGACCGAGGGGTTCACCACTGCCGTACTGGCCGAGATCCCCGCCGACGGGCAGTCCGTCCTGCGGGTGCTCAACCGGGGCCACCCGTCCCCGCTGCTGCTCACCCCGGACGGCGGTCTGCGCGAGCTGGCTCCCGCGGCGCCGGCGCTGCCGCTCGGGCTGGGCGGGATGGTGAGCCGGCCGGACCGGCCGGACGAGACGTTCTTCCCGGCCGGGGCCCTGCTGCTCTTCTTCACCGACGGGGTGACCGAGGCCCGGGACCTGCTAGGCCGCTTCTACAACCCGTCGAGCAAACTGCGCGGCTGCCGCTTCCCCGGCCCGGACGTCCTCCTGGACACCGTCGTCGAGGACGTCGCACGCCATACGGGCGGCGCGCCGGCCGACGATATGGCCCTGCTGGCGGTGCAGCGGCCGATGGGGGTGTAGACGCCGATGGATGCGGGCTGTGTGGGCGGTTGCCCGGCAGGCCCTGTGTACGGGGATCGGGCCGCGCTCAGGTTCCCGGGGTGTCCGCCGGCCCGGGGAGGCGGTGCAGGCTCTGGCCGTGCGGGCCGGTGAGTGCGACCGGGCGTCCGTCGAGCGCGAGGGTCAGCAGCAGCGCGTCGTCCGGGCGGGGCGAGCGGTGTGCGGGGCCGGTGATCCACGGCAGCACGGAGTGGTGCTCGTCGGAGATCCAGTGGCCGCCGCCCGGCCGGCCGTCGAGCAGCGACCGGACGAGACGTGTGAACTCCTGACGGCGGGCGGGCGGGAGGTAGGCCAGCACCGAGCTGTGGAAGATGACCAGCGTCGCCTCGGGCGGTGCCTCGGCGGCGAGCGCGGGCAGCTCGTCGATCAGATCGCCGCGCACCATCCGCGGCCGCGGCGCCGACCGCACCGCTTCGACGGCCGCGGACAGCCGCGCCGCACGCTCCCCGTCGCCCGGCCATACGAGCGCCTGCAGCCAGCGCAGATCGTCCGGTTCGGCCACCGGGTCGAGCGGGTCCAGGTCGATGCCGGCCCGCCAGACGATCTGCGGCAGCCGGTCGGGCAGTTCGGCGGGCAGCTCGCCGGGCGTCCCTTCCGTACGGCAGGTGAGCACCAGTGGGCTCTCCGGCGCCCCCACCTCGGTCCGGAGGGCGCCCGCCCGGCCGCCGTCCCCGCCCTCGCCCACGTACCGGTAGCGATAGCGGTCGGGGTGCAGACACAGCCCCGCGGACGTACCGACCTCCAGCAGCGCCAGCGGCTGCGGCAGACGGGCAAGCAGCGGCAACAGGGTGGCGCAGCGGGCCGGTTCATTGGTCTGGGTGGCGCGCTGCATGATCACCGCGCGTACCTCGTCCCAGTGCCGGATCGTCCACTCGCGCCAGCGCCCGTACGCGGCTTCACCGCGCGGGCCCATTTCGGCGTGCGGGCCGTCGAGATAGCGGACGGCGGCGAGCAGGAGGTTCGGCTGCTGTTTGTTGCCGGCGGGCAGCGACCCCGACAGCAGATCGCAGAGCTCCGCGTCCTGGCTGATCCGCGCGCTCAGCTCCTCGTGCGCATCCGACCGGCCCCGCACCTCCCGCCAGGAGAACCCCCGGTACCGCTCCGCCACTCCCCACGCGTAACCGGCAGCACTTCCGGCGTTCCCGGTGTTCCCGACGTTGACGACCATGATCCGACGTTACTGCTCTCACCCTCCGTAACTGAGGGCCACCCCTCCGCATAACGACTGGTGCACAATCCGCGCGAGATCGTTTAGCGCCGGGTGGTCAACTCGCCCGGTTTGTGGGCGTGGTGGCCGAAAAGGCGCCGCCACAGGTTGTGCTGACCCGATAAGGATTCGAGAGAAGGCTTGGAATTCGGTCGCGATCTCTATTACTGTCCGATAACGCAGCGCGGTCGTCCCAGCCGTCGCAAGAGGCGGCACCGCGCGCCGACGCCGAATCCCGCACGCGCTTTTCACGCACCCCCAAGCACTTCGAACTGCACCAAGGGAACCGGGGAACCACTTCCTTGGGGTGAATCGGACGCCCTCCGCCAGCGGGCGCCCGTAGGAGACCTTCCTGCTCCGAACCCGTCAGCTAACCCGGTAGGCGAGAAGGAAGGAAAGGAGTGCGCCCCCGTGGCGTCCAACAGGCCTGCCCCCGATTCTCCGTCGGCTTACGAGCTCGATGACCGAGGTGCCTTCCCTGGGCCCGGTGCCGGCGACGGCGACGGACCGTGGGAGGAGTGGAATCCCACCGACGAATCCACGCGCTTCGTCCGCGGCAAACACCGGGTGGCCAAGCAGCGTGGCGGCGGACTCGCCCGCAGCGGCACCGTCCTGGGTGTCGGCGTCATCGCGGCGGTCGGCGCGAGCGGAATGGCCTCGGCCGAGGACCGTCCGCCGGTTCCGATCTCGATGCCCGACATCGGCGGGATGGCCGACGACCTCTCCGAAAAGATGCCGGACGCCAAGTCGCTCCCCGGCATCGGCGACCTGATATCCGACGAGGACTCCGCAGCCGCCGACGCCGCCTCGGCTCCCGTCGGCGACGCGGCTCCTGCCTCCTCCGGGCCGCTCACCCGGGCCACCCAGACGAGCGCGGACACGGCTAACGGCACCGGCGCCGGTGAGGCGCTGCGCAGCCGCATCCTCCAGCAGGCCGACGCGCAGCAGGGCGCCGCCGAGCAGGAGAGCCGCGACGCCGCCGAACAGGCCGCTGTCCAGCAGGCCGCAACGCAAGCCGCCGCCCACCAGAAGTCGGCCGAAAAGGCCGCTGCAGCCAAGAAGGCGGCCGAGATGGAGGCCAAGCGCAAGGCTGAGGAAGCGGCCCGTCAGAAGGCGGAGGCCGAACGCCTCGCCAAACTGGCGAAGAGCTTCATCGCTCCCGTGTCCTCCTACACGCTCACCGCCAGCTTCGGCCAGGCAGGCGACCGCTGGGCCGCGGACCACACCGGACAGGACTTCGCCGCGCCGACCGGCACTCCCGTCAAAGCGGTGCACTCCGGCACCATCACCCAGGCAGGCTGGGCCGGCTCGTACGGCTACCGCATCGTCCTCACCCTCGACGACGGCACCGAACTCTGGTTCTGCCACCTGTCCTCGATGGTGAAGACCTCCGGCAAGGTCAACACCGGCGATGTCATCGGCCGCGTCGGCGCCACCGGCAACGTCACCGGCCCCCACCTCCACCTGGAGGTGCGCCCCGACGCCGGCGACCCGGTCGACCCGATGCCGTGGCTGCGCGATCATGGGATCAATGTGTGACCGGCGGGGTCGGCGTGTGATCGACGGGGGCGAGGTGTGATCGACGGGGGCGAGGTGTGCCTGACGGGGTCAACGCGTGACCGACGGGATCAACGTGTGGCCGACGGCTTCGGCGCCTGGCCGGCGCCCTCGGTGCAGGAACAGGCAGCTCAACCCGTGGGCGTCTGACGGGAGTTACCGTGGGGGAAGAGGAAGGAATAACTCCTCTTCCCCCGACGCTCCCCTGGATATGACCGCGACACACAAGCCCCTCGGCTCGCTCTCCGTCTCCCCCCTGTCCCTCGGGGGCAACGTCTTCGGGTGGACGGCCGACGAAGCCCAGTCCTTCGCCGTGCTCGACGCGTACGTGGCGGGCGGTGGCAACTTCATCGACACCGCCGACGTCTACTCGGCGTGGATCCCTGGTAACAAGGGCGGCGAATCCGAGACCGTCATCGGCAACTGGCTGGCCTCCCGCGGCAATCGCTCCGATGTCGTCATCGCCACCAAGGTCGGCGCCCACCCGGACCTCAAGGGCCTGTCCCCCGCCACCATCAAGTCCGCGGTCGACGCATCCCTCGCCCGTCTGCGCACGGACTACATAGACCTCTACTACACCCACTACGACGACGAGTCGGTCGAGGTGCCGGAGTTCCTCGTCGCCCTCGACGACCTCGTGCGGGCCGGCAAGGTCCGCGAGATCGCCGCGTCCAACATCTCGGCGAAGCGCCTGGAGGAGTCCCTGGCCTTCTCCGCCCGCGAGGGCCTGGCCCGCTATGTCGCCCTCCAGCCCCACTACAACCTGGTCTCCCGCGACACCTACGAGGGCGAACTCGCCGAGGTGGCCGCCCGCCACGGCCTGGCCGCCGTGCCGTACTTCGCCCTCGCCTCCGGCTTCCTGACCGGCAAGTACCGCCCAGGCACCCATGTCGACAGCGCTCGCTCCGGGGGCGCCGTCAAGTACGTGGACACCGACCGCGGCCGCCGCGTCCTCCAGGCCCTCGACACCGTCGCTGCCGCCCACCAGGCCGAACCCGCCACCATCGCCCTCGCCTGGCTCGCCGCCCAGCCCACCGTCGTGGCCCCCATCGCCAGCGCCCGCACGGTGGAACAGCTGCCGGCGCTGCTGGCGGTGTCCGAACTGACCCTGACGGATGCGGAACTGGCGCTCCTGAACGAGGCGTCTGCCTGAACCACGGAGGACGGGGAGGGACGAGGGAGGGGCGGGGCCGCCAAGGCCCCGCCCCTCCTTCGCGTTCCGCTCCTGCTCTACCCCTGCTCCTGCTCTGCTTTCGCTCTACTTCCGGCGGTCCACTGCCACCCACGATGCGAGCGCCACGCCACCCGCCACCGCAAACACCGAAGGCCAGGCCCCGATCTTCTTCGCCAACGGATGCGACCCGGCAAACGCGGCCACGTACGCCCCACTCAACGCCGCCGCCGTCGCATTCCCCGCCTTCTGCTGCCACCCCTTGGCCGCCACGGCCCCGGCCGCAGCGAGCGCCACCCCACCGAGCGGCCGCTTCTTGGTCCAGCGGGCGGTGGCATAGCCGCCTACCAGGCCGGTTGCTGCGATCACACTCGTCGGTACGCCGGCCATCACGGAAACCTCCACATCAGGGGACAACTGCGACGACCTTACGTGGAGAGTCCGTGGGACCCGCACGATGCTCTGTATTAGGCGCGGACGCTCCAGTCCGGGCGCTGCACGCAGGTGACGAATTCCTGCCACGCCTCGCAGGTGAAGTTGAGTATCTGGCCCCCGGGAACTTTCGTGTCTCGGACCAGGAGGGTGGACCCGTCGGGCGTCGCCGTCGCTATGCAGTTGCCGCCGGAGCCGTTGCTGTAGCTGCTCTTGTGCCAGACGAGAGGCGCTGTGTGAGTCATCAGGTGAGTCCTTGCATCGCTTCGGTAATGAGGGCACTGGACTGTTGCGGACTCAAGGACAGTGCCCGCAAGTTGTCGAATGCCTTTGCATACTGCGCGATGTCGCTGGGTTGCTCCAGATAGACAGCATCTGTCAGGCCATCGCGATACACGATGTCCGGGTCCTCTTGCTCAGGGAACCCCAACATCGTGTACGCCCCCGTTGCGGGGTAGCTACCTGAGTTGAACGGCAGCACCTGGACGGTGACGTTCTTCAACTGCGCCATCTTCAGCAAGCGTTCGAACTGGGCCTGCATCACATCCCTGTTCCCGATGGCATGCCGCAAGACGCTTTCGTGCAGGATCGCCCACAAATCTGGTGCATGGGGACCGGTGAGGAGCGCCTGTCGCTCCATGCGCACGGCGATCATCTGCTCGACGTCGTCTGGGCTTGGCTGGGCCGTGGCTCGGTGGAGCTCCCTGGCGTAATCCGCGGTTTGCAGCAGCCCAGGGACGAACTCAGCCTCGTACGTACGCAGACTGCACGCCGCCTGTTCAAGGCCGACGTACACGGAGAACCACGTGGGTACGGCACTGCCGTACGCGTGCCACCAACCCCGCATCTTGGAGTGCTTGGCAAGGCTCTTGAGGAGTTCGCGTAGCTCGTCGGTGGTGTTGTAGAAGCGGCACAGCGCATCAACGTCTGACGGTTGGACGCGGCCTTGGCCCGTCTCCATGCGGTTGACCTTGGAGCCGCTCCAGTCCAGTGACTCGCCCACCTGGTTGCAGGTGAGTCCGTGGTCCTCGCGAAGCTTCTTCAGCTCGATCGCAAGTCGACGACGACGAGCGGTGGGCGAACCGGCCACGGCAACTCTCCTTGTATTGGCGGGCGTTCATTCTTGCCGTGAGAGCAGGTACGGGCCAATCACTCGATAGAGCGAATCCCGCTGTGCACATTGCACGAAGGGATGCGCGCTGCCACTATCGCTCTCAGGGAACCGAGAGTCATCACGCGATGGCCAGGCGTGACGTCGGGGTCGTGGGCAAGCAAAGGAGCTGGGCCAGATGAATGCCACCCACCACATGCCGAGTACGGAGTGGGTCCATCCCTTCATCGCGAGGCCAGCAGGGGTGGCTGAGTTACGCCGCCTGACGAGCCTCTACCTCGAACTGTGGGGGCTTGCGGGAGTGGGTGATGCGGCACAGCTCTGCGTCAGCGAACTGGCCACCAACGTCGTCAACCATGTCGGCGAAGGGGCTGCTGCGGTCCTGTCGGTCATGGTGAGGGATGCGCATCTCCGCATTTCAGTTCGAGACGCGGAAAGTGGACGGTTCCCAAGGCTCCTTGGGGTCGCGCCTACCTCGGAAACTGGGCGAGGGCTGAGCCTCGTGGCGGCCATGGCGGACCGTTGGGGAGTGACGGTTGCCGCGCACGGCAAAACCACCTGGTGTGAGATCAGCGCATCGTGCACGACTCGCATCCGAGACGCGGACGGCCCGCAATCGGCGGGAGCGGAGGGGCCCCTCTCCTCTGGTCAGGGCTTGCCGGGTCGGGCACCCCAAGGAAGGCCACTGCACTTCGTTGCTCAGGAGGCGGCGGCTGTCGGCCTCATTGCTGAAGTTCTTCGTTGGCTTCAGGCGCAGGGGCGTGATCCAGATACGGTTCTCGACTATGCGCAAATGCGCTTCGAGGGGGAGTGTGGAGTCGCGGGTTAGGGATGATGCTGGGTTCGCACCCCCTCTCTCGCAAATCGACGCCGAAGAGGGGGTGCGGAAGGCTAATCTGTAGCGCCGTTTATGTGTTCGTGGTGGTCTCGGTGATACGTGAGGTATTTGGTGTTTATGGTATGCCCGCGAATCTCGCGCAGTTGGTAGGTTCGAGGTTCGGAACCTCTTTGCGTAACGGTCCGATCATCGTTAATGATCAGCATTCCGAAGTCGAAGGCTGTGTGGTGATTTGGGCACAGGCATAGAACGTTATCGATCTCATCGGGGCCGTTATGCGGGTGGCCGAGTGGCTTAATGTGTGCCGCTTCGGCGTAGGCACCCGTGGGGGTTTCAATGCGCAGTCCGCATACTTGGCAGGCGTATGCGTGCATCTTTTTTACGTAGTCGGCCACCTTAGTGCTTCGGATGATGCGCTGAGTGGAGGTTTCCTTGCGCCCGGGGCTCGAATTGCCAGCCGGGAATGAGTGAGTGATGTTCGTGGCGGCCTGTTTGTCGACGGTGTCGATAGAGCGGAGCCGATAGCGCCATACGAGGAAGTTCGATTCGCCGCGTTGGGACCAATATTCCTCCACTCGGTAGAGGCCGTCGTACCGGAGCCCAGCCGTTGGTGAGTATTGCCGGTCACCGCCTGAGCCGCGAATCACGCGCACGGGCGTCCCAGTGGAGTAGCTGGTGACCAACGCTGCATTCCCTAGGGTCAGCTCTTGATCTTTGCATTGCTTCTTCGTTTTCTCGTCCCGCCCTCCTTGCCCGGTGTAAATTATTTCCTCGCCATGGTCTTCATCGTCTTCGTAGCCTCCGGATACGACGATGGACTCGGCGCCGCTGGCTCCCGTTCCACAAATGCCGGCCATGATGGGCCGGTGGACCCTTGCTCGTGCTAGTGTCCGCCGCCTCTTGAAAGTATCCCCCACTCGTACATGTGGAGGGTGGCCGAATCCATCAAATTCTGCCCCAGGGATTCCTGCCTCCAGAAGTAGTAGATCAAGGCGATAGTCCTGGAAGTATCGTTCGTGTAGCAGTTTTACTGCATTCCGGCATAGATCCTCATCCGAGGTGAGCTGTTCGTGCAGAGAGGTCTCCAGCCCGCCCTCGGGTGTTTGCTGGGAAAGCCATGCCAGTGCGTCGGTATCCGCGAAGTCCGGCGACTCGCCATTCGTGCCAAGAATCTCCCAGAAAGGGAACTGGCGCAGCTCCAGAAAAGTGCTCTCGGGTGTTGGGCTTGAATCTACTTTTTCGTATTCCGTAAGCATGGCCCGAAGGTCGGCCTTTGCCTTGTTCCATGAGGTGAGACGGCCTGCACCTTCGACCGCACGGCTGATCGCCCATAGGAGTGCGATGGGCTGATCCCTCGATGGTTCACCTGACGGTCGATGGAGGGGCAGGGAGGCAAGAGCCTCCAGGAAGCGAGTAGCACGTTCCTGCTGGGTCTCGGACAACTTGGTGTTTCCCTCGATCTCAGGTGCGGGTGGACTAGCCATAAACCAGGGCTAGTTGCCCAGTAAAGGTGGCCCGTACACCACTGTCGACGGAGATAGGGGCCCGCTGGAGACGAGCGGAGTGTGGCGAGCGGCCGCTGTTACGCGAGTCAGGGCAGGCGTTAACTGCTGCGGCTACGCGAGTCGTCGGAGCCGTATGGCTGCTCCCTGGCCACCCACGCATCCACCAACGCCGCCCGCCCCCAAGCCTGGTAATGCCGCAAATGCTGCAACAAGTGCTGCTCTCTGGTCATGAAGTCCGGGGAGGGGCCCAAGAGGCAAGCCCGGCGGCGGTGGAAGGACAGGGTGGTGGCGACGGTGGTGTATTCGGTGACGGCGCGGGCGGCGGCGGGGCCCTGGGTGCGGCGGGCCAGGTCGCGGGCCAGGGCGCGGGTTTTGAGGGAGGAGAGGGCGGTGGGTTCGGCGGGGGCGAGCCAGCCGGCGGTGATGTAGGGGGCGAGGTAGCCGCGCAGGGAGAGCAGTTCCTGGGTGCGGGCCCAGATGGCCAGCCAGGTCAGGGCGATGAGGACGGGGACCATGAAGAGGCCGTAGACGATGAGGAAGCCGAGGTCGCCCAGGGTGGACGCGCCGTTCCAGATGGCGTGCAGGAGGACGGCGGTGAGCAGGCCGAGGAGGGCGAGCGCGATACGGGCGGCGCGGCGGCGGGGGTAGCGGGTGGCGGCGATGCCGAACGCGAGGCCGGTGAGGATGGTGAAGAGCGGGTGGGCGAAGGGGGAGACGATGATGCGGAGGAAGAAGGTGCCGGCGGTGAGTGAGTCCAGTCCGGAGTGGCCCAGGGACTGATCCTCGCCGAAGGCGTTGCCCAGGTAGAGGACGTTCTCGGTGAAGGCGAAGCCGGTGGCCGTGATACCGGCGAGGACGATGCCGTCCGTGATGCCGTCGAAGTCACGCCGTCGGAAGCGGTAGAGGAGGAGCACGGCGGCGGCCTTGACCACCTCCTCGACGACCGGGGCGATCACCGTGGCGCCCCAGGCCTCGGCCTCGGAGGGTGAGGTGGAGGCGATGTTGGCGGCCAGCCAGTCGGTCGCGAAGCCGTTGGCGAGGAGCGCGACCAGGGTCGCGGCACAGGCGCCCCAGGTGAAGGCGAACGCGAGGTTGCGCCAGGGCTCGGGTTCGACGCGGTCGAGCCAGCAGAACGCCGCCACGAGAAGCGGTACCGGGAAGACGGCCAGACCGAGGCCGACCAGGAAGCCCTCGGTGCCGGTCTCCTGGCGCACCATGCCGATGATGATCACGCCGGAGAGCGCGAACATCGACACCAGGGCGACCGCGCGGAGGGTCTTGCTGCGCCAGGGCGCCGTCCGGCGGCGGGCAGGCGCGGCGCAGGGCTCGTACGCGTAGGTGTGAGGTGTGTACGGGGGAGGGGCAGGCGCGTGGGGCGGGTGCGGGGGCGGCTGGGACAGGTACACCCATCGACCCTAGCGAGGGGCGTTCGCCCTATGTGTCGCGGCGCCGGAAGAGGAGGTCATGGACGACATGCCCCTTGTCCAGGCCCTGGCCCTCGAACTTGGTGAGGGGGCGGAAGTCCGGACGCGGCGCATAGCCGGGGTGGAGGTTCTCCAGCGTCGGCTCGGCGGAGAGCACCTCCAGCATCTGCTCGGCGTACGGCTCCCAGTCGGTCGCACAGTGGACGAGGGCACCGGGCGCGAGCCGGGTGGTCGCCAGGGCGATGAACTCCGGCTGGACGAGGCGGCGCTTGTGGTGGCGCTTCTTCGGCCAGGGGTCGGGGAAGTAGATGCGCAGGCCGGCGAGGGAGGCGGGGGCCAGCATCTCGCGCAGCAGGATGATCGCGTCACCATTGGCCACCCGGATGTTGGACAGGCCGTTCCGCTCCGCGAGACCGAGCAGATTGCCCTGCCCGGGGGTGTGGACATCGCAGGCGAGGATGCCGGTGTCCGGGTCGGCGGCGGCCATCTGTGCCGTGGCCTCGCCCATGCCGAAGCCGATCTCCAGGACGACCGGACGTCCGTCGAAGAAGGCGTCCAGATCGATCCGGGAGAGCCCGTCGATGTCCAGTCCCCAGGTCGGCCACCGGCGGCGCAGCGCATCGGCCTGGCTGGGCGAGACCCGGCTGCGGCGGGGCTGGAAGGAGCGGATCCGCCGCTCGTGATGGGAACCCGCGGGGTCGGCCGCGGGGCCCGTCCCGTCGGGGAACATGGGCTCCCCGCGCCGGGGGGTGGCGGCCGAGACGGCGGTGGAGCCGAGGCTCCGGGCTTCCTGCGCGCCGGATTGCTGCGCGTCGGCTTCCCGGGAGATGGCTTCCCGGGCGGGAGAAGCCAGGGGAGCGGCTACCGGAGCGTCTGGTTTCGCGGCGGCGGTGGCGGGGGTGGTGGGGTTCTCGGACACAGTGCGTCGATTCTACGGGGGCGCAGGTCCGGGGGCGGAGGGACCGGGGCACACCCGGTGCTTTCGGGGCACCGGCCGGGGCGGGCGGGACGGAACCCTTTGTGAAAAGGGAGGTTGGCGTGGCGTGGAGCGGCGTGCATACGATGCAGGGCTGACGTGAGCAAAACAAACAGGGGGGTTGGTCCATCGTGTCGCAGGGCGGCCAGGGGTACGCCGGGAATCCGCAGGGGCCACAGCCGCCCGGCCAGGGTGCTCCGGGAGCGCCGCCGGCCGGCCCGCCGGCACCGGGCCAGGCCGCACCGCCGCCCGGCCCTCCCCAGGGGCAGCAGCCCGGGCCACACGAGGGAGCTCCCGGATACCCGCCCCAGGGGCAGCCCGGCCAGCCGCCGGCCGGTGCGGGAGCGTACGGCGCCCCCGGCCAGCCGCCCGCCGGTGCGGGCCAGCCGCCCGGCGGCCCCGGTCCGTACGGTGCTCCGCCCGCGCAGCCCGGGCCCGGGGGCGGGCAGTTCCCCCCGCCCATGGGCCAGCCCCAGGGGCCGCCCCAGCAGGGCTACCCCGCCCCGCCCGGACCGCAGGGCGGCCAGCAGCCGCCCCCGCCGTACGCCCAGAATCAGGGTCAGGCGCCCGGCCAGGCGCCGTTTCCCGGGGGGCCCATGGCGCCGCAGTTCCAGGGCGGGCCCGGCGGGCCCCCTGCGCCTGGGCGCAGCGGTGCGCCCGTGGCGCTCATCCTGGCGATCGTGATGGTCGTGCTGGTGGGCTGCGGAGTGGGTGGGTACTTCCTCCTCTCGGGGGACGACTCTGCCGATACGGCCTCCGACCGGCCCGCGAACGCCATTCCGCGGCTGTGGGAGGCAGCGTCGCCCGCGTCCGACCGCGAGGGACAGGACGAGAACAACCTGCGGTCGATGTGGTTCAACAATGACGATGTCGTCTACGGAGACAGCTCGGGCGTGCGGGCCTACAACCGCAAGACCGGCAAGAAGCAGTGGACGGTCAAGACCCCCAAGGGCGCGGGCGAGGTCTGCGCCATGTCCAAGGACGCGAGCGACGACGGCGTCGGCGCCGTGGTCTTCGACGCGGGCGGTGACGACTGCTCCTTCCTGTCCGTCGTGGACACGGATACCGGGCGCACGCTCTGGTCGAAGAACCTCAAGGGCGGCGGGAGCGAGGACAGCCCGCAGATGGTGGTGAACTCGAAGGTCGTTGCCGTCGCGATCGGGGACACGTACGCCGGTTTCACCATCACCGGTGGTGCGAAGGTCTGGGAACTGACCGCGCGCGGCCACGAGTGCACCACCACGGTGGGGCTGAGCCCGCAGTACCGGGCCGTGGGCAGTGACTGTCCCGACGCGAAGCCGAAGAAGCAGCTGGCCCTCCAGGACCTGGAGTACAGCGGCATCCATTCGACGGTGACGGGCGACGGCCGGGCGGTCGGGGAGATTCTGTCCGACCGGCCCCTGACGATCCGCATGAGCGCCGAGGCCAATGTGATCGATGCCGAAGGCACCCTTTCCACCTACACCAAGGACGGGGCGCCGGCCAAGACGTTCGAGCTCTCGGGCGAACTGAAGGACCTGAGCCTCAAGCCCCGCGACACCATCGTCGACGAGGAGGAGCAGGTGCTGGTGTCCGGCTACGGCTCGGGTGGCATGGCGGCCATGGACCTGAAGACCGGGGAGCTGCTGTGGAAGAAGCGGGCCTCGGCGCCCGTCGCTCTGGACACCGACGGGCTGATCGCGGTGATGAGTGCGCCTGCCGCCGGTCCCGTCGGCCAGGATCCGGTGCTGGTGTCGATCGGTGTGCGGGACGGCAAGGAGAAGGTGCTGGGCACGCTCTACGACCCGAAGCACAGCCTGGGATCCCCGGAACTCATGTCGCTGGCCTGGGACGGACACACCAACACGCTCTTCCTCCAGGGCGAGGGGCTCAGCCACGACAAGTCGAGCGTGCAGGCCTTCAAGGCACCGGTCGGCTGACGGCCCCCGACGCGTCGGCTCTCCCGGCTCCCGTCCCTCCGCCCCCGGATTTCCGGGACACGCGGAAGGCCGGGAGCCGGTCGCGTTATGCGCGCTCCGCTCCCACCACCCCCAGCACCCGCCGTGCCACCTCCCGCCCGATGGGCAGCGAGGCCGTGGCGGCCGGTGACGGGGCGTTGAGGACGTGGACCATGCCGGGGGACTCGGCGATGAGGAAGTCGTCGACGAGGGTGCCGTCGGGGAGGACGGCCTGGGCGCGGACGCCGGCCGGGGACGGGACCAGGTCCTCCTCGCGGGCGGCCGGGAGCAGGCGGCGGACCGCGTCGGCGAAGGCACGCCGGGACAGCGACCGGTGCAGCTCACCGGCGCCGTAGCGCCAGTGGCGGCGGGCTATCCGCCAGGAGCCGGGGTACGCGAGGGTGCCGGCCAGCTCGGCGGGGTGCAGAGTGCGCCAGTCGTAGCCCTCGCGGGCCAGCGCGGGGACGGCGTTCGGGCCGATGTGCACGGCACCGTCGATGCCGCGGGTCAGATGCACGCCGAGGAACGGGAAGGCCGGGTCGGGGACCGGGTAGACCAGTCCGTGGACCAGAGAGGCGCGGTCCGGGGCGAGGGTGAAGTACTCGCCGCGGAACGCGACGATCCGCATGCCCGGCGCGTCACCGGCCAGCCGGGCGATCCGGTCGCAGTGCAGACCGGCGCAGTTGACCAGGGCGCGGGCGCGGTGGACCGTGCCGTCGGCCGTACGGACCGCCACCCGGCCGGGGCGGCGGCCGATGGCCGTCACCTCGGAGCCGTACCGGATCCGGGCACCGGCGTCCTCGGCGAGGTGGGCGAAGCGGCGGGCGACCGCGCCGAAATCGCAGATGCCGGTCGTGCCGACATGGATGGCGGCCAGGCCGCGCACCTCGGGTTCGTACTCGGCTATCTGGGCGGGGCCCAGCTCGCGCACCGGCAGGCCGTGCTCGCGGCCGCGCTGGATGAGGCCGTGCAGCCGCGGCAGCTCGCTGCGGTCGGTGGCGACGATCAGCTTGCCGGTGACCTCATGAGGGAGGTTGTGCTCGGTGCAGAACTTCACCATCTCCGCCGAGCCCTGGAGGGCGAAGCGGGCCTTGAGCGAACCGGGCGGGTAATAGATGCCGCTGTGGATCACGCCGCTGTTGCGCCCGGTCTGATGGCGGGCCGGACCTGGCTCCTTCTCCAGGACCACCACGCGCGTACCGGGCGCGGCACGCGTGATCGCGTACGCCGTAGAGAGCCCGACGATGCCGGCACCGATCACCAGCACCTCGCAGTCGTACGCCGCCACTGCACCTCCCCAACCGCATGACCGCAGGCCGACCCGTCGCCATGGACCTGCGCATCATCGCCGACGACGTATCCCATCATGACGGTCGGCACTGACAATGCCGATCGGACGGCTCCGCGGCGCACGCACCCGGCCGGGCCGCGCACGGATCGCGCGGCCGGGCGGGCAGCTCCGTCCGGGCCGGCCCGCCGCTAAGCGGGCGCCGCCAGCAGTGGTCGCGCCCGCTCCCGCAGCTCGACCACCCGGGGTTCGTCGCCGTACGGCTCCAGGCGGTGCAGCAGATCGCGGACGTACTCGGTGGTGCGGGCGGAGGAGATCCGCCCGGCCACCTCGACCGCGCGGGTACCCGCCGCGCAGGCCGCATCCAGATTGCCGGACTCCAGTTCGGCGACCGCGGACACGACCAGGCGCAGACCGTGGGAGCGGACGAATTCCTCGGTGGGCCGGGAGAGCGCCTGCTCGGTGAAGCGGCGGACCTGGCGGGGCAGCCGCAGATCGCGGTAGCACTCGGCGGCATCGGCCGCGAAGCGTTCGTACGAGTAGAAGTCCAGCCACGAGGGGTCGGGGTCGCCGCTGCGGGAGCGCTCCAGCCAGCCTTCGGAGGCCTTCAGCGCCACCTCACAGGCGCGCGCCTCGCCGGCCTTGGCCTGCGCCCGCGCCTCCACCAGGCGGAAGAAGCTCATGGTCCGGGCGGTGGCCAGTCCGCGGTTGCGTTCCAGGGCGGCCTGGGCGAGGTCGACGCCCTCGTCGGCGAAGCCGCGGTAGGTCGCCTGGAGGGACATCGAGGCCAGGACATAGCCGCCCAGCGGGACGTCGGCGGCCGCCCGGGCGAGCCGCAGCGCCTGGATGTAGTACCGCTGTGCGGCCTCCTGCTGGCCCGTGTCGAAGGCCATCCACCCCGCGAGCCGGGTGAGTTCGGAGGTCGCACCGAACAACGCACGGCCCACTTCGTCGCTGTACGAGGCGAGCAGCAACGGCGCCGCGTCCACCCGGAGGCACTCCGGCACCATGGACGAACGCCAGTCCCCGCCGCCGTACTTGGAGTCCCAGCGGCGCGCGTCCTCGGCCGCCTCACGCAGTTTGCTGACGTCGCTGTGGCCGACGTGCTGCGGAATCCCGGCGTCGCCGGCCGCCGCGGCATCCTTGTCCCGGGCCTCGGCCGCCTCCCGCGCCACCGAACTGTCGGCCGGGGATATCAGCCAGCGCGAGGCGGGGGTGGCGTACGCGCTGACGGCGAAGGATCCGGCCAGGCTCTGCCAGATGCCGCCACCGCCGGCCCGCCGTCCGGCCAGATCGAGACGGTAGAGCTCGGTCGCGGAGCGCACCGCGGCGCCCACATCGCGGGGAAATGCCAGGCCTACCTCGGGGGCCGGGTCCGCGTCGGCCAGCCCGATCTCGTGCAGCGGGACCGGCCGGCCGAGCTTGCTGCCGATCGCGGACGCGATCAGATGGGGAGCGGCGCCCTGGGGCACCATGCCCTTGGAGACCCACCGCGCCACCGACGTCTTGTCATAACGAAGCGTCAGTCCGCGCTGCGCACCGAGGTCGTTGACCCGGCGCGCCAGTCCGGCATTGCTGATACCCGCGAGGGCGAGAACGGTGCCAAGCTTTTCGTTCGGCCCGCGTATATCCCTGGACATGCGCACCCCTCGACACAGCGACGGCCGCCCCGGTACCCCGGGGCATGCGTCCACCCAGAGTAGTTCGCCGGATCCCGACCGTTAAGAGTCGGTGTCCCGGATGGCGAGATTCATGTTCAAACAGGGGTACGGGAATTGGCATGTGCTCCGGGTACGTGTGCCCGTGCGCCCGTCCGTGCGCGCTGGCCGCCCGCTTTTGCGAGCGCTTCCATGGCTTCTGCGTGGGTCGGCCCGCTGCACTGGATCCAGTGGGCTGGGGGATACCGTCACCCCATTCCCCGCGGGTGACGGTCCGGTCCGGGGGGCGCAGCCCGCCTCCCGGACCGTCGCGAGGACCGGACGCCGGCCGGTCGAGTCGCCGGTTGACACAGTGCCGGAATGCGTCAACTGGGCTGTATGGAACGGACTTTGGCCGAAAATCGACGGGTGATGATTTCGCGCCGCCGCACGCACGGAGCTGCCTCGGGGGCCACACGGGGGGCCTTCCGGGGCCGATGCGGCGGAGCACACGCGCCCGTCACGAGGGTGTGCCGCCGGGCCGGCTCGCGCGGCCGTCCCGCCGGCACTCCGCCGCGTCCGCACCACCGCCCGCGGGCCGCCCCCACGGTAAGCCCGCAACGCCCCCGCGGGCCCGCCGGCGGTCCCTGATGGCCGCCGCCCCGCGAACTGCCCGTATACAGGCCCGCTCCAGCACCTCTCCCGCGCCGCTGTCATGGCAGCATGGTCCGCACAACAGCTCGGTAAGGGCCGGGCGATCCGTTGTACGGGGCGGCCGTTGGCCCCGGCGCACGGGGAATCGGGTGGAGGCGGCGATGCGCTGGTTGGTGGGGTGGAGCAGTGCCGCCACGGGGCCGGCGGCCGGCGACGAGAACCACACGGTCCTCCCCGTGGGCGCCCAGCTCCTCTGGGGCGGCCCGGATCCCCTCTGGGCGGTCGGCGACTGGCGGCCGGACGAGGTCCGGGTCGTCCAGGCCGACCCCGAGACCCGGCTCGCGGTCTTCGGCGTCTGCGGAGCCACCGACGACCAGCTGAAAGTGGGCCTGTTCGCGGCGCGCGGGGGCGCACTGCGGCATCTCACCGCCTGGCCCGGCAGCTACACCGCCGTCGTCCAGGTAGGGCGGCGGATCACCGTCACCGGCGACCTGGCCGGCGCCCGCCCCGTCTTCCACACCCCCTGGGCCGGCGGCACGGCCTACGCCACCGCCGCCCTCCCGCTCGCCGACCTCGTCGAGGCCGGCCTCGACATCGGCCACCTCGCCGCACTGCTGGCCTGCCCGGAACTCCCCGAGGCGCTCGGCGCCGGCACGCCGTACGAAGGCGTCCGCCGGATCCCGCCCGGCCACGCCCTGGTGCTGCGCGGCGGCGCCGGCGACATCACCTCCTTCGAACCGACCGCCTCGCTCGCCGTCGCCGCGCCCCAACTCGCCCCGGAACAAGCCGTCGACGGCGTCCGCGACGCCCTGGTCGAAGCCGTCCGCGCCCGGCTTGCCGGAATCCGGCACGCCCCCGATCCGGAGGGGCTCGACGGCCTCGACCCCGGCCCGGTGCCCGGTATGGGACCCGCCGAGCGGCGCGCGGCACGCGGTGCACCGGCTCCCGGCGTCGGCGCCGACCTCTCCGGAGGCAGCGCCTCCGGAACCCTCGCCCTGCTGGCCGCCGGCCTTCCCGGCCGGCCAGGAAGGCTCAACGGCCACGGCGAACGCCTCCTGGCCGTCACCTTCAACGACCGCGCCACCCATGACGGCGAGGCCGACCGCGACGCCGAGTTGGAGCGTGCCCGCACCCTCGCCGACAACCCGCGGCTGCACCACGTCGTCGTCGCGGCCGGCGAAGAGGCCCTCCCGTACGCGGACCTCGGAAGCGGCCCGCTCACGGACGAGCCGGGCCCCTCCCTCACCACCGCGAGCCGCCACCGCCGGCGGCTGCTGGCCGGCAGCGCGGACCACTTCGTCGGACACGGCGCCCGCCAGGTCCTCGACGCCCACCCGGCCCGGCTCGCCGACCTCCTCATGGACCGCCGCCGACGCCATCTGCTGCGCCCGGTCACCGCGCTGGCCAAGGCGGACGGCGCCTTCGCGCAGTCCGTCCTCGTGCCCTTCACCGTCTACCGCGCGGCCCGCAGGCTCGCCCGTATGCCGTACACGGCGGGTCTCGCCGAGGCGGCGCGCCGCCTCCTGGAGCGGCAGTTCGCCGACGAGCCGGTGGCCGGCGGGGCCGTGGACGCCTCCCTGGCCGCGCTCGCCTGGTGCCGGCCGGGGCCCGCGGCGCGCTGGCTGACGGGGGAGGCGCTGGCTGAAGTATCGGTTCGGCTCAGCGACGCGGCGCACCGCTCGCCCGCGGTGAGCCGCCCCGGCGAGCGGCGCGCCCGTGCCGCGCTGGCCCGTCAGGCCGCTGACCACCGCGTCTTCGAGCAGGCCGCCGAGGTCCGCAACCAGCGGCTGCACGCCCCGTTCCTCGACAACCAGGTGGTGCTCGCCTGCCGCGCCCTGCCGGACACCCTGCGGGTGCAGCCCGGGGCACGGGCGGCGGTGCTGCGCTCCGTACTCGCCGGCGCCGGGGTCCGGGATCTGCCACCCGGATGGGGCGCCACCTCGCAGCTCACCCAGGCGGCGGCGGTACGCGCCGGGCTGCGCGGCGCCGTCGGCGACCTGGTGCGGCTCTTCGACACACCGCTGCTGGCCGATGCGGGGCTGGTGGAGGCACGGGTGGTCCGCAAGGCACTGCGCTCGGCGGCCGAGGGCGCGGCACTGCCCCTGGACGGGCTGGCCGAACTCGTCTCCACGGAACTGTGGCTGCGACGGCTGGTGGCGCGCCGGGGGAGTTGCTGGACGGGGGCGGGGGCGCCGCGTCAGAAGGCGGTCGCGGGTGGCGTGGTGCCACGGGCGCGGTTGGGGTGAGCCCGGAGGCCCCCACCCTTCCGTGCCGGCGCGGCCACCCCGGCGCCGGTGAGGAGAGCGGGCCGCCTCGGCGCCTCAGCGGCAAGTGATCGTCGACTGTGCCCAGTCCGCCAGCGCCGCCGCACCCACGGGGTTCGCCGTATGGGTCACCAGCCGCAGGGTCTTCCGGCCGGCCAGCGGGACGTGCACCGGTACGGCCGGTTCCCCGCCGCGCACCACCGGCGACTGCCACAGCCGCACGCCGTCCGCGTAGACGGAGAAACGCAGCGCGCCCAGTCCCAGACTGACGTCGTCGACGCCCGCAACGGCGTCATAGGCGGTGCACCGGCGGTTGAGGTCGATGGTCACCGAGGACTGCGCATGGACGCTCACCCCGTGCGCATACGTCGTCCCGGCGATCTGCGGTGCCTGCCGCTGCCACAGCCAGCTGCTCTCCAGGGTGCGTACCTCCGGCTTGCTGCCGTCGCCCAGGAAGTCGTGGGCGAGCGCATTGACCCGGTACGAGGCCGGGGCGGGCAGCGGCGGCTTCGGGGTGGGCTTCGGCGGCGTGGGCTGCGGTGGGTTGGGCTCGGGTGGCGTGGGCTTGGATGGCGTGGGCCGGTGGGGCGGCTTCGGGGCGGGCGTCGGCTCCTGCGGGGCCGCCGTCGGCGTGCGCGTCGGCGCGGCGGCAGGCGTGCGCTTCGGATCCGGCGTGCTCTTCGGATCTGGCTTGTGTGCCGGGTCCGGCTTGTGTGCCGGGTCCGGCTTCGGGGCGGGGGCGGCGCCGCCCGCCGGTGGCAGCGCGGGGTGCGACGGTCCGGGCGCCGGATGCTGCGGTGCGGACGGAGCCGGCCGAGGGGACTGGGCCCGCGGTTCCGGCGCCGGCTTTGGGGAGGCGGTCAGCGCCAGCGAAAGCGTCGCGCCCGCCACCACCGCCGCACCGATCCCGATCCCGGCCTTGACCGTGCCGCCCAGGCCCTTGCCCACGGCGGCACCACCAGCACCTCCCGGCGCACCGGAACCGCCGCTCCCGGCGGCCGCGGCCGCACCGGCCGTCACCCCCGCGGCACCCGCCACCGCGGTCTTGACGGCGTACCCGGCGGCGAGCCAGCCGATGAACGCGACCGGCAGCAGCGCACCGATCCGCTGATTGACGTCCGCGACCTCCAGCGCGGCCAGCCGGCACCGGGGACAGCCGTCCAGGTGCTTGCGCAGCCCCCGCTCGGCCCGCATCCGCAGCCCGCCGCGGGCATAGGCGCCGAGCCGGTCGGCGTACCGGGCGCAGTCGCCGCCGGCGGTCAGCGACTGGCTGACATGCGCCTGCAGATACGCCTGCTTGAGGCCCTCGCGGGCGCGGTGCGCCAGTACGGCGGTGGCGTTCGCGGTCAGCCCGAGCAGCGGCGCGACCTCGCTCGGCGACTCCTCCTCGACCGTGGTGTGCCACAGCACCGTCTGATAGCGCTCCGGCAGACTGCGGAACGCCCGCACCGCCATCGACCGCTCGGCCTCCTGCATGGCACGTACATCCGCGCCCAGGTCCAGGGTGCCGTCATCCCCCGCCACATCGGCCGAGGCCACCGCGAACACCGCGAAGTCCTCCACCAGTTGCTCCCGCCGCGCGGTCTGCGCCCAGGACGCGGCCACCCGGCGGACGGTCGTCAGCAGATAGGCACGCACCGCGGATTCCGGGCCCGCCCCGCCGCGCACCGCCTGCAGCGTGCGGGCGAAGACCTCGCCGGTCAGATCCTCCGCGGTGTGCACGTCCCGGCAGCAGCTCCGGGCGTAGCGCCGGACCGCCGCGGCGTGCCTGCGGTACATCTCCTCGTACGCGCTGTCGTCGCCGGCCCGCAGATCGGAGAGCAACTGGGCATCGGACGGCGGGAGGTCGCCGTTCTCAGGGCCGGTGGCCGGACCCGCGCCGCGGGAGGTCTCCCGCTGCGGCGGCACGCTGTGCCCCGCGCCCGCCCGGCCATCGGCGCGATCGTGCCGTCCGGCCGGGGGAGTCATCCCCAACGGCCCGCCCTGGCCGGGGACTTGCCCGGCCCGCGTCGCCTCCTGCTCGCCCACCCCGGCCTCACCGTCGTGCCGCTCGTCCCGCCCGTCAACACCCATCGCCGAGGCTCCCGAAGCCGCTGTCCCAACGGAATACCGCGCAAGCGTGCCACACCGGACCCCGGCGGTTGAGGGTCCTGACGGCCATCCACTCATCCGGGGAGCACGGGCGGACGACCGCACGGGCGTTCACCCTTACGGGCCATGCCGCCCAGACGGCCCCTACCGTGCGAGGCCCTCGTACGGGCCCTGCCGTACGCGGCGGCCGGACGTGCTCCCCGGCACCGGGACACCGGACGTGCTCCCCGGAACCCGGACACCGGACGTGCTCCCCGGCCCCCGGACAGGAGGCCGCGCCGCAGTCCGCGGACGGCGCCGTCCCGCGGTCCGGCCCCGCCCCGTGGACCCGGCGGTCGGGTCCACCCGGACGGAGCCGGCCGCCGGACCTCACCGGGCCGGGCGCGAGCGCAGCCCCTCCAGCAGTATCTCCAGCAGCCGCGCGGACGCGGCCTGCTGCTGGCCGGGATCGGGCAGCGTGGGCGCGCCCGTGGCGATCACTAAAAGGATGTCCGAAACTGTCACATCGGCGCGCAGCTCACCGGCGGCCTTGGCGCGCTCGACGAGCCGCCCCACGACGTCCAGCAGCGCGTCGGCGCCGGTCGCCTCCTCGGCAGCGGTGGGCGGCGCGGCCGCGGCCGGCTCGCCCTCCCGGAGGTCGTGCCGCTCGGCCGGCCGGAGATCGGCGGGCGCCCCGTCCGCGCCGGGCGCCGTGCGCTGCTGCGGCACCCGTGCCTCGGTCAGACCGTCCGGTACCCGGGGCCCGTCCGCGCCCTCCGCCGCCGGCCCCGCGGACCGGTCGGCAGCCGCGCTCACCCGCAGAACGCCCGGCGGCAGCAGCCGTCCGGCACCCGAGGCGACCGACGTCCGCAGAAAGCGGGACAGCGCCGACCACGGGTCGTCCTCCTGCCCCAGTGCCGCCCGCGCCTGGTCCGTCAGCCGTGAGGTCTCCTCCTCGGCTATCCGGCGGACCAGGACGTCCTTGCTCGGGAACCGGCGGTAGACCGTGCCGACCCCGACGCGGGCCCGCCGCGCCACGTCCTCCATGGGCGCGCCGTACCCCAGCTCGCCGAACACCTCGCGTGCGGCGCGCAGTACGTGCTCCAGATTGCGCTGGGCGTCCACCCGCAGCGGTGTGCTGCGGCCGCCCGTACCCGTGCCGGCACCGTTGGTCACCGCGGTGCCGTTGCTGTGGGGTCTGTTGTTCTCGCTACTGCTCCCGGCGCCGTCGGAGGCATGTGCCACAGCGACAGTGGCCGGCCATTGAGAGCCCTGAATGTGCATAGTGATCCCCCGGTAATGACGTCTCCCCCCGGAGACTCCCCGCCCTGACAGTCAGGGCGTACCGACGAGAGGGTGCACCCCAACGAGATACGAACATAGTTGAGCTCGGGTCAAGAATGAAGGGGGCGTTCCGCACAATGCGCCCCCCGATCGGCCCAAGGCACCTTTTCCGGCCCGATTACGCCCCCGCTCTTCCTTTGCCACCCACCCCCTGACCAGCGCACCTCGCCCCGGACACGCGGAATGCGCCGTTCCGTCCCCAGGGCCGCGCCCGGTCATACATTTCGACGAGCCTGTGGACAAAGGCGCTCCGGGGGTGCGTCATGGAACAGTGCTGTGCTTTCCCGGGGGTGCAGCTCCCGAAGCAGGCCGCGCCGCCGGCCGGCTTTCGGATCGGTGCTGCCCCGGGGCCTGGTCGACACCGCGAGGAGAACCTCTGTGAAGACTGTGTCTTCGAAAGACGTGACGCGCATTCTCGTTGTCGGCGGTGGCTACGTGGGGATGTATACCGCCCTGCGATTGCAACGGAAGCTCAAGCAGGAACTGCGGCAGGGCACCGTCGAAGTCATCGTGGTCGACCCCGAGCCCTATATGACGTACCAGCCGTTCCTGCCCGAGGCCGCGGCCGGTTCGATCTCCCCGCGCCATGTCGTCGTACCGCTGCGCCGGGTGCTGCCGCAGTGCAAGGTCGTCATCGGCGAGGTCACCGCCATCGACCACCACGACCGCAGGGCGACCATCACCACCCTGGCCGCGGAGGAGACCGGCACCGGCGCCATCGAGGTGGCGTACGACGAACTGGTCCTCGCGCCGGGCTCGGTCTCGCGCACCCTCCCCGTCCCGGGCCTGGCCGACGTCGGCATCGGCTTCAAGACGGTCGAGGAGGCCATCGGCCTGCGCAACCACGTCCTCGGACAGCTCGACATCGCCTCCTCCACCCGCGACCCCGCGATCCGCGACGCCGCGCTGACCTTCGTCTTCGTCGGCGGCGGCTACGCGGGCGTGGAGGCACTGGCCGAACTGGAGGACATGGCCCGCTACGCCGTCCGCTACTACCACAACATCAAGCCCGAGGACATGAAGTGGATCCTGGTCGAGGCGACGAACCGGATCCTGCCCGAAGTGGGCCCGGACATGGGCGGCTACGCCGTCCGTGAGCTGCGGGCCCGCAATATCGACGTACGGCTGGAGACCCGGCTGGAGTCCTGTGAGAAGCGGATCGCCCAGCTCAGCGACGGCTCCCGCTTCCCGACCCGGACCCTGGTGTGGACCGCGGGCGTCAAACCGCACCCCATCCTGGCCGCGACCCAACTGCCGCTGAACGCACACGGCCGCCTCAAGTGCACCCCCGCGCTCCAGGTGGACGGTGTCGAACACGCCTGGTCCGCCGGGGACGCGGCCGCGGTCCCCGACCTGACGGCCGAGCCGCCCGCCAAGCCCGACGAGCCCCGCGCCCTGTGCGCCCCCAACGCCCAGCACGCCGTCCGCCAGTCCAAGGTCCTCGCCGAGAACCTCGCGGCGGCGGTGCGCGGCGGCCCGATCGTGGACTACGCGCACAAATACGTCGGCTCGGTGGCCTCGCTCGGCCTGCACAAGGGCGTCGCACATGTCTACGGGCGCAAGCTGAAGGGCTACCCGGCGTGGTTCATGCACCGCGCCTACCACCTCAGCCGGGTGCCGACCTTCAACCGCAAGGCGCGGGTGCTCGCCGAATGGACCCTCGCGGGCCTGTTCAAACGCGAGATCGTCTCGCTCGGCTCGCTGGAGAACCCGCGCGCCGAGTTCGAACTCGCCGCGGGAACCGGACGGCACAACGAAGCGAGTTGACGCGCCGTACCCCCACAAGAGTTGACGTGCCGTCTTCCCTGGGACCGCC
This sequence comes from Streptomyces sp. NPDC048637, assembly GCF_040650675.1. Classification (NCBI taxonomy): domain Bacteria; kingdom Bacillati; phylum Actinomycetota; class Actinomycetes; order Kitasatosporales; family Streptomycetaceae; genus Streptomyces; species Streptomyces sp. NPDC048637. Next base: position 84,175 of record NZ_JBEZHQ010000039.1, read on the forward strand.
GGATGTTCCGGAGTGCGGAACTCCACAGCGGCACCCCGGCGTCTGACGGATGTCCGTCCGGTCGGCCACACTGGACGTGTGACCATGGGTGGGCTCGTATCTGCAAAGAGTGACAATCACGAGGATTCTGGACGTTTGCTGCATTCCGCAAGAGGGCGCCGAGAGTGTCCCCAGCCGACCGTCCCCCGGCCACCGGCCGGGAGATCCCGCCATGCCGACGGCCCGATCCCGCGCGACGACGCGAAGTAAGAGGTACCCCTCCGTGATCTTCACGCGCTGGAGCGCCAAACTCCCCGGCACACAGCGGCGCGCCGCCGCGCGGTCCGACCGCGCCGCACCCCGCCCCGCCCCCGGCACGCCGGCCGCCCCGCCCGCCGCGGCCCCGGCGCCGCCCGCCGAGCCCGCGGCGGCGGACGGCGCACCGTCCGCCCCGACGGCCGCCACCACCCGCTCCGTCCCCGCGGCCCGCGCCGGGCACACCGATCCGGCCCCCTCCCAGGACCGCGTCCCCGCGACCCTGCCGCCCACCGTCGACGCCCTGTCCGTCCACGACATCCTGGGCACCATCCCCGCCCTGGTAGCCGTCGCCTACGGCCCCGAGCACCGCCTCGCCTACGTCAACGGCGCCTACGCCGCCGTCTTCGGCCCGCGCCCGGCCGGCCACACCGCCCGCGAAGCCCTCCCCGAGCTCGACGCACTCGGCCTGCTCCCCCTGATGGACCAGGTCCTGCGCAGCGGCAAACCGCGGACGGTCAAGTCCCGCAAGGTCCCCGGCGGCGATCGCACCCGCGACGGCTACTACACCTTCACCTGCACCCCCATCGAGGTCGGCGCGAGCGGCCCGGCCCCCGACCCCGAGGTCGCCTGCGTCGCCCCGCACAAGGGCGTCCTGGTCTTCGGCGCCGAGGTCACCGACCAGATCGAGTCCGCCGAGCGGCTGCGGGCCAGCGAAGCCCTTCAGCGCGAGGCCGCGGTCACCCTCCAGCGCTCCCTCCTGCCCCAGGAACTGGAGCAGCCCGACGACCTCTGCGTCGCCGCCACGTACCAGCCCGGCGGCACCGACGCCGCGGTCGGCGGCGACTGGTACGACGTCATCACCCTCGGCGCCGGCCGTACGGCCCTGGTCATCGGCGATGTCATGGGCCGCGGGGTGCGCGCCGCCGCCGTCATGGGCCAGCTGCGCACCGCGGTCCGCGCCTACGCCCGCCTCGACCTCCCGCCGCACGAGGTCCTGCAGCTCCTGGACGGCCTGGCCGCCGAGATCGACGCCAGCCAGATCGCCACCTGCGTCTACGCCGTCCACGACCCGAACGAGGGCCGCCTGGTCTACGCCTCGGCCGGCCATCTGCCCATCCTCGTCCGCGACCCCGACGGCACGGTCCGCCGCGCCGCCGAGCCGACCGGCCCGCCCCTGGGGACCGGCGGCTGGCTGCACACCTCCGGATCCGTCCCGCTCGGCCCCGGCAGCAGCGCCGTCCTCTACACGGACGGCCTCGTCGAGCGCCGCGACAAGGACATCGACCACGGCGTCGAGGCCCTGGAGCGCGCCTTCGCCGGCGCGGCCGGCGCCCCCGACATCGTCTGCGACCGCCTGCTGCGTTCTCTGGGCATCACGGCCACCCACGACGACGACGTCGCGATCCTCGTCCTCCAGCACCCCGCCCGCACCGGCCATGACGCCGAGCTGTTCCACAACGCCGCACTCGAACTCCACGGCGGCACCGAAGCGGCCCCGCGCGCCCGCGCCTTCGCCTCCGGCGTCCTCGCCTCCTGGCGCTTCTCCCCCGAACTCCACGACCTCGGCGTCCTGGCCGCCAGCGAACTGGTCGCCAACTCCCTCCAGCACGGCACCCCGCCGATGCGCCTCCGCCTGCGCCGTACGGACCGCCGGCTGATCGTCGAGGTCACCGACGGCGACGACCACCTCCCGCGCCGCCGCCGCGCCGAGCCTGCCGACGAGGCCGGCCGGGGCATCTCCATCGTCGCCACCATCGCCTCGTCCTGGGGCTCCCGCCGCACCCCGGGCGGCGGCAAGGCCGTCTGGTGCGAATTCGCGCTGCCACGGGGGTAGCCGTACGACACCGGCCCCCGGCCCGGTCCGCTCGGACCGGGCCGGGGGCCGGGAAGCACCGTGGACCGGGCGCTCGTACGGCGCCGGCCAGGGCCGCCCGAAGCCGACGCCCGGGCACAGCCTTCAGGTGCTTGAGGTCCTTGAGGTCCCTCAGGCCTCGCAGGTCCCGCAGGTCCCTCAGGCGCCGCAGGCGACGGCTTCCGCCTCCGCCGGCACCCGTGCCGCGGGCACCGCCGCCACCGCACGGTGCGGATTGTCCTGAGCCGGCCGCAGCATCCGCCCCAGCCACCACGACAACCCCGTGATCCCCAGCGAACAGACCACCAGCATCCCGATGTACGCCGCGTACATCCCATGCCCGACCATCAGCGCCCCCACGGCCGGACCAACCGCCAGCGCCAGCTGCTTGACCAGGGCGAACGCCGAGTTGTACTGGCCGATCAGCGAAGCCGGCGCCAGATCGGCCACCAGCGGAGCCACCGTCGGCGACAACATCGACTCACCGATGCCGAACAGCGCATACGTCGAGATCAGCAGCGCCGTCGCCACCACCTGCGCGCCATGCACCAGCCCGGAGAGACCGGCGGCTAGCCACGCCACCGTCCAGACCATCCCGACCAGCGCCATCACCCGGCTGCGCCGCCGCCCCTCGACCAGCCTGAGCACCACGAACTGCGCCACCACAATCGCCGCCGTATTGGCCGCGAGCGCAATGCCCAGGCTCGCCGGCGCGATCCGGGTGACCTCGGTGGCGTACGCCGCCAGCCCCGACTCGAACTGCCCGTAGCAGGCGAAGAACAGCACAAACCCCAGCACGCACAGCCACACCATCCGCCGGTCGGCGAACATCGACCGCCAGGCACCCTTGGCCCGCTCCTCGGTCGGCACCGCGTCCTCGACCTTCGGCGCCCGCGGCAGCCGTACGGTCGCCACCGCCGCGCCGAGCACCAGGAACATCACGGCCTCGATGGCGAACAGCCGCACAAAGCTCGACGCCTGAGTCTCGTCGACCAGCAGCCCGCCGACCAGCCCACCGACGCCCAGCCCCAGGTTGTTCAGGAAGAACTGGGTGGCGAACGCCCGCGACCTGGTCAGCGTCGTCGAGCACCACACGATCATCGTCGCGAGCGCCGGCTGAATGACCGCGATCCCGGCACCGAGCGCGATGGCCGACGCGATGACCAGCGGCTCCGTGGCGGACAGCCCCAGCCCCAGCGCACCGACGGCGGCGGAGATCGTACCGATGACGGCCACCGGCAGCGGTCCGCGCCGGTCGATCGCCCGACCGGTCAGCGGCAGGACGACCAGTGCGGCCACCGCCAGCATCGCCAGCACCACACCGGCTGTGCTCGCACCGAGATCCCGCACCTTCGCCACATAGACGTACAGATACGGAACGGTGAAGCCGTTCCCGAACGCACTCAGCGCGTTCCCGAGCTGGATCCGGCGCAACGCGGCGCCCATCGCGGTGGTCACACTCACCTACCTAGGTCAAGTCGTCAGACGAACAAGGGGAGAACCAAGGAGCCTGGACAGACACCAGGGCGAGACCGGTCCGAGGACGGACAGTCTCACCCTGAAGACTTCAACTCTAAAGTTCGAAGTTAAAGAGTACACATCGAAGAACTTCAACGCCAATGACTTCCATGTCATACTGCGCCGCATGCCTGAGCCCTCAGATGCGGCCGCCGATGCTGCCGAGCCGAGCCTTGAGGAACAGATCGCTGCCTACCAGCGTGAATTCCAGGACCTCGACCCCCAGGTGGAGCAGGTCGTCTCCGCACTGCAGCGCCTCAACCGGCGGATGAACGTCGCCTACGGGCGACAGACCGCCACCCTCGGCCTGAGCAACGCCGAATGGGAGGTCCTCAAGGCCCTCGTCGTCTCCGGCGCTCCCTATCAACTGGGACCAGGCGAACTCGCCAAGCGCCTCGGCCTCACACCGGCGGCCATGACCCACCGCATCGACCGTATGGCGAGCGAGGGCCTGGTCACCCGGGAGCGCGACGAGAACAACCGCGTCCGTGTCATCGTCGAGCTGACCCACGAGGGCCGCGAGAAGTGGCTTGAGGCGATGCGTCTGGCATCGGTCTTCGAGGAGGACCTCCTCCAGGACCTCTCCGGCGAGGAGCGCCAGCTCCTCGGCCAGGTGCTGACCCGTCTCCTGCGCCGTGTCGAGGACGCCCAGCCGGACGCCGACGGGCGTCTGAGTGACCTTGACTGACGCGAGTTGACACGCCCCTGCCCCATCCGTAGTGTTCTCCGAGTTGCCACAGAGCCGGAAAGGTTCTGGGACAACCATCCCGCCGCTTCGCGGCACACCACTACTGCACGGCCCCTCAACGGGAACAATTTCGGCATGCCGAAATTCGGACCGCGACGTGATTATGCGT
>NZ_JBEZHQ010000040.1:0-83341 GCF_040650675.1 Streptomyces sp. NPDC048637
GCCAGCGTTCGTCCTGAGCCAGGATCAAACTCTCCGTGAATGTTTACCCGTAATCGGGTGAAACACACACGAGAGCGGAACCACCGGACGGAATAAGTCTGGTGGTTCACAGCGTCCTCGCTGTGTGTGCCATCCACGCCACATGGACGGGATGGACTTTCAAAGGAACCTCGTCACCGGAAGTTTCCGGTAGACGGGGTATCAACATATCTGGCGTTGACTTTTGGCACGCTGTTGAGTTCTCAAGGAACGGACGCTTCCTTTGTGCCTTATCGGTTCTGATTGACTCAGTACCGGGCTCTCCGGGCGCTTCCCTTCGGTGTTTCACACTCTATCAGGCCTTTTTCGGCTTTCGAACCGCTGCTTTTCTGCAGACATGCAGAAAGCGCAATTCTTGAGTCGCGATCAAGACGCTAGGAGTGCCGCCCACCTCAACCGGACGCAGTTGATTGCGTCCTGGCAGTCCGGGGCAGGTGTCAGACAGTACAGCTCTGGTGTGGGCGAGGCAAATCGATTCGGCGGGACTCGCGGACTGCAACCGGCGTCTCTCATGCGGAACCGTCAGTTCTTATGACTTACGCTTCTGAACGGTGCGCCGTCCAGGACAGGTAGTGACGGCGGCCTGATGAATCTCCACCCCTGGGAGGCTTCCCATGACCACCGTGACGTCCCCTCTTGCCGGACGCGCCATCGGACTCGCGGCTGTGCCCGACCCGGTGTTCTCTGGAGCGATGGTGGGTCCCGGTACCGCCATCGATCCGGTGCGTGAGCCGTCCGCCGCTGTTTCGCCCGTGGACGGTGTTCTCGTATCGCTGCACCCGCATGCGTTCGTCGTCGTCGACTCCGAGGGGCACGGTGTACTCACCCACCTCGGGATCGACACCGTTCAGCTCAATGGCGAGGGCTTCGAGCTGCTTGTGAACAAGGGCGACACCGTTACCCGCGGCCAGGAGGTCGTGCGCTGGAACCCGGCCGCTGTTGAGCAGGCCGGGAAGTCGCCGGTGTGCCCGGTCGTCGCGCTGGAGGCCACTGCGGACTCGCTCGGCGAAGTGCGTGAGGACGGCGACGTCAAGGCGGGCGACCAGCTCTTCTCCTGGCAGTAGCCGGGGCTCCCCCAACGGCAGGTACGACATCCAGCGCGGCGGCCTCGGCCGCCGCATCAACCGGAGACGGGTGCAATGGAGACAACGCTGCGAGGCGTCGGCGTCAGCCACGGTGTGGCGATCGGCGAGGTGCGGCACATGGGCACGGCGGTTCTCGAGCCGCCGGCCAAGCAGATTCCGGCGGACGAGGCGGAGCGCGAACAGGGGCGTGCCCGGCAGGCCGTGGAAGCTGTCGCTGCTGATCTGATAGCGCGGGGAAACCTGGCGGGCGGTGAGGCGCAGGCCGTGCTGGAGGCACAGGCCATGATGGCGCAGGACCCCGAGCTGATGGCGGATGTCGAGCGGCGGATCGCCGTCGGCAGCACCGCCGAGCGCGGTGTGTATGACGCGTTCGCTGCCTACCGGGCGCTGCTGGCGGGTGCCGGGGAGTACCTCGCGGGCCGGGTGGCCGACCTCGATGATGTGCGGAACCGTATTGTCGCCCGGCTGCTGGGTGTGCCGATGCCGGGTGTGCCGGACAGTGATGAGCCGTATGTGCTGATCGCGCGCGATCTGGCGCCGGCCGACACCGCGCTGCTCGACCCGACGCTGGTGCTCGGGTTCGTGACCGAGGAGGGCGGGCCGACCAGCCACAGCGCGATTCTTGCGCGGGCGCTGGGTGTGCCGGCCATCGTTGCGCTGCCGGGTGCGGGTGAGCTCGTCGAGGGCACGGTCATCGCGGTCGACGGCAGCACCGGTGAGGTGTTCGTGGAGCCGAGCGCCGAGAAGCGGGCGTCGCTGGAGCAGGCCGCGGCGGAGCGGAAGGCGGCGCTGGCGGCGTCGTCGGGCCCGGGTGCCACCTCCGACGGGCACAAAGTGCCGCTGCTGGCGAATGTCGGCGGACCCGGTGATGTGGCCGCGGCGGTCGAGGCCGGGGCCGAGGGTGTCGGCCTCTTCCGTACCGAGTTCCTGTTCCTGGACGACAGCAAGAAGGCACCGTCCGAGGAGAAGCAGGTCGAGGCGTATCGGAAGGTGCTGGAGGCATTTCCGGAGGGCCGCGTGGTCGTGCGGGTGCTGGACGCCGGTGCCGATAAGCCGCTGGACTTCCTGACGCCGGCCGATGAGCCCAACCCCGCGCTGGGTGTGCGGGGTCTGCGGACGCTGCTCGACCACCCCGATGTGCTGCGTACGCAGCTGACGGCGCTGGCGAAGGCGGCCGAGGGGCTGCCGGTCTACCTCGAGGTCATGGCGCCGATGGTGGCGGACCGGATCGACGCCAAGGCGTTCGCCGACGCCTGCCGGGAGGCCGGGCTGCAGGCGAAGTTCGGGGCGATGGTGGAGATCCCGTCCGCGGCTCTGCGGGCGCGGTCGATTCTGCAGGAGGTCGAGTTCCTTTCGCTGGGGACCAATGACCTGGCGCAGTACACCTTCGCCGCCGACCGTCAGGTGGGTGCCGTCTCGCGGCTGCAGGATCCCTGGCAGCCGGCGCTGCTGGACCTCGTGGCGGTTTCGGCCGAGGCGGCGAAGGCCGAGGGCAAGAGCTGTGGCGTCTGTGGTGAGGCGGCCTCCGATCCGCTGTTGGCGTGTGTGCTGACGGGGCTCGGTGTCACCAGCCTTTCGATGGGTGCGGCGTCGATTCCCTATGTGCGGTCGACGCTGTCGAAGCACACGCTGGCGCAGTGTGAGCGGGCGGCGGCCGCGGCGCGGGCCGCGGACACCGCCGACGACGCGCGGGCCGCCGCGCAGGCGGTGCTCTCCGGGGAGTGACCTCGCGCGGCGCGGTGCGCCGCAGGAGTGCTGATGGCCGTCCCGCCCTTTGTGGCAGGGCGGCCATGCTGTTGTGGTGGTGCGGTCAGCGGTGCTGATGCGGGTCGGGTGGGGGTGTGAGGGGAAGGCCGGGGGCGTGGTCGACGCCGTGCTCGGGTGGGATCGGCTCGCCGGTTTCGGCGTCGGTGCAGTAGGCGGTAAAGACCTCGGCGGCGCTGAGGGCGCGGGGCCAGGAGTCGCGCAGGGACCAGCCGCGGACCGTGTCATGGGTGGGGTCGCCGGTGGTGTCGTGGTCGGCGGGGCCGGTGGTGGTGCGGGAGACGATGCCGCCGGGGGTGCGCAGGGCGAAGCCGGCAGCGAGGACGGTGCAGAAGATGAGGGTGTCGGATTCGGCGAGCTGGAGCCGGGCGCCCTCCTGGGCGGTCACGTGCAGCACCGCCAGGAGCGACGGGTCGCCGGCCGCGACGGAGCAGACCAGGTGGTGGGTGCCGCTGCCGAGGGTTTCGAGGAGCTGCTGGAGGGCTTGGGTGGCGCGGGCGAAGGCGGCGTGGGCGAGGTCTTCGCCGCACTCCGGACAGTCGCCGGCGCGGGCCAGGACCGCGGAGGCGTGGTCCCAGGTCGCCTGTCGGTCGGCCTCCTCGACGAGCAGCGGGAGCAGTCGGCCCAGCGGTTCGCCCTGGTAGGTCAATGTGGCGCCGGTGCGGGCGACTTCGGCGGTGTAGCGGCTGCGGCTGTCGGGGCGGTCGGGGTCCAGGGCGAGGTCGGCGCAGTACTTCTCGTAGGCGACCGGGTCGAAGAGGCTGAGGGTCGTGAGCACGCCCTGGGAGGTGAGGGTGCGCAGCAGGTGCTCCATCTGCTGGAGGTAGCTGCGGTGGTCGTCGAACGGGAAGGTGCGGTAGCGGCGCATGGCGCGGAAGTCCTGCTCGTCGGCCAGGACGGCGGCGGCGCTGGGGACTTCGCGGCGGAGTTTGCGGCGGGCGGCGGACTGGTCGGTGTATTTGGATGTGGCTGTCATGACTCCCCCTGGTGAGATGCGTCCGGCGCTGAGCGGTGGGCCGGCCGGACGCCACTTGTCACTGAGAGTAATCGGGGGGTCTGACAATGCGGCCGGGCGCCCGATCGCTCCGGCGTCCAGCAGCAGGCGTACCTGCTCGGCGCGGCCGCGGTCGTCCGGCCGGAGGCCGTGCGGGCCTTCGGTCCGGCGCCGGGCGGGCCTACTGCGTGCGGTCGGTGGCGCGGTCGCGGGCCACCCGCTCGTAGAAGCGGAGGAGTTCGAGGTTGTCGACGGAGCCGGGGTTGACGGCCTTTTCGAGGGGGGTGCCCTGGAGGAGGCGCTTGACCGGGACCTCGATGCGTTTGCCGGTGAGGGTGTGCGGTACTCCGGGGGCTTCGATGATGTCGTCGGGGACGTGCCGCGGGGAGAGCTGTTCGCGGATGGTGCGCTTGATGCGGTCGCGGAGGGCGTCGTCGAGGGTGGCGCCGGGGGCGAGGTGGACGAAGAGCGGCATCCAGTAGCCGCCGTCGGGCAGCTCCAGGCCGATGACGAGGGATTCGCGGATCTCGGGGAGCCGTTCGACGGCTTCGTAGATGTCGGCGGAGCCCATCCGGACGCCCTGGCGGTTGAGGGTGGAGTCGGAGCGGCCGTGGATGACGACGCTGCCGCGGGAGGTGACGGTGATCCAGTCGCCGTGCCGCCAGACTCCGGGGTACATGTCGAAGTAGCTGTCGTGGTAGCGGGTGCCGTCGGGGTCGTTCCAGAAGCGGGTGGGCATGGACGGCATGGGGTTGGTGACGACGAGTTCGCCGACCTCGTCGATGACCGGTTTGCCCTGGGGGTCCCAGGCCTGCAGGTCGGTGCCGAGGCAGGGGGCCTGGAGTTCGCCGATGTGGACGGGGAGGGTGGGGACGGCGCCGGCGAAGCAGCTGCAGACGTCGGTGCCGCCGCTGACGGAGGCGGTCCACAGGTCGGTGCCGCCCTCCGTGAAGCAGTCGTGCAGCCAGCGGAAGCCGTCCGGCGGGAGCGGGGAGCCGGTGGTGGCGACGCAGGTGATGGCGGAGAGGTCGAGGTCGCGGGCCGGGTGGATACCGGCCTTGCGGCAGGCCATGACGTAGGCGGCCGAGGTGCCGAAGACGGTGGCGCGGGTGGTTTCGGCGACCCGCCACTGGGCCGAGATATCGGGGTGGCCGGGGCTGCCGTCGTAAAGCACGATCGTGGAGCCCACCAGGAGGCCGGCGACGAGGAAGTTCCACATCATCCAGCCGGTGGAGGTGTACCAGAAGAACCGGTCCTCGGGGCCGAGGTCGCAGTGCAGGCCGGTCTGCTTGAGGTGTTCGAGCAGGATGCCGCCCTGGGACTGGACGATGGCCTTGGGCAGGCCGGTGGTGCCGGAGGAGTACAGGACCCACAGCGGGTGGTCGAACGGGACCTGTTCGAAGACCGGTTCGGTGTCGTTCGAGGTCAGGTCCGACCAGTTCACGGCGCCTTCGGGAGCGGGGGTGCCGAGCAGCGGGATGTGGACGACGGCGCGCAGGGTGGGCAGTTCGTTGCGGAGTTCGGCGACGGTGTCGCGGCGGTCGTGTTCCTTGCCGCCGTAGTGGTAGCCGTCGACGGCGAACAGGACGACCGGTTCGATCTGCTGGAAGCGGTCCAGCACGCTGCGGGCGCCGAAGTCGGGGGCGCAGGAGGTCCATACGGCGCCGACCGCGGCGCTGGCGAGGAGTGCGACGACGGCCTGCGGGATGTTGGGGACGTAGGCGCTGACGCGGTCGCCGGGGCGGACGCCGAGGCGGCGGAGTTCGGCGGCCAGCGAGCCGACCTGGGAGCGCAGGTCCGTCCAGGTCACCGGGGTGGGCTCATGGGTCTCGTCGACGTACAGCAGCGCGGGCGCATCGGCGCGGGCCGGGTCCTCGGCGGCGCGCAGGGCGTGCTCGGCGTAGTTGAGGGTGGCACCGGGGAACCAGCGGGCGCCGGGCATCGCACGGTCGGCGATCACGGTCTCGTACGGGGTGGCGAAGCGGACGTCGAACCACTCCGCGGTGGCCTGCCAGAAGGCGGAGAGGTCGCTGACGGACCAGCGGTGCAGGTCGGCGTAGCTCGTCGCGGGGTCGCCGGGGGTGGGGGCGGGTGCGCCGTGGTGCGCGGCCGCCCAGGTGTGGAAGCGGGTGACCTGCGCGCCGGCGATGCGGTCCGGGCCTGGTTGCCAGAGCGGTTCCGGCTGGTGGGCGGACTGCGGTGCGGTGGTCATGATGCGGCTCCCGGGCGATACGCGTGGTGGGCGTCGGGCGCGCACAGCGGTGGGGGTCCCCCGGCCCAGTGGGTGGGCGTGTGCGCGTGACACGGCTTGCCTGGACGATGCCATGTGATCGACTTGTGCACCAGGGTGGACTCCCCACATTCGGGGGGTGGCGGATGTGGTGCCGCCATGTGGCGCGGGGCGGGTGGCGGGGCCCCGGCGGGATTCGGCCAGTGGGGGGCCGGCCCCAGGCCTGAAGCTGGCCGAGCGTGACCCGGCGCAGGTGAACGGCAGTTGAACGGTCCCCGCGCACCTGCCCGTCAATGGCAGGCTGACCGGCATGGACGGGCGGGATCTGGTGCGGTCGGTACGGGTGATCAGGGCGGTCGGGCCGGCGCAGGGGCTGCGGTCCGTGCGCTCGGCGTGGCGGGCGCGGAGAGCGGATGCACGGGCGCTGCCGCGGCGCGGCGCGGAACGGGCGCGGGTGCCGGGGCCGGCCCGGCGCGCGGAGCCCCAGCCGGGCGGCGGGATGATCCATTTCGCCCGGTCGTCGCTGCGGGTGCGGGTGGCCGCGGGCGGTGCGGTGTTCTGCGGCTGGGACGGTGCCGAGCCGGAGCCGTCGTACGCGCTGGCCGGGGCGTGCCCGGAGGTGGATGCGCGGGCGGTGCTGGAGCCCGATACGGAGGGCGGCTGGCGGGTGGTCTCCGAGCGGGTGCTGGTGGTGGTGTCCCGGCACGGCGCAGTGGAGGTGCGGACACCCGGCGGGGCGGTGCTGCGGCGCGAGTTGCCGCCGCGCTGGTGGGACCGGACAGCGGGCGAGGGGGCGGAGGAGCGCACCGGGCGGCCGGAGGGGGGCGTCTCGCGCTGGGTGCAGCGCTCGGAGGTGGCGGCCGACGGCCGGTTCTTCGGGCTGGGCGGCCGGGCGCACGGGCCACGGCTGCGGGACGGTGCGTACCGGCTGTGGAACACCGATCCGGGCGGAGCCTTCAGGCCGGGCGACGATCCGCTGTCGCTGACGATGCCGGTGCAGCTGGTGGTGGCGGACGCCGGTACACATCTGGTTTTCCACGACAACTCCTGGGACGGCCGGGTCACGCTGCGCGAGGGCGCGGAGGGGGCGGGCTCGGGTCATGACCGGCCGGGCACCTGTGAGCTGCGGATGGACGGCGGGCCGCTGCGCTACTGGGTGCTGGCCGGGACCCCGGCCCGGGTGCTGCAGGTCTGGACGGCACTGACCGGTGCGCCCGCGCTGCCGCCGCAGTGGGCACTGGGGTATCAGCACTCCCGTTGGGGCTTCGGCGGGGAGGCCGAGATACGCCGGGTGGTGGCCGGATTCCAGGAGCGGGAACTTCCGCTGTCGGCCGTCCATTTGGACATCGACCACTACGACCGGCACCGGGTGTTCACCGTCGACCGGCAGCGCTATCCGGATCTTCCGGGGCTGGCGCGGGAGCTGCGCGCGGACGGGGTGCGGCTGGTGTCGATCGTGGATCCGGCGGTGAAGGCCGAGCCGGGGGACGCGGTGTACGAGGGCGGGGCGGCGGCGGACGCCTTTGTGCGGGACGCGCGGGGGCGCGAGGTGCGCGGGGTGGTGTGGCCGGGCGAGTCGGTGTACCCGGATTTCACCGATGCGCGGGTGCGCAAGTGGTGGGGTGCGCTGTACGCGGAGCGGCTGGCGCAGGGCTTCTCGGGGGTCTGGCACGACATGAACGAACCGGTCTCCTTTGCCGCGTTCGGGGAACAGACCCTGCCGCGCTCGGCACGGCATGCGTTGGAGGGGCGGGGCGGCGACCACCGGGAGGCGCACAACGTCTACGGCATGGCCATGGCGCGGGCCGGCTTCGAGGGGCTGTGCGAACTGCGGCCGGGCGAACGGCCGTTCCTCTTCTCGCGTTCGGGCTGGGCCGGGATGCAGCGCTACGGCGGCAGCTGGTCGGGCGATGTGGCGACGGGCTGGCCGGGGCTGCGGGCGTCGCTGTCGCTGGTGCTGGGGCTGGGGCTGTGCGGGGTGCCGTACAGCGGTCCCGACATCGGCGGGTACTCCGGAGTGCCGTGCCCGGAGCTGTATCTGCGGTGGTTCCAACTGGGCGCCCATATGCCGCTGTTCCGTACCCATTCGGCGATCGGGGCGGGGCGGCGGGAGCCCTGGGAGTTCGGGAGCGAGGTGCTCGCGCATGCCCGTACGGCAATGCGTGAGCGGCAGCGGCTGCTGCCATACCTCGGGACGCTGGGGCAGTTGGCGCGGCTGACCGGGGCGCCGTACGTCCGGCCGCTGTGGTGGAGCGCACCGCGGGACCGGGCGCTACGGGACTGCGAGGACGCCTTTCTGCTCGGGGATGCGCTGCTGGTGGCGCCGGCGCTGGCGGCGGGGGTGACCCGGCGGCCGGTGCGGCTGCCGCGCGGCCGGTGGTACGACACCGCGACCGGGCGGGCGTACGACGGTCCCGGGCAGGTGTGGGTGGAGGCGCCGCTGTCGCGGATTCCGGTGCTGGCGCGGGCCGGTGCGGTGCTGCCGGTGGCGGGGGCGGACGGCGGGACGGAGCTGGAGGTGTGGGCGCCGGTCGCCGAACGCGGCGGCAGCGGGCTGGTGGTGCCGGACGCCGGGGACGGCTGGCAGCGGCCGACCGTGGAGCGCTTCACCTCGCGGAGGTCGGGCGGCCGGGTGATTGTGGAGCGGCGGGACGGGGGCGCGGTGGGGTATCCGGTGCGGGTGCGGGGGCTGGACGAGGAGGCGGAGGGGTAGCCGGGCGGGGCGAGCCGCGGTGGGGCAGCGGGAGGTTCGGCGGGGCCGGAGGGAACGCGGGCGGGGCGGCGGGGCGCGCGGTGGGACGGCTGCGTGGCTGCGCGGTGGGCCGGCCGCGTGGCGGGGCTTCCCCTCCGGCTGCCGGGGCTGGTAGACGAGGGCCATGCCGAGACTTGCTGCCGCGCTGCGCGGCCTCGCTGCCGCTGCCGCCGCTCTGATCGCTGTCACCGCGCTCTCTCCGAATGCGGCGGCAGGCACCGCCAACCACCCCGGGCCGTCGTCGCCGCCCGCCCACGGCCCCAAGGCGCCAAGGGAGTTCGTCGCGCTGCGCAGCGTGGATCCCACGATCATCCAGGAGATGCGCTACTTCACACCGCACAACTTCATGGGCGTGCCGGTGACCGGCTACCGGGCTCCGATGTGCCTGCTGACCCGGGACACGGCGCGGGCCCTGCACCGGGCACAGGTCTCGTTCCTGCGCCGCGGGTACTCCCTCAAGGTCTACGACTGCTATCGCCCGCAGCGTGCCGTGAACCACTTCGTGTCCTGGGCCAGGGACCTCGGCGACCAGCGGATGAAGGCCGAGTTCTATCCGCGGGTCGACAAGTCGATGCTTTTCGAGGACGGCTATATCGCGGAGAAGTCCGGGCACAGCCGCGGCAGCACCGTCGATCTGACGCTGGTGCGGCTGCCCGCGCTGCCGACCCGGCCGTACGTCCCCGGGGAGCCGCTGACGTCGTGTTACGGCCCGAAGGCGGCCCGCTTCCCGGACAATTCGCTGGACATGGGCACCGGCTTCGACTGTTTCGACACCCTGGCGCACACTCTCGACCCACGGATCACGGGCAGCCGGCGGGCCCACCGGCTGCTGCTGAAGGACGGTCTGGAGCGCGCCGGATTCGTCAACTACCCGAGCGAGTGGTGGCACTACACCTTCACACCGGAGACTTTCCCGGACACCTACTTCGACTTCCCGATAGCGCGGCGGTCACTGGCCCGGCACTGACCGGCGACGCCGTCGGCGGCCCGGCCAGCGGCCCTGCCTTGTCCGCCGCGGTCGGCCCGTAGGGCTCCAGATGGATTCATAGCCGCCGCGGAGTTCGGCGATGGTGAATTCCTCGTCGAGGAACGCCGTGGCCAGCGGGGTGTACTCGATCTTTGCGCGGGCGCGGTCGAGTCCGTCGGCGACGATCCGGGCGTGGTCGAAGGCGGGCGGGAGGAGGCCTCGCGGGCCGGCGCCGCCTCCGGTGCCGGGTCGTCCGCGGGCCGGGGCACGGCATCACCCCCGTCGATCCCGTGCCCCGGACCCTGTTGTGGGGGACGCGGCCGGGCCGCGTCCGGTTCGGCGAATTCCTGCACGGCTTTCCGTTCGGGCGCCGCCCCCTCCGCACGGCCGTCGCGTGGGGCGCCGAGGTCCAGCGCACCGACCGGGATCCAGGCCGCGGACGAGGCGTCGCCGCCGCCCCGGGCCTCGGGGAGGTCGGGCGCGAAGGCGAGGTAGGCGACCGTGACGACCGGCATCCGCGGGTCGCGTCCGGGATCGCCGTACGAGCCGAGCTGTTCGAGGTGGACGCGCTCCAGTTGCATGGCCTCCAGCCCGGTCTCCTCGGCGAGTTCGCGGGCGGCGGCCGCGTCGAGCGATTCCCGGCCGGCACGGACGAGGCCGCCGGGCAGCGCCGCGTGAGGTGGGTCCGCGCCCCGGCGGCATGTGCAGGGGGCCGGCCTCCCCAGGGGGCCGGCCGACCGTGAACGGCTTGATCGCCCGTCGCCTGCACGGGGTTCCGCGCCGGGCGGCCCCGTGGCACACTCCTGACGTTCCGTCAGTTCTGGGATTTCGGTGTGCGGTTGAGGAGGGGCTGTGGCACGTACGCGGAAGCCGGTGGTGCCGGGGTGGTTCGACGAGGGCGGGGCGGACTTCCGGCTGCTGGGGACCCGGTGCCGGGCCTGCGGTGCGGTGTTCTTCCCCCGTGAGGACACCTTCTGCCGCAACCCCGCGTGCGAGGGCGGCGAGCTGACGGAGGTGCCGCTGTCCCGGCGCGGCACGGTCTGGTCGTACACCGACACCCGCTATCGCCCGCCCGCCCCGTACGTGTCCGACCCGGACGCCGCGTGGCAGCCGTACCTCCTGGTCGCGGTGGAATTGGCGGAGGAACGGATGGTGGTCCTCGGACAGGCCGCGCCCGGCGTCCGTGCCGCGGATCTCACCGTGGGCACGGAGGTCGAGCTGGTGCCGGGGGTGCTCCACGAGGACGCGGAGCACACCTGGACGACCTGGCAGTGGCGGTTGGCGGAGAGCGGGGGCTGGGGCGGGGGCGGGAGTGGGGCGGCGTCCGCGTCGCGACAGCCGGGTGCGCCCGGAGCGGAAACCGCGTCACTACACCCGCCCACCCCCCGAAGGGGGGTGGGCGGCGGGGAAAAAACCAATGGCCCGGATCGGCGGCGGGCAGGCAGCCCACCCCGCCACAGCGCCAGCGGCGATGTGGCGGTGCTCGGCGCCGGGATGCACCCCTGGGGCAAGTGGGGGCGCAGCTTCGTCGAGTACGGGACGAAGGCGGCCAGGGACGCCCTCGCGGACGCCGGGCTCGACTGGCGCGCCGTGCAGAGCGTGGTCGGCGCGGACACGGTGCGCGGCGGCTACCCCGGTTACGTGGCGGGCGCGACCTTCGCCAAGGCGCTGGGGTGGCAGGGCGCCCGGGTGACCAGCGTCTATGCCGCCTGCGCTTCGGGCGCCCAGGCCCTCAACACCGCGCGGGCGCAGATCCTTTCGGGGATGGCGGAAGTGGCCCTGGTGGTGGGCGCCGACGCCGCGCCGAAGGGGTTCTTCGCCCCGGCCGGCGGCGAGCGGCCCGATGATCCGGACTGGTTGCGGTTCCGGGTGCTGGGGGCCACCAACCCAGCGTACTTCGGGCTGTATGCGCGCCGCCGGATGGCGCGGTACGGCGACACGGCCGACGACTTCGCGCGGGTGAAGGTGAAGAACTCGGCGGCGGGTGCGGCCAATCCGTACGCCCGCTACCGCAAGCAGGTCACCGCGCAGGAGGTCGCGGCGTCCGCCGTGGTCGCCGATCCGCTGCGGCTGCTGGACATCTGCGCCACCTCCGACGGCGCCGCGGCACTGGTCCTGACCAGCATGGACTTCGCGCGCCGGCACGGTGTCCCGGACCCGGTCCGGATCCGCGCGGTCTCCACGGCCACCCCGCACTATCCACGGACCGTCCTGGATCTTCCGGACATCGCCACCGACTCGGCAGCCGCCGTACCGGAGCCGGAGACCGGCTTCCGGGCGTCGATCGCGCACACCGCCTACGAGGAGGCCGGGATCGGCCCCGAGGACCTCTCACTGGCCGAGGTCTACGACCTGTCCACCGCCCTGGAGCTGGAGTGGTACGAGGATCTGGGGCTGTGCGGCGCCGGGGAGGGCGCGAAACTGCTGCGGGACGGTGCGACGGCGCTGGGCGGGCGGCTGCCGGTGAATGCCAGCGGCGGCCTGGCCTCCTTCGGTGAGGCGGTACCGGCCCAGGCCATCGCTCAGGTCTGCGAGCTGACCTGGCAGTTACGGGGGCAGGCGGGCGCGCGTCAGGTGGCGGGTGCCCGGGTGGGGGTGACCGCCAATCAGGGGCTGTTCGGGCACGGGTCGGCCGTGGTCGCGGTGCGGTGAGTGCGCAGTCGCACACCGGGCGTGCGCAAGCATCCGGGTCGGAGCGGACCGAGATCCGCCACGGCACCACGGCCGGGGCAGCCGGTCCGGCAGGTGCCGGGTGCGCCGCCCGCCCGGCCAGGAGGGCGTGTGAGTGCGGCCGCACAGTAGGGGCCGGTCCGCGGCTGACGATGGCTGTACGGGCCACGGGTCCGACCGGTGTCCTCAACATCCTTTGTTGTGCGCGACCTTGACGGTCCTTCAGCACCGGTGAACACTTCCGGATGCCAGTCGGCATCGCCGCACTCAGGCACCCCGGCCGGGTGGTAGCGGCTGTCCGCTGCCCGCCGGTGGCACGCACCCTGCACGGAGGACCGGGGGACGTCCCCGGGCGAGGGCCAAGGAGCCGCCATGTATTCCAATGGGGACATCGTCGTCGGTGAAGTGATCGGCACCGCGATACTCATTCTCTTCGGGGCCGGTGTGTGCGCCGCCGTCACCCTGCACTATTCCAAGGCGAAGGGCGCCGGCTGGGTCGTGATCGCCTTCGGCTGGGGCATGGCCGTACTGGCCGGCGCCTACACCGCGGCGCCGCTGTCCGGCGGGCATCTCAACCCCGCGGTGACGCTGGGCTCGGCGGTCGCGGGCGGCACCGAGTGGTCGAAGGTGCCGCTGTACATCCTGGCGCAGATGGTCGGCGCCATGATCGGGGCCGTACTGGCCTGGGCGCTGTATTACGCGCAGTTCGCCGCCAACGCCGAACAGGGCAGGGCCCAGCCGACGCTGGGGATCTTCTCCACCGGCCCGGAGATCCGCAAGCCGGCCGCCAACCTGGTCACCGAGATCATCGCCACCCTCGGTCTGGTGCTGCCGCTGCTGTTCTTCGGCCAGAACAAGGGCATCGGTATCGGTCAGGTCCCCGGCGCGCACGCGGGGATCTACGGCTCCGGGATCAATGTGCTGCTGGTCGCCCTGCTGGTCGTCGGCATCGGGCTGTCGCTGGGCGGGCCCACCGGCTATGCCATCAACCCCGCGCGTGACCTCGGCCCGCGCCTGGTGCACGCCCTGCTGCCGATCCCCAACAAGGGTGCCTCCGACTGGAGTTACGCCTGGATCCCGGTGGCCGGTCCGCTGATCGGCGCGGTGCTGTCCGGCCTGGTGTACAACGCGGCGTTCTGACCCGGCCGGGGCCGTCGGGGCGTGGTCACCGGGCCGTCCCGTGCCCCGCTGCACCCACTCACCAGGACTTCAGGAGGCGTGACGGCATGACGGAGCGAACCGGGAAGACCGAGAAGTATGTAGCCGCGATCGACCAGGGCACCACCTCCAGCCGCTGCATCATCTTCGACCACGGCGGGGCGATCGTCGCCGTCGACCAGCGCGAGCACCGGCAGATCTTCCCCAAGCCGGGCTGGGTGGAGCACGACGCCACCGAGATCTGGTCGAAGGTGCAGGCGGTGGTGGCGGGCGCGCTCGCCAAGGCGGGACTGCGCGCGGACCAGCTCAGTGCGCTGGGCATCACCAACCAGCGGGAGACCACGGTCCTGTGGGACCGGGCCACCGGCCGGCCGGTGCACCATGCGATCGTCTGGCAGGACACCCGGACCTCCCAGCTGTGCGCCGAACTCGGCGGCGCGGACGGCCAGGACCGCTTCCGGGATGCCACCGGACTGCCGCTGGCCAGCTACTTCTCCGGGCCGAAGGCGGCCTGGCTGCTGGACGAGGTGCCGGGGCTGCGGGCCCGTGCCGAGCGCGGGGAGATCGCCTTCGGCACCATCGACTCCTGGCTGATCTGGAATCTGACCGGCGGCACCGACGGCGGGGTGCATGTCACCGATGTGACCAACGCGGGCCGCACGATGCTGATGAACCTGTCCACCCTCCAGTGGGATCCGGCGATCCTGTCGGCGATGAACGTACCGGCCGCGATCCTGCCGGAGATCAGGTCGTCGGCCGAGGTGTACGGCACGGCCGTGGGGCAGCTGCAGGGGGTGCCGGTGGCGTCCGCGCTCGGCGACCAGCAGGCGGCCGTCTTCGGCCAGACCTGCTACGGCGTCGGGGAGGCCAAGAACACCTACGGCACCGGCTCGTTCCTGCTGCTGAACACCGGCAACCGCCCGGTCCCGTCCAAGAACGGGCTGCTGACGACCATGGGCTACCAGCTCGGCGGGGAGGCGCCGGTCTACTGCCTGGAGGGATCCATCGCCATCACCGGCGCCCTCGTGCAGTGGTTCCGCGATCAGCTGGGCATCATCGCGTCGGCCGAGGAGATCGAACCGCTGGCGGCGAGCGTCCCGGACAACGGTGGGGCGTATGTCGTGCCGGCCTTCTCCGGTCTGTTCGCGCCCTATTGGCGCTCCGACGCCCGCGGTGTCATCACCGGCCTGACCGGCTTCGTCACCAAGGCGCATCTGGCGCGCGCCGTACTGGAGGCGACCAGCTGGCAGACCCGGGAGGTAGTGGACGCCATGTACCAGGACTCGGGTGTGCAGATCACCCAGTTGAAGGTCGACGGCGGGATGACCGCCAACCAGCTGCTGATGCAGCATCAGGCCGATGTGCTCGGGGTACCGGTGATCCGCCCGGTGATCTCGGAGACCACCTGTCTGGGAGCGGCGTACGCGGCCGGTCTGGCGACCGGTGTCTGGCAGGACCTGGACGAACTCCGGAGCCACTGGCAACGTGACACCGAGTGGACGCCGCGGATGGACGGGCCGGCCCGCGACCGCGAGTTCGCCAACTGGCGCAAGGCCGTGGAGCGGAGCTTCGGCTGGCTGGCCGAGGACGGCTCGGCGGCCTCGTAGCGCGGCGCGGTACGCAGACGTACGGCCGGTACCCCGGACGGCGGGGTACCGGCCGTACTTACGTCCCCGTCAGGGCAGCGCGGGCTCCCGCCGGCGGGCGCCGGTCCGCATCGCATGCTCGACGACCGAGATCAGCACATCCCGTGCGGAGTCCTTGAGGCGGGCGTCGCACAGCACCACCGGCACCTGGGGGTCCAGGTCCAGGGCGTCCCGTACGGCCTGCGGCGGATAGCGGTCGGCGCCGTCGAAGCAGTTGACGGCGACGGTGAAGGGCAGTCCGCGCCGCTCGAAGTAGTCGATGGCGGCGAAACTGTCCGCCAGCCGGCGGGTGTCGGCGAGCACCACCGCGCCGAGCGCACCGCGCGCCAGCTCGTCCCACAGGAACCAGAAGCGGTCCTGGCCCGGGGTGCCGAAGAGATAGAGAACCAGTTCCTCGTTGACGGTGATCCGTCCGAAGTCCATCGCGACGGTGGTGGTGGTCTTGGCCTCCACCCCGTCGAGGTCGTCGACCGGCCGGCCCGCCTCGGTCAGCCGTTCCTCGGTACGCAGCGGTTTGATCTCGCTGACGGCGCCGACCAGGGTGGTCTTACCGACCCCGAAGCCGCCCGCGACCAGGATCTTGAGCGTCACCGGTTCGACGGCGGCGGACCGTCGGCGGCGATCGGAGCGCCCGAAGGCCATGGGATTCTTCTCCTGAATTGCCGTGTATGCGGGGGGAGCTCACGCTTGATACCCGAGCCTCGGCGCACGGGGCAGCAGATGCAAGGGAACGGTACAACGTGCTCGGCACGGCGCCCATTTGAGATGCGTCACGCCGGGGGAGACAGCGAGGGGCAGAGGGCGCCAACCTGCCCAAATGGGCGGTGGGGGCGGCTGTTGGCGGCGGGGGCCGGAGCCGCGGGCGATCAGCGCGGGGTGAGGACGGCGGGCCGGTCGAGCAGTCCCAGCAGGCTCACAAAGCTGGATTCGATGAAGGCGCAGAGCTCCTCCTGGGCGCCGGGTTCCTCGGCGGGCCAGTTGGTGACCGCCTCCTCGGCGAACGCCATCCAGGCGCGGGAGGCCAGTTCGAGCCGCGGGGCGTCCGGCATCCCGAGCCGCCGCTGGCCGTCGCGCACCCGGCGGGCGAGGGTCTCACGGGTCGCGCCGACGATGTCGGTGACCGCGGGATGGCTGCCGGCGGCGCCCCGTACCAGGGCGAGATACACCTGACGGTGTTCCAGGACGTAGGCCACGAAGCCCGCGATGAAGGCCCGCATCCAGGCGACCGGCTCCAGGGTGCCGTCCGGTTCCGTCGCGGCGGTGAAGCGGTCGCACGCGGTGCGGACCACCGCGCGGTAGAAGTCGCGCTTGGAGTCGAAGTAGTGGAACAGCAGCCCGCGGGAGATCCCGGCCCGGCGGGCGACCTCGTCGGTGGACAGCTCGTCCAGGGAGCGGTCGGCGAGCATCTCCAGACCGATGCCGACCAGCTGTTCCCTGCGCTGGTCGGGCGTGAGGCGGGTGGTTCGCTTGCCGGACATGCCCGCAGTTTACGGCGGCGGGGGGCCGGGACGGCCTCGGTGTCCCGGCCCGCCACGGCGTCAGACGTATTGTCCGAGGTGCTCCAGGATCGGGGGTGTGACCAGGTCGGGGACCTCTTCGGGCAGCCAGTGGCTGGCCCCCTCCAGGGCCTCGAAGCGGTACGGACCGTCCACCCACTCGCCCGTCGACTCCGCTGCGCCCCGGCCCAGGGCCATGTCCTCACTGCCCCACAGGAAGAGGGTGGGGACGGTGATCCGGCCGGCCGGTACCGAGATGACCGACTCGGGGGCGCGGTACCAGTTCAGCGTGGCGGTGAGCGCGCCCGGTGCGGAGAGCCGGCGGACATTGCCGTCCACGAGGGCGGCGGGGACCTTGCCGCCGTACGCGGCGCGCAGCCTGGCGGCGTCGTCGGCGAGCAGGGCGGCTTCCGCGGCGCCCTCGCCGCTGCGGAAGAAGCGGACGTAGTCGAGCCGGTGGTGCTGGGTGGGGTCCTCGGCGGCGGCGCGGTTGAGCGCGTCCGGGTGCGGAGTGGCCAGCACGGTCAGGGACTTCAGCCGCTCGGGGTGAGCACCGGCCAGTGCCCAGGCGACCATGCCGCCCCAGTCGTGCGAGACGACGTGGAAGCGGTCCGCGCCCTGGGAGTCGGCGAAGGCGAGGGCGTCGGCGACGAGTTCGGGCACGGCGTAGTCGGCGATCCGGGTCGGGCGGGCGCGTGGGGAGTAGCCTCGCTGGTCGACCGCGACGGCCCGGTAGCCGGCCGCGCCCAGGGCGGTGAGCACAGCGCTCCAGGAGTCGGCGAATTCGGGCCAGCCGTGCAGCAGCAGCACGAAGTCCCCGTCGGCGGGCCCGCAGGCCAGTGCGTCGTAGGTGTGCGGGCCGGCCTGGATCTCCAGGTGGTCGAAGGGTGCCGGGGTCGCGTCCGGGGCCATGGCAGCGGATCTCCTTCTGTTGACAATTGCTCAATAGGCACCGTACCGCGCCGTTGAACGCTGCTCAACAAAGCCCTTCCACCGTGGCCGGCGCGCCGGTTGCCCCTCCCCCGGATGTCGTTGCGCTGGTGTTTCCCGGGGCACCGGCCGGGATGCCGGTGAACGCGGCCGTCAGCAGCGGCGTCCCCACTGACGGCGCTACCGCTCGCCGCGGTCGGCATCGAGTGGCGCAACACCCAGGCGGCTCAACAACCGAACGGCTCAACAACCGGGCGGCTCAACATCCAAGCGGCGCAGCACCCATGAGGAGATCCGCGGGGCTGCGGGCAGCGGGCGGATGCGCTCTCCCCGGCTGGATCCGGGGGCGCCGTCGAGCAGTGGCCGCCGCCCGCGGAAGCAGAAGCCGGACGGCGGCGGCCGGGCCGGACGGTGGCCGCTGAGCCGGACGGCGGCTGCTCAGCCGGACGGCGGCTGCTCAGCCGGACGGCGGTGGCCGGGCCGGACGGCGGATCACAGCGCGCGCAGGCCGTCGATCACCTCGCGCAGCACCTTTTCGTCGGGCAGTTCGGCCGGGGGCACCGGCCTGCTGACATGGACCAGCTCGGCGTCCAGCAGATCCCCGATCAGGACCCGTACGACGCCGACCGGCAGATCGAGTTCGGCCGCCAGCTCGGCGACCGACAACGGCTCCTGCCGGCACAGCCCGACGATCTCGACATGCTCGGGCGAGAGTGTCTGGTCGTCGACCGTCTCCTCCGCGCGGCTCTCGGCGATCACCAGCGCGATCAGATCGAGGCGCCCCTCCGCCGCCGTACGGGTGCGCCCGCGCGTCATCGCGTACGGGCGGACGACCGGGCCCGCGTCGTCGTCGAACCAGCGGGCCGCATCCCGGTCCCGCGCCGCCCGGCCGTCCTGCTCGCTCATGCCGCTACCTCGCCGCGCTCGGTCCCGCACTCGCGAGGCACGCATCTTTGCACGATGAGCTCGCTACGCTCGCTCATGGCGTCACCCTCGTCGTGCTCAGGGGGTCAGGCCGGACCGGGGCGCGGTGCCCAGGTGGGTGCCCACGCGCTTGACCAGCAGCGTCATCTCGTACGCGATCAGCCCGACATCGGAGTCCGCATCGGCCAGTACGGCCAGGCAGCTGCCGTCGCCGGCCGCGCTGACGAACAGGAACGCATCGTCCAGCTCGACCATGGTCTGCCGGACCTGGCCCGCGTCGAAGTGCCGGCCGACGCCCTTGGCCAGGCTGTGGAAGCCGGACGCGACCGCGGCCAGATGCTCGCCGTCCTCGCGGGTCAGGTCCTTCGAGGCTCCGGTGGCCAGGCCGTCGCTGGAGAGGACGAGTGCCTTGCGGATGGAGCCGACCCGCTCGACCAGTTCGTCCAGGAGCCAGTTCAGCTCGCCGGATCCCTTCGCCGAGACCGATGCGGTGGAAGCTGCTGCCTGCGGTGCGGTCATGGACCGTCCCCTCCCGATGTGGTTCCTGGTGCTGTGGTGCCCGTGGCGTCGTCGTCATGACTGACGGTGTCACGGGCGTCCGGGCCTGTGGTGTCCGGGCCTGTGGTGTCCGCGGCCGGGTCCTCGCCCCGCGGTGGCTTGCCGGTCTCGCGTGGGTCCTCGCCGTTGTCGCGGCGGCCGCGCTGCCAGCCGCGCTGGAGCGAGGCCATCCGGGCGCGTACCGCCTCGGCGTCCCGGTCGTCCGCGGGCGGCGCGGTGCTCCGCCGCGCCTCCGCCGGCTCGGCGGGGTCGGACTTGAGCTGGGGCGCGAGGCTGGCCTGCCGTACCCGCCGGGGCAGGCCCGTGGACGTGGTCGGCGCGGGCGTGACCGGTTCCCCGGCGGGCTGTGCGGCGTCCGGTGCCGGGTCCTGCGGCGCGGCGGACGACGACGGCCGGTCCGCGGAACGCCCGGAGCCCGAGCTCTCCGGGCCGCCGGGACGTGCGGCGCCCGGCTTCCGCTGTGCGTCGCGGTCGTCGACCGTTCTGCCGTGGTCGGAGACCAGCACCGGCGGGCGGCGGCGCGGCAGCGGTGCCAGGCCGCCGGGCGCCTGGTCCTGGGTCTGCTGGTGCTGCTCGCCCTCCGGCGCGGGCGGTACCGGGGCGATACCGCGCGGTGCGGAGGACGGACCGGCCGGTGCAGCGGCGGGCCCCTGCGGGTCGCGGCCGCGTTCCCGCTTCCGGAAGAGACCGCCCTCGTCGTCGGGGCCCAGCTCGTCCGGGCCCAGCTCGTCCGGGCCGAGCGGCGCCTCGAGTTCGACCGGTCCGTCGATGACGGCCGGCGCCCGCTCCCGCTCGGGCCGCGGCACCGGCAGCTGCGACAGCGCGGCCAACTTGCCCGCCGCATGCTCCAGTTCATTGCCGACGGAGCCGCCGGCGGCCGGATCGTCGCTCTCCCGGCCGCCGTCGGCGGTCTCGGTGAGGAGCGTCCCGGGGAGGAAGATCACGGCGGTGGTGCCGCCGTACGGCGAGGGCTGCAGGGAGACCCGTACGTTCTGCCGCTGGGCGAGCCGGCTGACCACGAACAGGCCGAGCCGGTCGGTGTCGGACAGCTCGAACTCGGGGGTTTCGGCGAGCCGGAGATTGGCCTCCAGCAGCAGGTCGGGCGCCATGCCCAGGCCGCGGTCGTGGATCTCCAGGGTGTAGCCGTTGGCGACCCGCTCGCCCAGCACCTGGACGGCGGTGTGCGGCGGGGAGAAGACCGTGGCGTTCTCCAGGAGTTCGGCGATCAGGTGCGTGAGGTCGGACACCGCGGGGCCGTCCACCGCGAGCCGCGGCAGCCGGCGCACCTCGATCCGCTCGTAGTCCTCCACCTCGGCGACCGCCGCGCGTACCACGTCCATCAGCTGGATCGGTTTGCGCCACTGCCGGGAGGGGGCCGCGCCGGAGAGGATGACCAGGCCCTCCGCATGCCGGCGCATACGGGTGGTCAGATGGTCGATCCGGAAGAGGTCGGCGAGTTCGTCGGTGTCCTCGGTGCGCCGTTCCATGGCGTCCAGGAGGGTCAGCTGGCGGTGCAGCAGGACCTGGCTGCGGCGGGCGAGGTTGACGAACACGTCGGAGACGCCGCGGCGCATATCGGCCTGTTTGACGGCGGCCTCGATCGCGGCCCGCTGGAGGGTGTTGAGCGCCTGCCCGACCTGGCCGGTCTCGTCCTGGCCGAAGACGAGCCGGGGCGCCTCGGTCTCCACGTCGATCTGTTCGCCGGCCGCCAGCCGGCGCATGACGCTCGGCAGCCGGACGCCGGAGACGTCATGGGCGGCCTTGCGCAGCCGGACGAGGTCCCGCACATGGCGGCGGCCGATCCGGAACGAGACGATGATCGAGACCAGCAGTGCGACAAAGCCGAGGACACCGGCGATGGCGGCCTTGAGCAGGATGTTCGTGGCGACCGGGGCGACGCGCTCCTGGTAGCGGTCACCGGCGTCCTTGCCCATCCGCTGGAGGTCGCCGAGGACCTTCTTCGCCGCGGTGTTCCAGCGCTCGGCATTGACCGTCCGCGGTCCGTCCTGTGCGCCGGCGGCGATCACCCGGTCCTCGTAGGACGTCAGCTCGCGCGCCTTCGCGGAACGCCAGTAGTCCTCGTAGAGGCCGCGGTCCCGCAGGGGCAGCATGGGAAGGCTGGTGTCGTAGAGGACCCGGCGCTCGGCGGCGTGGTCGGACAGCGCCCGCAGATCGCGTTTGTTCATGGTGCCGGAAGCGAGCACCGCGGACATCAGGGCGTCCTCGCGGGCGACGGCCTCCCGGGCGCGGGTGACGATGACCAGCGCCCGGCCCTGCTTGTCCATCTCCACGTTCTCCAGGGCGTGGAGCGCGGCGAGGAAGTCGTAGCTGGGGTCGACCAGGGAGTTGTAGCCCTCCATGGCCTCGTCGCGGGAGACGGTGTTGTCCTCGACCTGGGCGCGCAGCGAGCCGAGGCCGGACAGGCCCTTGAGGATGCTGCGCATCCGGTTGCCGGTGTCGCCGGTCAGGTCCTCGCGGACGTCGCGGGTGCCGGCGTCGGTGCGGAGCCGGGTGACGGCCTCGTCGGTGGCCCGGGCCCGGCCGCGGAGCTCATCGAGCGCGTCGGCGCCGCGCCGGTCGGCGAGGTACAGCAGGCTCTGCCGGCGCTCGCGTTGCAGGGCCTGGACGACGTCCTCGACCGGATACCCCAGCTTCTGTACGACGTTGCCGACGTCCAGCAGCTGGTTGGCCTCCCGCCCGGTGAGGTAGGTCATGAACGCCCACATGGACGTCAGGGACACCAACGGTACGAGCAGCAACGCCACGATCTTCCGGCGGACCGACTTCCCGCGAAAGCGCATGGCCTCCCCTACGTCAACCCCGGCGCACGGGGGTGGTGTTCCGTCAACAAACGGCGCGAGCCTACTACTGTCGGGTGACCGAGCCGAAGGCCTCTCCGGAGGTCGGAGCAGGTGCCGGGGAGGTATCGTCACGAGTTGTCCGTTGATTCCCGGACAACCCACCCGTGATTCCGGGACCCACCCATGCCATCGGTGTCCGGACGCATGCCGGTCGGTTGGCCGGTTTTGCTCTACCCCGGGTAACCCTGACCCCGGGTAACCCTGCGCGCGTTCGGTGCGTGACCATGAGAAGGGACGGGGTGCGGCTCCAAGGGCGTGTACCGGTGAATTCCGGGCAGCCACCAAGGACCGGACGTGCGGGGAGAGTACGGGGAGAGTGACGCGGTCATGGACACCGGCAGACATCCGTTGTGGCAGGAGGAACCGGCGGCCCGGCCCCGGATGGCGGATCCGGTGCGCACCGCAGCGGTGCGCGCCGTGATCATCGTGGCGCTCACTCTGGTACAGGCCATGGTGGCGTTCCTGAGCACGCTGGCGGGCTCCTGGCTCGCGTTCCCCGCGGTGCTCAGCACGGTCGCCAGCACCGTGGTCGCCACCTGGGGAGTGCTGGACGTCTGGGTGACCCGCCAGGTGTGGGTACAGCGCAACGGGGTGCAGTCGCAGCCGAGCAGTACGGCCCGGGAGCTGCGCCGCGAACGGCGCCGGGCGCGGCGGCGGCAGCGCCGGGAGTCACGGGAGGGCCCGCCGAGGGTCGATCGCGCGGCGGCGTGAACGGCCGCGCGGGGTGGCCGCGGAGGCGGGCGGGATGGGTGTGGTGAGCGGTTCCCCTGCTGCCCCGCAGGGCACGGGACCAGGGGCTGCTTCGGGCCCCGTGAGACCGGGGAACCGCGTTCGACTTCGGCCGGCCACGGCTCACCGTGGCCGGCCTTTTTACGCCACCGCCTCTTCCCGCACGGCAGGCCGTACATGAATGATGCCGTCCAGGACGTCCACCTGGTGCGTGCGCACCGGCCGGCGGGCGGGCAGACAGGTCGGGGCTCCGGTGCGCAGGTCGAACAGGGCCGCATGCAGCGGGCATTCGACGAAGCAGCCCTCGACCCAGCCCTCGGAGAGCGAGGCGTCCTGGTGGCTGCAGGTGTCATCGACGGCGTAGAAACCGCCCTCGGCGTGGAAGACCGCGATGGCCGGTGTGGCGTCGTCGATCTCGATCCGGACGGACTCACCCTCGGGCAGGTCCTCGATGCGGCAGACGGGAATCATCTGGCCCCCCTCGCGCTGATCGGTATCATGTGTTCTGAATAACGCATCGCAAAGCGCGATGCGCAACAGAATCCAAGCCGGGAAGCGGGCCGTCAAGGGCTTCCCGGCAGATGCCTTCAGACGTGCCCCGCGGGGCCACCGGGTGGTGACACAAAGACCCATGTCGAAGACGAGCGAGACGGCGGACGACCGGTCCGAGGAACGGCGCGGCGGGGCGGGATCCGTCCAGTCCGTGGACCGCGCGGTGAGCGTGCTGGAGATCCTGGCCAAGCTGGGCGAGGCCGGGGTGACCGAGATCTCCGAGGAGCTGGGCGTCCACAAGTCGACCGCGTTCCGGATCCTCGGGGTGCTGGAGAACCGCGGGCTGGTGGAGCAGGAGAAGGACCGCGGGAAGTACTTCCTGGGCGCCGGGGTGCTGCGGCTGGCGGGTGCCGCGGCGATCCGGCTGGACATCTCCCAGGAGGGCCAGCCGGTGTGCCGGGCGCTCGCCGAAGACACCGGGGAGACCGCCAACATCGCGGTGCTGGACGGCGATGCGGCGGTCAACATCATGCAGGCCAGGGGCTCCGCGGCGGTCACCGCGTACAACTGGCTGGGCCGCCGGACCCCGCTGCACGCCACCGCCAGCGGCAAGGTCCTGCTGGCGCATCTGCCGGCCCCGCGCCGGGAGACCCTGGCGACCCGCAAGCTGCCGCGATTCACCGAGCACACCCTGACCACGGCGGCCGGTCTGCGCGAGCAGCTGGCCGCGGCGCTGGAGGACGGATTCGCCTGCACCAGCGAGGAGTTGGAGATCGGGCTGAACGCGGTGGCGGCGCCGGTGCGGGCCCACGACGGCGCGGTGATCGGCGCGATCGGCGTCTCGGGGCCGGCGTACCGGATGGAGCGTCCACTGCTGCCGGAGCTCGCGGAACGGGCGGCGAAGGCGGCCGCCGACCTCTCCCGCCTGATGGGGTACGCGGGTTGAGCGGACAGGGCGTGCCGTAGCGGAAAATCCCCCTTGACGTATCCCTGACGGACTTCCAGCATGTCTCCTATAGCGCAACCAAGCGCACTATAGGCAACACGGCGACAGAGGTGGACCGTCCTCCACCACTGCCCCCGTTCTCAGCACAGCGCACCACTCCCACCCCTCACAGGCATCCGTGCCACCTCACGCGTGCTACCCGCAGGCCGCCGCCGCAGGCGCTGTTTTAGGAGTGAGACATGCCGCACGAAGCCCGCGCCGTCGTCGCCCTCAAGAAGGGCGCCCCCGTCGAGGTGCTGCCGATCCTCGTGCCCGATCCCGGTCCGGGCGAAGTGCTCGTGACCGTCCAGGCCTGCGGGGTGTGCCACACCGATCTGCACTATCGCGACGGCGCGATCGGCGAGGACTTTCCCTATCTGCTCGGCCATGAGGCGGCCGGGGTGATCGAGGACGTCGGCCCCGGGGTCACCGAACTGTCGCCCGGCGACTATGTGGTGCTCGCCTGGCGGGCGCCGTGCGGGCAGTGCCGCGCCTGCCGTCGTGCCCGCCCCTGGTACTGCTTCGCCTCCCGCAATGCCGCCCAGCCGATGACCCTGGGGGATGGCACGGAGCTGACCGCGGCCCTGGGCATCGGCGCCTTTGCCGAGAAGACCCTGGTCGCCGCCGGGCAGGCGGTGAAGGTCGACCCGTCGGCGCGCCCGGAGGCGGCGGGGCTGATCGGCTGTGGGGTAATGGCCGGGTACGGCGCGGCGGTGCACACCGGCGGAGTGGGCAGCGGGGACACCGTCGCCGTCATCGGCTGCGGCGGCGTCGGCAACGCCGCCATCGCGGGCGCCTCCCGGGCCGGGGCGCGGCGGGTCATCGCCGTGGACCTCGACGACGGCAAGCTGGACGCCGCCGAACGGTTCGGCGCCACCGACACCGTCAACTCCCGTGGTACGGACCCCGTCGAGGCGGTCCGGGCGCTCACCGGCGGGCACGGCGCCGATGTGGTGATCGACGCGGTGGGCCGTCCGGAGACCTACCGGCAGGCGTTCTACATGCGCGATCTGGCCGGCACGCTGGTCCAGGTCGGCGTCCCCGAACCGGACATGCGGATCGAACTGCCGCTCATCGACCTCTTCTCACGCGGCGGCGCGCTGAAGTCATCCTGGTACGGCGACTGTCTGCCCAGCCGCGACTTCCCGGTCCTGATCGATCTGTTCCTGAGCGGCAAGCTCGATCTGGAACGGTTCATCAGCGAAACCATCGCGCTCGACGACATCGAACCGGCCTTCGCCAAGATGCAGCGCGGGGAGGTCCTGCGGTCGGTGGTGGTGGTCTGACCGCCCGCAGGCCTCCCGCGCCGCCCGTCATCCGCCGGCCGGGTCCGCCCGCTCCTCAGGGGCCGGGTCCTCCGGACGGCGGTACATCCGCGTCGCCGTGATCTGGCCGTGCACCGCCTCGCCGGACGGGTCCTGCTGCGGCAGGCCCGGCCGCAGATGCTCCTCGACGCTGATGTACTTCAGCCCGGCCCGCAGATCCGCGTCATTGCGCAGCCGGATGACCAGCGGGAACTCGGCGAGCGCGGTGGTGTCGAACAGGCCGGTGGTGTAGAGCAGCTGGACGCCCAGCGCATCGGCGACGGCACGCTGCAGCTCCAGCAGATAGGTCGCGTTGGCGCGGCCGATGGGGTTGTCCAGGAACAGCGTGCCGGCGTGCCGCTGCTTGTCGCGGCCCCGGTCGTTGCTGCGCAGCGCGGCCATCGTGCAGTACAGCGCGATGGCGGCGGTCAGCAGCTGGCCACCGGAGAACACATCGCCCATCTGCCCGACCGGCACCCGCTCGGCGCGCAGCACCGCATCCGGCTTGAGGATCTCCACGGCCACCCCGCGCGGCTGCAGCGCCGCGCTGACGCCGCGCAGCAGCAGGGACATCCCGTCCCGCCGCAGATCGCTGTTCTTCTTGACGGCCGCGCGGGTCGCCTCGTCGATCACCTCGCCGAGCCGCTCGGTGAGCGTGGCCTGGTCGGGGTCCTCGAACCGGATCCGCAGGAACTCCTGCCCGGACCACTCCCCCAGCCCCTCGGGCAGCCGCGACAGCCGCTGGGCGGAGCGCAGCGTCGTCAGCGACGACTCGACCAGGCCGCGGAGCCGGTCGACGATGGAGTCGCGGTTGCGCTCCAGCTGCGCCAGCTCGTCGGTGAGCACCCGCAGCCGGGGGGCGAAGGCTTCCGCCCACTTGGCGGCATGGTCCGGGAGGGCCGCGGCGGGCAGCTCGCGGATCTGCTGGCGGGCGGGGGTACGGACCTGTTCGTAGCGGGTGGAGTTGGCGTGCCGTACGAGGATGTCGCTCGCCTCGCGCACCGCGGAATCCGCGGTGGACAGATCGGCGGCGCAGCCACGCAGCGAGCGGCGGGACTCGGCGGCGGCCTGCCGGGCGTCCTCCAGCCGGCCGGCGTACGGCTCGATCTGCCCGTCCGCCGCGTCCTCGGCGTCCTGGTGGTCACGGAGCAGATCGCGCAGCAGGGCGGCGGTCTCGTCGAAGCCGCCGGCTGCGTCCTCGGCGGCACGGTGGCCGCGCAGCAGCTCCTCGTGCCGGTCGCGGGCCGCCGTCAGCGCCTCGGTGGCGGTGGCCAGTTCGCCCGCCGCGGTGCGCAGCAGCTCCTTGGCGCGGTCGGCGTCCGCGGGCACCAGTTCCTCGGGCAGCTCGGTGTGCGCGTCGCCGTCCGTGGGGGCGAGCCGCTCGGCCTCACCGCGCAGCCGGCCGAGCTGCTCGCTGGCGGTCGAGGCGCGGGTCTCCAGCATCTGCACCAGCGATTCGGCGCGGGCCGCGGCGGCCTGCCGGGACGGGCCGTCGGCCGCGTCCGGACTCTCCAGGAGCGCCTCCGCGCGGGTACGGACCTTGTTGGTGAGGCGGTTCAACTCGGCCAGGGCGGCGCTCTCTTCCCCCTCGGCGCGGGCCTGTTCGGCGCGCAGATCGGCGCCGACACCGACCTTCTCGTAGAGCTGGGAGGCGGCGCGGTAGGCCTCGCGCAGCGCGGGCAGGGAGGCGCTCGGGGCCTCCGGAGCCTCGCCCGGATCGTCCGGTACACCGGCGATCTCGGCACGCTCGGCGCGCAGCGCACGGGCGGTGCGACGGGCGTCGTCGGCGGCGCGCTGGGCCGCCCTGCGGTCCTCGTCGGCGGCCCGCGCGCGGTCCACGCACTCCTCGGCGCGGGCCTCGAACTCGGCTCCCTCGTCGACGAGTTCACGCATCCGGGACTGCCAGGAGGCACGCTCGCGCAGCCGGTGGGCGAGCCCGGCCAGCAGATCGGCGGCACGGCGGGCGCGCTGGGCGGTCTCCTGGCGCTCGTCGCGCACCCGGGTGGCCTCGGCCGCGACCTCGTCGGTCTCGGCGCGGGCCGCGCGGGCCTCGGCCAGCTCCGCGGCGGCCTCCTCCGCGGCCGTCCGGGTCTCCTCCGCGGCGGCGGCCAGCTCACCGAGGCGGCCGGCCGGGCAGCCCGTACGCCACGAGCCGAGCCGGGCGGCCAGCGCCCGGTCCCCGGAGAGCCGGGCGGCCAGCGCCCGGATCTCCTCGTCCCGCTCTATGGCGCGCGCCCGCAGCGCCTGGCGCTCCTCGTCCGCGGCGGATTCGTCGTGCATCGCCGGGTTCGGCGGGACGAGGAAGACGCCGGTGTCCCGCTCTTCGGGGGCGGGTGTGGGCGCGAGCAGCGCGGCGGCGGTGCCGACCGCGACGGCCGAGCGCGGCAGCAGCGCGGCCTGGGCGAGCACCTCACGGGCCCGCGCGTGGGTGTCCGGATCCGTGATGATCACGCCGTCGACCAGCTCGGGGCGGGCGGCGAGCACCCGGGTGTGGTCGGCCGGGTCGACGGACTGGGCGAGATAGCGCCAGCCCGGCAGCGCGGGGACGCCGTGCTCGCCGAGATACTCCACGGCGGTCAGCACATCGGGCCCCGGCGGCAGCAGACCGCCGTCGCCCAGCGCGCCGAGGATCCGCGCATCGTCGGCGGCGGCCGTGCGCAGGTCGAACAGCTGGCGTTCGGCGGCGGTGACGCCCTCCTCCAGCAGCTCGTGCAGCCCGTCGGCGTTGCGGTCCAGCTCCTCGGCGGTCAGCGGGCCGGCGGTGGGACGGCGCGGGGCGCTCGGGTCCGGGCCGGACGTGGCCGCACGGGGGCCGGGCACGCCCAGGGACTTGGCCTCGGACTGCGGGAGTCCGAGGAGGTCGGCGAGCCGCTGTTCGGCACCGATGGACTCGGCGGCCCGGCGCTCGGCCTCGTATGCCCGCTCGGCGGCCTCGGCGGCGTCCTCGGCGCGGGCCGCCGTCAGCTCGGCGGCGGAGTGCCGGGCGGTGGCCTCACGGGCCCGGTCGGTGGCCTGCCGGGCGGCTTCGCGGGCCGAGTCCCAGGCCTCGACGGCGGTCTTCTCGGCGTCCGAGGCGGCGAGTGCGGCGCGGGCCGGGTCGGCGTCGGGGGCGCTGTCGTCCAGCCAGCCGGCCCGGACGGCCTCGGCGGTCTCCTCGGCGACCTCGGCGAGCCGCTGCTTGAGGTGCTCGGCCTCACTGCGGGCGCGCTGGGCGTGGGTGGCGGCGGTGGTGGCGTCGCGATGCGCCGATTCGCCGGCCTCCTGGAGGGCTGCGGAGCGTTCCTCCTCCTCGTTGGCGATCCGCTCACCGGCCTCGGCCGCGGCGTGCAGGGCGCGCACCAGGTCGGTGGCGGCGGTGGCACGGGCGGCGAGCGCGGGGGCGGCGTCCCGCTCGGCCTCGCGGATGGCGGCGGCGACCCGCGCGGAACGGTCCGCGGCGGCGCGGTGCCGCAGTGCGATCTCGGCGGCCTGCCAGGCGCTGTGCAGCGTACGGGCGTCATTGAGCTCCCGGCGCTGGGCGGCGGCGCCCTTCTCCGCGGCGGCCAGCGCCAGCGAGGCGTGCCGGTAGGCGAGTTCGGCGGAGACCAGGGAGCGGCGCTCGCGCACCCGCTCGGCGTCGGTGACGCGGTGCGCCGCGGCGGCGACCTGCTCGGCGAGCTCGGCGGCGCGGCCGCGCTCCTCGGTGCCCCGGGCGTGCAGCCGCTGGGCGAGGCCGCGGGTGCGGCGCTCGGCTCCGGCATGCACCTCGCGGGCGCGTTCGCGCTGCTCGGCGGCGTCGGCGATGCGCGAGAGCAGATCGAGGGAGCCGGCCGTGAAGTCCCGTTCGGCGGTGAGTTCGGCGCGCCGGCCGAGCTTGTGGGCGAAGCCGTGCACCAGATCGGCGAGGCCGTCGGTGTCGCGGGTGTCCGTGACGGCGCGCAGCAGCAGGTCGGTGAAGTCCGAGTCGTTCTTGACCGCGAACAGGCCGGCCGCCTCGCCCTCGTCGGCGTTCATCTCCCGCTGGTAGCGGAAGAGCTCCGGGTCCAGCCCCAGCTCGCCGAGGTGCTCGTTCCAGCGCTCGTGGATCTCTTCCCAGACGACATCCAGATTGGGGTAGTTCTTCCCGGCCTCGGTGAGGATGTCGCGGAAGCCCTTCATCGTCCGGCGGCGGCCCTGGGCGCCGGAGCTGCCCTCGCCGCTCTCCTGGCGGGGGCGGACGACGGTGGCCTCGGCGACGGGGAGGGAGTCCAGGCTCATGCCGGGGCCGGGCCGGAAGCTGTACCAGGCCTCGGCGAACTTCCGGGGGTCGTTGGAGACCTGCCGGCCGCGCCATTCACTCACCTTGCCGACGACCACGCTCTCGCCAGTCAGGACGTGCTGCCACTCCAGGGCGACGTGGCCGCAGTCGTCGGCGAGCAGGAACTTGCGCAGCACACCGGAGCTGGCGCCGCCGAGGGTGTTGCGGTGGCCGGGCAGCATCACCGAGAAGATCAGCTTCAGCAGGACGGACTTGCCGCCGCCGTTCTCCAGGAAGAGCACGCCCGCGGGGGCCGGGCGGCGCGGCGGGCCGACCGGTTCGTCCTCGAAGAAGTCCGCCTGGGCCGGGGCCGGTTGGGGTACGGGCGCACCGACTCCGCGCAGGTCCATGACGGTGTTGGCGTAGCGCGCACCGGCGGGCCCGATGGAGTAGAGGCGGACCCGGGACAGCTCGTACATGGCGGACTCTCGTTGTCGTGTTCGGTAGGCGGTCGGAGCGGCGGCGGGGGGCCACCGCGTCAGCGGTCGGACGGCCCCGTCAGCCGGAGTGGAAGGGCAGTCCGGCGCCGGCGACCAGGTCGAGGTCGTCGGTGTCCTCGCCCGGCAGCAGTGCGGCACTGCCGTCGGCGACGGGGACGATGCCCAGCTCCAGCAGTTCGGCCATGGCGGCGCTGCCGGCCATGTCGCGGACCTGGAGCTGATAGCGGGCGGTGGTGCGGTAGGCGCCGCCGGCGTCGTCACCGGTGCGCTGGAGGAATCCGGAGTCGACGAGGAAGGTGACGGCCTTGGCGATGATGCCGGTGGTGGAACCGGCCAGCCGGCGGGCGTCCTTGGTGGCGCCGGTCGCGCTGCGCCGCGCGTAGATGCGCCAGGCGGACTCCAGGCCGGGGGCGTTGGTGGCCGGGTCGGTGTTCTCGCCCTCCTGCTCGGCGCGCTCCTCCAGCCGGCGGCAGGCCTGCCGGACGAAGGCATCGACGCCATTGACCGTGATCCGGCCGATATAGCCGTCGTCGGCGAGGTCCTCGGGGCGCGGGAAGGCCAGCGCGGCGACGGCGAGATGGGCCAGGCCGTGCAGGAAGCGGTCGGCGGAGTCGGCGG
This sequence comes from Streptomyces sp. NPDC048637, assembly GCF_040650675.1. NCBI lineage: Bacteria > Bacillati > Actinomycetota > Actinomycetes > Kitasatosporales > Streptomycetaceae > Streptomyces > Streptomyces sp. NPDC048637. Next base: position 30,919 of record NZ_JBEZHQ010000040.1, read on the forward strand.
AGGCACGCCGGGCGTAGTCGCCCATCCGTACGGCGAAGACGGAGTCCTCGTCGGCGGTGACGGCCATCCCGGCGCGGGTGGACACCTCCAGGACGACCAGGCCGAGGCCGGTAGCGACGGCGTCGGCGAGCCGGGCGAAGGCGGGGTCGTCCCGATAGCGGCGCAGGAGTTCGCCGTATTCGGCGTCGCGGGCGGGCAGCAGCTTGGGCTGGAGGCCGAAGGAGACCAGCCGTGCGGCGTCGGCGGCATCGGCGGGGGTGAGGGGTTGGGGGCTCCTCCCCTGCCCATGGGAGTCCCCCCGCTCGACTGATGTCGAGAGCGGGGAAGAAGCCGAGAGCCTGGCGAAGGGCCCCGCCGCGGCCGGCTCGGCGTCGGCGGTGGGCGCGCCCCAGCCCGGCTCACCGGTCCCGGACGCCAGGTCCGGCTGCGGCGTCTCGTCGTACTGGGTCACGGAACAAGCTCCTTGCAGGGGACGGTCTGGGACATCTCGGGCCGGCGCGACGGCGGACGGCCGCCCGGCGCGCCACAGCCCTGCCGGACCGGGCGCGCCCCGCCGTTCGCCGGCCGCTCACCCTGGGCACGGCGCATCAGGCCACCTCCGAGCGGTCCGCGGCCATTCCGGCGGAGTCCAGCAGTGCCGTGCCGACGATGAGGTCGGCGCCGCCGAACTCGGGGTCTATCAGCTCCGTGCCGTCGTCGACGGCGAACAGCAGCTGCTGTTCGCCCTGGCGGTAGGCCGTACCGACCGGCGGGCTGGCGGCGTGTACCGCCAGCAGGGCGACGAGGTAGGGGAGTTCGGGGTCGCTGCGGCGCGCCTCGGCGAGCAGGCCGGAGAGCCGGCGGGGCGCGTCGGCGGGCAGGTCGAGCAGCGCCATCGCGGCGTCGAGCTGGGCCTCGCTGAAGCGGCTGTCGTCCGGGGTGGCGACCAGGTCCGGCTCGGGCATCTCGGCGCCGAGGTGCTCCCGCTCCATGGGCGGGGTGAGCAGCATCTCGACGAGATCCCCGACGCGCACGGCCGACGGGGTGCGCAGCCCCGTGCCCTTGGCGAAGAAGGCGTCGGTGACGCGGATGGCCTGCTCGGCGGGGAGCGGCAGCAGGGGGGCGACCAACTGGCCGTACAGGTCGAGTCCGGAGCGGGCGACGGGGGTGGCGAAGGCCTGCCGGTCCTGCTCGGCGCGGAACAGCGGCCCGGCCTCCAGCAGCCGGGACTGGAGCTGGGTGTGGCGGCGGATGCAGTCCTTGACGATGTCGACGAGCTCGGCGGCCCGCCGCTTGTGCTCGGGCTCCTCGGTCTCGTCCCGGGCCTTGCGGATGTTCGTCAGGATGGCGTTCTCGTGGCGGTAGCGGTCCGCGACGTGGTCCAGCGCCTCGTTGATCATGTCCGGGACGGTCTCCAGCCAGTCCACGGCGCGGACGTTGCGGCGGGTGGCGTCCAGGGTCCTGCGCAGCGTCTCCGCATACTGCACGGTGCGGTAGCGGGCCTGCTCGGCGGCGAGCTGGGCGTCGGCCAGCCGGCCGCGGTTGATCAGCACCTCCAGCTTGACCTCGGCGGCGATCTGGGCGCTGGTGACGTCCGTGTCGAGCGCGCCGACCAGGACGTTGACCGCTTCGTCGGTGGCCCGCAGGAAGACGCTGCCGCCGGCGCCGGGGACCTCCTCGATGAGCTTGAAGTCGTAGTCGCGGCGGACGTACTGGCCTTCGGTGTCGAAGGTGCCGTAGACGGCCCGGAAGCCGCGGTCGACGCTGCCGACGTTGATCAGGTTCTCCAGCACCCAGCGGGCCACCCGCTCATGCTCGCCCGTAGGACGGCGGGTGGCCTGGGCGGCAACCCGGGGGAGCACCTTCGCCACTATTTCCTCGTGGTCGGCGCCGGTGTCGAAGTCCATGTTGAGGGTGACGAGGTCGATGACGGCGAGCGCCACCTCCGCCATGGCGTAGACGCCGTACTCGCCCGCGAGGTTGGCCTTGCGCACATCGAGGTCGTGCAGCGGCGCGGTGCATGCCAGGGCACGCAGCCGGCGGGCCAGGCCTTCGTCGGCGGCCGGGCCCGGCGCAGGCCGGTGAGGGCCGTTGAGCTGGGGCGCAGCGGCCCCCGGGGCGGGAAAAGTCACGTCGCACAGAGTAGGCGCTCGCACTGACAACGGACGAAACGGCGCGGATCCGCTCATGGGTGGAACCGCTGGTGGATCCGTTGACGGACCGCTCACGGACCGCTCACGGGCCGTTCACGGAACCGCTCACGGGCCGACGCGACAGTCTACGGCGTGGCGCGCGGTGGCCGGCCGCCAGGTCCCGTGGGCGCCGGTGCCGGTCTCAGTGGGTGGCCCCGCCGGCGACGCGGATGTCGGTGCGGGTGTGCGCGGCGGTGAGGGCGATCTCGCGCAGGGCCCGGGCTACGGCGTCGGCCGGGAGCGACGGCTCGGCGCGGTCGACGACCTGTTCCGGCGTGTAGGGGACGTGGACGAATCCGCCGCGTATACCGGGAAGTTCGGTGGCGATGAGGTGGGCGAGGCCGTAGAACACGTGGTTGCAGACGAAGGTGCCCGCGGTGTTGGAGACGGAGGCGGGCAGTCCGGCGGCGCGGACGGCCGCCACACATGCCTTGATCGGCAGGGTGGAGAAGTACGCGGCGGGGCCGCCGGGCACGATCGCCTCGTCGATGGGTTCGGCGCCCGTGGCATCGGGGATACGGGCGTCGTCGACGTTGACGGCGAGGCGTTCGACGGTGATGTCGGGCCGGCCGCCCGCCTGGCCGACGCACACCACTATCTCGGGGTGGGTCTCCTCGATCGCGGCGCGCAGCACCGCGACCGAGGCTCCATAGACGCAGGGCAGTTGGACGGCGGACGCCTCGATGCCGGCGGGCGGTTCGGCCGCGGCGGCGCGGACCGCCTGCCAGGAGGGGTTGATGGATTCACCGTCGAAGGGTGCAAATCCGGTCAGCAGTACCCGGGTCATACGGTCATCCTTGGTGCGACTGGTCGAGCGGGGACGGGGCGGGTGAGGGCCCGGGTGCCGCGCCGCGCCACGGCGGTGCGTGGCACGGCGGTGCGTGGCGCGGTGCGTAGTGGGAGCGGCGCGTAGTGGGAGCGGCGCGTAGTGGGAGCGGCCTCAGAAAGCGAACAGCGCCATGATCACGATGTTGCAGCCCAGCAGCACACCCGCGGTGGGCAGCTGGGCCTTGATGGGCCCGTACTGGTCCTTCAGTTCCAGCAGCGCCGCCGGGACGATGTTGAAGTTGGCGGCCATGGGGGTCACGAGGGTGCCGCAGAATCCGGCGAGCATGCCGATGGCCAGCACGGCGGGGGCGTTGCCGTCGAAGTGCCCGACCAGGACGGGCCAGCCGACGGCCGCGGTCATCACGGGGAAGGCGGCGAAGGCGTTGCCCATGATCATGGTGAAGGCGAACATGCCCACGCAGTAGACGACGATCGCAATGTAGAGCGAGTCCTCGGGCAGGACGGAGAGGGTCAGCTTGCCGACCTGGTCGCCGACGCCGGAGACCTGGAAGATGGCGCCCAGGGTGGCCAGCATCTGCGGCAGCAGCATGGCCCAGCCCATCGCCTCCAGCATGGAACGGCCGGACTGCACGGGCACGGAGATCCGCTTCTCACGGAGGATGACCATGCCGACGACGAGGGCGACGACGGCTCCGATGCCGAGGCCCAGGATGGTCTCGCTGCCCTCCTCAAGGACCGGCTCGCCCCCGAAGGACAGGTGCTTGACGCCGATGGCGCAGGCCATGGCGACGACCGGGATGGTGAGCGCCGGAACGAACAGCCGGTTGCCGAGCCTGGTGGCGCTCGCGGCGCGCTGCTCGGGGGTGGTGGTGCGCGGGGTGCCGCGTCCGGTGAAACCGAAACCGGCCAGACAGGCCATGACCAGCACCGCGACGCCCAGCGGCTCGGCGGGTGCCTGCTTGGTGACGACCCAGCTGCTATAGATGAAGCCGGCGCCGATCAGGCCCCAGAAGGTACCGGTACCGAAGCGCTTGGGGTTGCTGCGGTCGGCGAGCATTTGGGAGGCCATCACCAGGAAGCTGAGGCCCACCAGCCAGTAGAACCACTCTGCCTTGATCACTTGGCGGCCTCCACTGCGGCGGTGTCGTGGGCATGGGCGGTGAGCAGTTCGCGTTCCAACTGGCGGTCCAGGCGCAGCAGGCGCCACCCGTGGACCACGAAGGCGCACACGGCGGTGGGGATCGCCCACAGCGCGAGCTGCAGCGGTTCGAGGTGGGTGCCGTAGGTGGTGTTGACGAAGCCGGTGATCAGCAGGATCGAGCCGACGGCGAGGAAGACGTCCTCCCCGAAGAAGAGGCCGACGTTGTCCGCGCTGGCGGCGAACGACCGGACCTTCTCCCGTGTGCGGTCCGGGAGTCCGCCGTATTTGCGCTCGGCCGCGCCCTCGGCCATGGGGACGGCAAGCGGGCGGACGGTCTGGGCCGGGCCGAAGACCTGGGTCAGTCCCACCGCCGCGCCGATCTGCCGCAGCCCCAGGTAGAGCGCGAGGAAACGGCCCGTGGTGAGCTTGGCGAACCGGGCGATGAGGTTACGGGCCTGCTCCTGGAGGCCGTAGCGCTCCAGGAGGCCGATGACCGGGAGGGTGATCGCGAAGATCGTCACCGCCCGGCTGCCGGCGAAGCCTTCGCCGAACGCGGCGAGCACCTTGCCCGGTGACAGCCCGCCGAGGAGGCCGGTCGCGATGCCGGCCACCCCCACGACCAGCAAGGGATTGCGTTTCGTGGCGAAGCCGATCACGACCACGAGCACGCCGAGGAGCACGATCATGGATCCGCCTTCCGCGTACGGGGACCCCACAGGGCCCATGAGGAGATGAAGAGATTGCAGCGGAGGCTAGGCGATTGTTCAACGATCCGACAAGGGGTCTGCAACAACAGATCTGCGGCACTTCCCGGGACGGCCTTCGCAGCACCTCCCCCCGCCCCTCACCCCTCCGCGATGCGCTGCGCGTACGCCCCCGACAGCTGGTTGCGCGAGTCCTCCAGATAGGACAACAACAGCCGCTCGGCCTCGGCGGCATCGCCCGCCTGCAGCGCCTCGACAATCTGGCGGTTACGGGTCAGATAGGGCGCGTGAAAGCGCCGGGGGTCGGCCATGACATGGAAGACCAGCCGGAGTTCGGCGAGCACACCGCGCATCAGCTCGTCCGTGCGCGGACTCCCCGCCAGGGCCACGACGCCCTGGTGAAAGCGGATGTTGGCCGTCGAGAGCGCCTGCCACTCCCGGTCCGCCGAGGCGGCCTCGCCGGCCTGTACGGCGGCCTCGATCGCCGCGATGACCTCGGCCACGCCGGCGTCGTAGGGCCCCTGCCCCAGCCCCCGTACCGCCGCGCACTCCACGAGGGTGCGCACCCGGTAGATGTCCTCCAGGTCCTCGACCGTCACCACGCGGACGAACACCCCGCGGTTGAGTTCGTGCACCAGCAGCCGCTCATGGGTCAGCAGCCGGAACGCCTCCCGCAGCGTGTTGCGGGAGACGCCCAGCGCACCGCCGATGCTCTCTTCCGAGAGCCGGGCGCCGGGCGGGAAGTAGCCCTCGGTGATCCGGTCGCGCAGGATGTCGGCGACCCGCTCGGCCGTGCTGGAGCGGCCCAGCAGGGGACGGTCCCGCTCCAGGCCCGAGACCTCGGTGAGCCGCCCCTGATCGTTCTTCGCCACTCCGCCGGCCATTCCGCTCCCCGCTCTCGCGCCGTACCGGGCGGCGGGTTCGAGCCGTCCCGGTGTCGTTGAGCGAAAGTCAATCCCAGATGGGAGGACGAAACAACGCACCCGTGAACGGTTCGCAGACACCTCTTGTCGGATCGTTGAACGATCCTCTACGTTGTCCTCGGTGCCGGTCGGCTCAAGTGCCCTCGGGGGTAGTCACTACGGATACGGGCCGGCCGGAAGTCCCCGCCCGCCCTGCCCGCACACGGGCCCCGTACGCCGCGCAGTGCGCAGCGCGTCGGCCCCGAGCACCCCTGGAACGGACACACATGAGCGAGCGCAGCGAGCAAATCAGCGGAAGGTGCGCGCCTCGCGAATGCGGGGCCGAGCGGAGCGAGGTTTCGGCATGAGCGAGCGCAGCATGGGGACCCCTCCCGTCATCGACCTCAATGCCGACCTCGGGGAAGGCTTCGGCCGCTGGCAGCTCACCGACGACGAGGCCCTGCTCTCCGTCGTCACCAGCGCCAATGTCGCCTGTGGCTTCCACGCCGGCGACCCGGCCACGATGCGCCGGGTGTGCGAACTGGCCGCCGAGCGCGGTGTGGTCATCGGCGCCCAGGTCTCCTACCGCGATCTGGCCGGCTTCGGCCGCCGCGCGATGGACGTACCGCCGGACGAGCTGGCCGCCGAGATCGCCTACCAGATCGGTGCTCTGGAGGTCTTCGCGCGCGCCGCCGGTGCGCACGTCGGCTATGTCAAACCCCATGGCGCGCTCTATAACCGGTGTGTCCACGACGAGGAGCAGGCCCGCGCCGTCATCGACGGCATCCGCACCGCGGGCGGCGGGCTGCCGGTCCTCGGACTGCCCGGCTCCCGGCTGCACGAGGCCGCCCGGGAGGCCCGGCTGCCCGTGGTCGGCGAGGCGTTCGCCGACCGGGCCTACACCCCTGAGGGCACCCTGGTACCGCGCCGTGAACCGGGCGCGGTGATCCACGACCCCGACGAGGTCGTCAAGCGCGCCCTCGGCATGGCCCGCGACCACGCCGTCACCGCCCGCGACGGCCGGCGCGTGGGCATCACGGCCCGTTCGCTGTGTCTGCACGGCGACACCCCCGGAGCCGCGGACCTCGCCCGGCGGGTCCGGTCCGAGCTGACCGCGGCCGGCGTCCACGTACGGAGCTTCGTATGAGGCCGCTGCCGGTCGGTGAACACGGGCTGCTCATCGAGCTGGACAGTGCCGAGGAGGTCGAGGCACTGCACGCCGAACTGCTGCGCCGGGCCGCCGACGGAGCCCTGCCGCCACTGCGCGAGATCGTGCCGGCCGCCCGTACGGTGCTCCTCGACGGCCTCGCCGACCCCCGTGGGCTCATCGCCGAACTCGCCGCCTGGGACATTCCGCCGCTCACCGCCGGCGACCGGCCCTGCGTGGAGATCCCGGTCCGCTACGACGGCCCCGATCTCGCCGAAGTCGCCGCGCTGTGGGGCGTCGCCCCCGACGAGGTGGTGCGGCTGCACTCGGCCACGGAATTCCATGTCGCCTTCTGCGGCTTCGCGCCCGGCTTCAGCTATCTGACCGGTCTGCCCGAGCCACTGCACGTACCGCGCCGGGACACGCCCCGCACCAAGGTCCCGGTCGGCTCGGTCGCCCTCGCCGGCCCGTACACCGGTGTCTATCCGCGCTCCTCCCCCGGCGGCTGGCAGCTGATCGGCACCACCGGCACCGTGCTGTGGGACCCGCGCCGTGAACCGGCGGCGCTGCTCGCACCCGGCACCCGCGTCCGCTTCGTCCCGCAGGAGACCGCCTGATGACCGACCGCGCCTTCTCGGTCGTCCGGGCCGGTGCGCTCACCACCGTCCAGGACCTCGGCAGGCCCGGCCACGCCCACCTGGGTGTGCCGCGGGCCGGCGCCCTCGACGCACCCGCGCACCGGCTCGCCAACCGCCTGGTGGGCAACCCCGGGTCCGCCGCCACTCTGGAGACGACGCTCACGGGCTGCGCCCTGCGGGTGCGTACGGCCACCACCGTCGCCGTCACGGGCGCTCCCTGCCCGGTGACCATCGACGGCCGCCCGGCCCCCTGGGGCGCCCCGGTCCGGGTGCCGGCGGGCGCCGTCCTGGACGCGGGACCCGCCACCCACGGTCTGCGCTCGTATCTCGCCTTCGCCGGCGGTGTCGACGCCGAACCGGTCCTCGGCAGCCGCGCCACCGATCTGCTCTCCGGCCTGGGCCCGGACCCGCTCACCGACGGCGCGGTCCTCCCGCTGGGCGACCCGCACGGCCCCCCGGCCGGCACCGATACCGTCCCGCACCGCGGCCCGGTGCCGGAACTCCTCCTTCCGTTCCTGCCCGGCCCACGCGACACCTGGTTCACCGACGCCGGTCTGCACACCCTCACCACCGGTCGCTTCCGGGTCTCCCCCGCCAGCAACCGCATCGGCTTGCGCACCGAAGGACCGCCCCTGGAGCGCGCCCGTACCGGCGAACTCCCCAGCGAGGGCATGCCCCTGGGCGCCCTCCAGGTCCCGCCCGACGGCCTGCCGGTCCTCTTCCTGCACGACCACCCCACGACCGGCGGCTACCCGGTCATCGGTGTCGTCCCCGAGCGTTGTCTGGCCACCGTGGCACAGGCGGTACCGGGGACACCGGTCCGCTTTCTCCGCATGCGCTGAGCGCCGCGCGGGGCGTGCCGAGCAGTGCCGTCATGTGTCTGCGGTCGCGTTGTGGCCGGTCGCGCCGAGGCCAGCTGCTCCGTGGCCGGTCGCGCCGTGGCCGGTCGCGCCGTTCCCCGCGCCCCGTTGGGGCACGGCCGAACCGCACGGGACCTCGGCGAGGCCGCCCGGGGAATCACCCCGGCCCGTCCGGCACCCCGTATCCACCGCCGCCCGGTGTGCGCAGCACCAGCACATCGTCCACGCCGACGTCCGCCGCGTCACAGCCCGCCAGGGCCTCGTGCGCACCGTCCGCCCGCTCGATGGAGTTGGCGCCCAGTGCGCCCGGGGCGCCGCCCGCCATGCCGTACGGCGCGACCCGGCGGTGGTTGGTCAGCAGGGCGATGGTCATCGGCTCCAGGAAGCGCAGCCGCCGCTCGACCCCGCAGCCGCCGTGCCAGCGGCCCGTACCGCCGCTGCCGGAGCGGATGGCGAAGCTGTCGACGCGGACGGGGTAGCGCCACTCCAGCACTTCGGGGTCCGTCAGCCGGGAGTTGGTCATATGGGTCTGCACGGCATCCGCGCCGTCGAAGCCGTCGCCGGCGCCCGAACCGCTGGCGACGGTCTCGTAATACTGCACCCGGTCATTGCCGAAGGTGAGGTTGTTCATGGTGCCCGAGCCCTCGGCCTGGACACCGAGCGCGGCGTAAAGCGCACCGGTGACCGCCTGGGAGGTCTCCACATTGCCCGCGACGGTGGCCGCCGGAAAGACGGGGGCGAGCATCGAGCCCTCCGGGATGCGGACCTGTACGGGCTTGAGGCAGCCGCTGTTGAGCGGGATGTCGTCGGCGACCAGGGTGCGGAAGACGTACAGGACGGCCGCCATCACCACCGAGCTGGGCGCGTTCGCGTTGCCGGGCTGCTGGGGTGAGGTGCCGGCGAAGTCCAGTACGGCGCTGCGGGCGGCACGGTCGACGGTCAGCGCGACATGGATCTCGGCCCCGCTGTCGGTTTCGTAGCGGTAGCTGCCGTCCGACAGCCGGGCGATGATCCGCCGGACCGATTCCTCGGCGTTGTCCTGGACGTGCCCCATATAGGCCTGTACGACGTCCAGGCCGAACTGCTCGGTCATCCGCCGGAGTTCCTGGATGCCCTTCTCGTTGGCGGCGATCTGGGCCCGCAGATCGGCGAGGTTGGCGTCCGGTGCGCGGGAGGGGTACGGGCCGGCGGCGAGCAGTTCGCGGGTCGCGTCCTCGCGCAGCTCGCCGTCGCGCACCAGCAGCCAGTTGTCGAAGAGGATGCCCTCCTCCTGGATGGTGGTGCTGAAGGCGGGCATCGAGCCCGGGGTGATACCGCCGATCTCGGCGTGGTGGCCGCGGGAGGCCACCAGGAACAGCAGCGTGTCCCCGTCGGCATCGAAGACGGGGGTGACGACCGTGACGTCGGGGAGATGGGTGCCCCCGTGGTACGGATCGTTGATCGCATACACATCGCCGGGCCGCATCGCGTCGCCGCGGCGCCTGAGCACCTCCTTGATGGACTCCCCCATCGAGCCCAGATGGACGGGAATGTGCGGGGCGTTGGCGATCAGATTGCCGTCGGCGTCGAAGAGCGCACAGGAGAAGTCGAGGCGTTCCTTGATGTTGACGGAGTGTGCGGTGTTCTCCAGGCGGACGCCCATCTGCTCGGCGATGGCCATGAAGAGGCTGTTGAAGACCTCCAGCATCACCGGGTCGGCCGCCGTGCCGACCGCGACCCGGCCGGTGCGCGACCGGGTCCGGGTCAGCATGAGGTGTCCGCGGTCGCCCATGGCCGCCTGCCAGTCGGGGTCGAGGACCGTGGTCGCGTCCTCCTCGGCGATGACGGCCGGGCCGGTGAGGGTGTCACCGGGACGCAGGTCGGTGCGCCGGTAGAGACCGGTGTCCTGCCAGCGGCCTCCGGTGTACATCCGGATCGTCGCGGCAGGCGCCAACTCCCCTTCCCTGGCGCCGGGTTGGGTCTCGTGGCCCCCGGCACCACCGGGCGTGCCCAGCGCCTCGACCGACACCACCTCGGCCACCAGCGGTTTGTCCATGGTGAAGGCGTAGCGCTCGCGGTGCGCCCGGACGAATTCCGCGGCCATGGTGTCGGCGTCGGCCAGCGGGACGCCGATGGTGGAGTCGGTCCCCGCGTAGCGGATCAGCACCCGGGCGCGGGTGGTGACCGAGGCGTCCGGTACTCCGTCGTCGAGGAGTTCGCGCCGGGTCTGTGTGGCGAGGGTGTCGCAGACCTCCTGGACCCGGCCGAGGGCCGCGGGGTCAGTGAACTCCGCCTCGACGGCCTGCTCGCGCATCGCGGTGGCGTCGGCGACCCCGATGCCGTACGCGGAGAGCACCCCGGCCAGCGGCGGGACGAGCACCGTGTCGATGCCCAGCGCATCGGCGACCGCGCAGGCGTGCTGACCGCCGGCGCCGCCGAAGCTGGTGAGGGCGTAGCGGGTGATGTCGTGGCCGCGCTGGACGGAGATCTTCTTGACGGCGTTGGCCATGTTGAGCACCGCGATGTCGAGGAAGCCGGCCGCGACCTCCTCGGGGCCGCGGTCGTCCCCGGCCTCCGCGGCGGCCCGCGCGGCCAGTTCCGCGAAGCGGGTGCGGACCACCTCGGCGTCCAGCGGCTGGTCACCGTCCGGCCCGAACACCGCCGGGAAGTGCGCGGGCTGGACGCGGCCGAGCATCACATTCGCGTCGGTGACGGTGAGCGGGCCGCCGCGCCGGTAGCAGGCCGGTCCCGGGTCCGCGCCGGCCGAGTCGGGGCCGACCCGGTAGCGGCGGCCGTCGAAGTGGAGTACGGAGCCGCCCCCGGCCGCGACGGTGTGGATGTTCATCATCGGGGCGCGCATCCGTACGCCCGCGACCTCGTTGCCGAAGACCCGCTCGAACTCGCCGGCGTAGTGCGACACATCGGTGGAGGTGCCACCCATGTCGAAGCCGATCACCCGGTCATGGCCGCCGCCGGCCTCGGCCGCCGTACGGACCATGCCGACCACGCCGCCCGCCGGCCCGGACAGCACCGCGTCCTTGCCGCGGAAGTGCGCGGCCTGCCGCAGCCCGCCGTTGGACTGCATGAACATCAGCCGGATACCGGGGAGCTGGGCGGCGATCTCGTCGACGTAGCGGCCCAGGATCGGCGAGAGATAAGCGTCGACGACGGTGGTGTCGCCGCGCGGCACCAGCTTCATCAGCGGACTGACCTCGTGCGAACAGCTGACCTGGGCGAAGCCGGCGCGCCGGGCCAGTTCGGCGACGGCCTGCTCGTGCTCGACGTGGCGGTAGCCGTGCAGCAGGACGACGGCGGCGCTGCGCAGACCGTCCGCACGGGCCCGGATCAGGGCCCGGCGGACCGCGTCCGCGTCCAGCGGCCGGACGGGCTCGCCCTGTGCGCCGATCCGCTCCGGTACCTCGATCACCCGGTCGTAGAGCGCCTCGGGCAGCACGATCCGCCGGTCGAAGATCCGCGGCCGGTTCTGGTAGGCGATCCGCAGCGCGTCCCGGAAGCCTTCGGTGATCAGCAGCACCGTCGGTTCCCCCTTGCGCTCCAACAGGGCGTTGGTGGCGACGGTGGTGCCCATCTTGACGACGGACACCTGCTCGGCGGGCACCGGTTCATCCGGGCCGAGCCGCAGCATCATCCGGATGCCGGCGACCGCGGCGTCCCGGTAGCGCTCCGGATGGCGCGAGAGCAGCTTGGTGGTGACCAGCCGCCCGTCCGGCCGCCTGCCGACGACGTCCGTGAACGTGCCACCCCGGTCGATCCAGAACTCCCAGCGTCCGGTCATCCCGCCATTGTCGCAGCGCCCTTCGTCATCGCAGGGTCTTTGCCGGCCCCCGCGCCGTCCGTCCGGCCCAGCGCGGCGAGCGCCGAGCTGGTGGCACGGTCGGCCGCGGCGTCCAGCAGCCGCCCGGACCCCGCCAGTCCGTGCCGGCACTCCTGGAGCGCCAGTCCGAGCAGACCGGGCAGCAGATCCGTACACCGGTCGGCGACCCAGCGGGTCCCCCGGGTCGCCATCCACAGCGCGGAGCCGGCACGGGTCGGCGCCGGCCCGTCGAGGGTGAGCGCGGGCGGCGGTCCGACGGGCAGGCCGGTGGCGGCGAGCGCCGTGTGGAAGCCGCGGGCCAGCAGCCGGTGACCGCGCTCGCTGGGGTGCAGCCGGTCCACGCTCCAGGAGGCCCGGTCGGCGACCCAGGGGTGGTCGGCGAGGTGCAGATGCACGCCCTGGTAGCGGGTGGACACCGCATGGACGACGGTGTTCACGGCACGCATCCGGCGCCCCAGCGGACGGGCCAGCGGCGCGGGCAGCCCCAGCATCCGGCCCGGATCGGGCAGACATGCCGTCAGCACCACGGCCCCGTCGGCGCTCAGCGCGCCGTGCGCCCGGTCCAGCGCGGCCGCGACCCGCTCGATGGCGAAGGCGGCGCGCAGGGTGTCGTTCGCCCCGACGAGCAGCGACGCGAAGCGCGGCCCGAGCGCCCGCGCCGCGGCCAGCTGCCGTTCAGCGACATCGGCGGCGAGTGCCCCGCTCTGCGCCAGATTCACCAGCGGGACGCTCCCGGACCGTGCGACCAGCGCCTCGGCCAGCAGGGCGGCCCAGCCGCGCCAGCCGCCGCCCGGTACCGGGTCACCGAGCCCCTCGGTCAGGGAATCGCCGAGTGCGACAAAGCAGCCCGGGGCCGGCGAACGCCCGCCGCCCGACGCCTGCGCCGGTATCACCACACCCTTGGAGCCCACCGTCACCACCCGCCCAACGGGCCCGCCGGATGCGCCGCGGCCACGGCGGCGACCGGCCTGCCGACCGGTGCGGGCGCGTCGTGCGCCGCCAGGAAGGCATCGATGGCGGGCTGCCAGCCGTAGCCCTCGGCCCGCCGGCGGGCGGCCGCGCGCCGGGCGGGCTCCGGCCGGGCCAGGACCCGCTGAACCGCATCGGCGAAGGACGGCCCGTCGTCGAGCGCCGTGTCCCCGCCGCTGCCGACCAGGCCCGCCAGCGCCGACGCCGCACTGGCGACCACCGGTGTGCCACAGGCGAGTGCCTCCAGGGCGGCCAGCCCGAAGGTCTCGGCCGGGCCGGGCGCCAGCGCGAGATCGGCGCCGGCCTGCACCGCGGCGAGCCGGGAGCGGTCGGCGAGATGGCCGAGGAACGCCACGGGCAGCCGCTCGGCCCGTACCCGGGCCTCCAGTCGCGCCCGGAGCGGCCCGTCACCGGCCACCACCAGCGCCGCGTCGACCCCGCGCCGCCGCAGCTCGGCGAGCGCGTCCAGGGCCCGGCCCGGCCGCTTCTCCTGCGACAGCCGGGAGCAGAGCAGCAGCAGGAACTCCGCGCGGCCCGCGCAGTGCCGCCGCAGCTCGGCGCTGCGGCAGTCCGGGTGCCAGGCGGCGAGGTCGACACCGAGCGGTGCGCGCACCACATTGCGCACACCGGCCCGGACGAACTCCGCCGCCGCCCACTCGGTGGTGCACACGACCCGGCTGTAGGCGTGCGCCGTACGGCGGTTGAGCCGGTCCGCGGCGGCGCGGGCGAGCGGCTGCGGCACGCCCCAGGTGCGCAGTACCCCGTCCACGCTCTCGTGGGAGACCATCACCGCGGGCACCCGGGCCCGGCGCGCCCACTCCCCCGTCCAGCGCAGCGTCGTACGGTCGGAGACCTCCAGCCGGTCCGGGGCCAGCGTGTCCAGCAGCCGCGCCAGCCGACGGCGGTCGGTCAGCATGCGGTAGCCGCCGCTGCCCGGCAGCTCGGGCCCCGGCACGGTGATCACCCGCCCCTGCCCGGTGAGTTCGTCGCGGATGCCGGCCGTCCCGTCCGCCCCCGGCGGGCCGGGGACGATGAGCACCGGCTCATGCCCGGCGGCCCGGTAGCCCGCACCGAGCTCGCGCAGCGCGGTGCGCAGCCCGCCGGAGGCCGGGGTGACGAAGTTGGCGATCCGGACGATCCGCAGACCCGCCCCGGTGCCGCGTCGCGCGCTCATGCCGCCACCGCCGTCCGGTCGCTGAGCACGGCCTCGTAGTGCCCCAGGAGCTGGTCGCCGACCGCCTCCCAGGTGCGGTCCGCGACGGTGCGGCGGGCCGCGGCGCCGTACCGGGCGCGCAGCTCGGCGTTCCCCGCGAGCAGCTGCACCGCGTCCCGGAACGCGCCGCCGTCACCGGGCGGCACCAGCAGCCCCGTACGGCCGTGGTCCACCAGGTCCAGCGGACCGCCCGCCCGTGGCGCCACCACCGGCACCCCGGAGGCCATCGCCTCCTGCACGGTCTGGCAGAACGTCTCATTAGGCCCGGTGTGCACGAAGATGTCCAACGACGCGTAGAGGCGTGCGAGTTCGTCTCCGGTGCGGCGGCCGAGGAAGCGGACCTCCGGCAGCGCGGTGCGCAGCCCGGCGGCGCTGGGGCCCTCGCCGATGACAACGGTACGTACGCCCGGCAGCCGCGAGGTCTCCGCCAGCAGCCGGACGTCCTTCTCCGGCGCGAGCCGCCCCACGTACCCCACCAGCAGCTCCCGCCCCGCGGTCAGCGAGCTGCGCAGCACCGCATCACGCCGCCCCGGGTGGAACCGCTCGGAGTCGACACCGCGCGGCCAGAGGTGGACCCGCGGCACCCCGTGCTCGGTCAGATCCAGCAGCGCCGCACTGGACGGCGCCAGGGTGCGGTCGGCGGCGGCATGCACCGCCCGGATACGCCGCCAGGCCGTGGCCGCGCCCCCGCCGAGGTAAGTACGGGCGTAGCGGCCCAGGTCGGTCTGGTAGACGGCGATCGCGGGCACCTGCCGACGGGCAGCGGCCGCCATTCCGCGGGCCCCGAGGACGAAGGGGCTGGCGAGGTGCACCAGGTCGGGGCGGTGCCCGTCGAGCGCCGCGGACAGCCGGCGCCCGGGGAGCGCGATCCGCACCTGCGGATAGCCGGGCAGCGGCATGGAGGGCACCCGGACGACGGGGCAGGGACTCTCGTCCGTACCGGCATCCGCCGAAGCACCCCCGAGCGGTGCGATGACCAGCGGATCGTGACCGCGCCGGACGAGATGCCGGGCGGTTTGCAGGGCGCAGTGGGAGACGCCATTGACATCGGGCGGGAAGGATTCGGTGACGAGGACGACACGCATACCGCTGTTCTCGGCGCACCGTGCGTGGAGGGAACCAAAGGGATCTTTCCTACTGGAAAACGTTCCGCTGCGCTTTGCCTTTGCCCCCACGTATTCGGCTTTCCCGCCGTGGTGGTTGCTCGCCGTTTCGCCTGGCGGCGGGCGGGTCCGCTGCGCGGGGCGTGGGCTCGGGGGATGCTTGCAAGGTTCCCCGCCGTTGCGCCTGCGGCGGGCGGGTGGGTGTCGGGTGCGGTGACGGACCTCCGGGGCAGGGTGTCCGGACTGCTTCGCTTTACGTCCGGACACCCTGCCCCTCCGGCCCGTCCCCTCCCGTGGGAGGAGTGAGTACAGGTGAGTGGGGGCGGGCGTCCGTAGGACGCATCACTCCTGCCTCAAGAGGAGCACCGGACCACCGGCATGCACCCCCACCGGCCCTTTTCCCACCCCCAACGGGAGGGGACGGGCCGGAGGGGCAGGGGTGTGGGACGTAAAGCGAAGCAGTCCCATACCCCTGCCCCGGAGGCCCGTCACCGCACCCCGACAGCCCCGCGCAGCGGACCCCGCCCGCCGCAGGCGCAACGGCGAGCAACCACCACGGCGGGAAAGCCAAAAACGTGGGAAGAACCTAGGACCCCTCGGGTCCGATTCGGCTGCGGACGGCCGTCTGGACCTCGTCCTCCTCGGCCGGGTCGGCGGCGAGGCGCCGCAGCTGTTCGACGACCCGGTCGTCGCCGGTGGCGGCGTGCCGGGCGGCCAGTTCCCGGGTGGTCTCCTCGCAGTCCCACAGGCACTCGACGGCGAAGCCGGCCGCGAACCCGGGGTCGGTGGCGGCGAGCGCTCCGGCGGCCCGACCGCGGAGGTGGGAGGAGGAGGTTTCGCGGTAGATGTGCCGCAGGACGGGGGCGGCGCAGCCGACGCCGAGGCGGCCGGTGCCGTCGACCAGCTCCCACAGGCCGTCGGCGTCCGGCCCCTCCTCGCGCACGGTCCTGCGCAGCGCGGCCAGCACCAGCTCGGCGTCGCGCCGCCCGCCTCGGCGGGCGAGCACCGCGGCGGCGGCCACGCCCAGCCGGTCCGCCCGCGGCGCCCACAGACGGGCCCGCTCGACCGCGGCCACACTGCGCATCCGCGCAAAGGCGCCCAGCGCGGCGGAGACCAATTGCTCGGAGGAGAAGAGGTCGGCCACCGCGGCCTCGATCAGGTCGAGGGTGCCCGGGTCGCCGCGCTCGGCGAGGTGGTGGAGCACGGCGGCGCGCGCCGCGTCCGGGGCGCTGCGCGCGGCGCGGAGCAGCTCGGGGCGGTCCTCGGGGCCGGCGACGGCGCCCAGGCAGCGGGCGGCGGCGTGGTGCCGGTGTTCGGCGGGCTCCAGCTCCAGGCCCTGCTGGGCCCAGTCCAGAACCTCGGTCACGCTCCAGCCGGGGCGCGGCCCGCGGGGTTGCAGCTGCCGCTGCCAGCGGTCGAAGGAGCCCTGTTCCCCGGCGGCGGCCAGACGTGCGCCGTAACGGGAGTCCTCGGCCCACAGCCGCCAGGGCCGGGGCTCGAAGGCGTCGCGGACGGCGGCGGCCAGCTCGGCCTCGCCCTGCTCGGTCTCGGGGAAGCGGGCGAGGACGGCGTGGGCGAGGGTCATCAGCCCGGCGTCGTCGTCACGCAGCGCAAGCTCGTCCAGGGCCCAGCGCCAGTTGCTGCCGACCGCGGCATAGCTGCGCAGCAGCAGACGGGCGGCGTCCCTGCCGTACGCGGCGAGGTGGCCGAGGACGGCGAGGGCGAGGCCGGTGCGCTCCTCGCCGGTGTCGACGAGGTCGTCGGGGTGGAAGAGGTGACGTTCGATCTCCTCTAGCCCGCCGTCGAGCTGCATGTAGAGGCGTGCGTAGTAGAGCGAGCGGTTCTCGACCTGCCAGTCGCGCCGGGGGTCGCGCAGCACGCTGTCGTTGAGTGCCGCGAGCGCCTCGGCCCGCGGCGCCGCGAGGGCATGCAGGGTCCCGTCGCCGCGGCCTCGCTGCAGGAGGCCGAGCAGGGTGCCACTGGGCGCTATGTCTGGATCGAACATGAGGTCAGCATCCGGTGCGGGGGACAGGCTGGCAACGGGATTTCCGCTGACCGGCATTCTTGCCGGTGACCGCGGGCCGTAAGCCTCGTTCCCACCATGGATCGGCGGGAACGCCTGCTGTACGGCGGCCGAAGCCTAGCGTGGAAGCTGTTATTCCGCCGATTCGCCCCGGGGTTTCCCCAGGACGGCCGGTGGCATATGCCAGATGCACCACCGTATCGGGTAGTGCCAAATCCCTTACGGACCGTCGCCGCCTGTGCAACAGTCGTTACCGGCCCTCAGCCCGGCGCCGCCTGATCACGGAGTACGTCATGCCGCCCCCTCTCTTCGCGGATCACCCAGCCGACCGGCCCCCCGAGCGTGAAACGGTCGAGGCACTCATCACGCAGGCGCGCCGCCTGCGCGGTGGCCTCGACGCGGTCCGCCGGGAGTCCACGGTGGACACCGACCTCGCCGCCGACCCGCAGCTGCGCTGGCAGCGGGCCCTGTGCGATCTCGCCGTGCACCACCTCGACGACCTCGGGGGCCATCTCGACCAGCTGAGAGAGGGCCTGCCCGCCGAGAGCGAGGACGACCGGGCGCCGGAGGCCGGGCCGCCGGCCGCCCCGCCGGAGCCCGAGCCCCATGAGCGGGGCTCGCTGCTGCGCCGGGTGGGCAGCGCCGAGTGGAATCTGCTCACCGACGAGGTCAGCTGGTCCGACGAGCTGTTCACGATGTTCGGCCGGGCCCCGTCCGACGGCCCGCTCACCCTCGACGAGCTGCCGTCCCTGGTCCACCCCGAGGACCAGGACGGGCTGGCCACGATGGTCACGGACTGTCTGGTGGACGGCCGGCCGATCGACGGCGAATTCCGCATCGTGCGTCCGGACGAGAGCCTGCGCACGGTGCACATGGTGGGCGAGCCGGTGCTCGACGCCGACGGCAGTACCGCCTGCATGTGGGCCGTGCTGCGGGACGTCAGCGAGCTGCGCCGCAGCCAGCAGGCGGTACACGAGACCCGTGACTCGCTGCACCGCGAGCGGCAGATCGCGCAGACCGAGCACCGGCTTGCGGTCGAGCTGCAGGAGGCTGTGCTACCGCCGTGGCGCGGCTCCCTGCGGTTCCCGCACGGCGGCCCGGTGGCCCTCGACCTCGCCGGGCGCTATCTGCCGTCCGGCACCCGCGCCCTGGTCGGCGGGGACTGGTACGACGCACTGCAACTCCCGGACGGCAGCACCCTGCTGAGCGTCGGCGATCTCACCGGGCACGGCGTCACCGCCACGTCCGGAATGGCGATGGTGCTCGGCGCGCTGCGCGGTATGGCGGTCGCCGGTCACCGTCCGGGACCCCTGATGGGCTTCCTCAACCAACTGCTGGACACCGCCACCCAGCCGGCGCTGGGCAGCGCGGTGTGCGGCCGGTTCGACCCCGCCGCACGGACGCTGGAGTGGGCCCAGGCGGGGCACCCCGCACCGCTGCTGTTCCGCGGCGGCACGGGGCGCGCGCTGGAGCCGCCCGAGGGGGTACTCCTCGGGGCGACCTCGGGTGCGTCCTACACCCAGCACACCGAGCAGCTGGAGCCCGGCGACCTCCTCGTCCTGCACACCGACGGCCTTGTCCCGCGCCGTGCGCAGGGCGCGGATGCCGCCCATGAGGGAGCCGAGCGGCTCCTCGCCCTGGCGCCGCGGTTCGCCGCCGCACGCAGTGCCCAGGACAGCGTCCGTATCGTCGTCGAGGAGTTCGGCACCGCCGAGCGCGAGGACGACGCCTGTGTGCTGATCGCCCGGGTCGGCGGCTGACACACATCGGGGCAGCTGAGGGCGGACCGTTGCTGGTGGCGGCCGCCCTGGTGATGTGGGTCGGCGGACCGGCGGTGGACAGGTGAGGCGGCAGGGCCGCGGAGGACGTTTCGCCCTCTGCGGCTGCAGATGACGCACCGTCACATCCCGCGTCGCCGCCCGCCTCAGGCCGAGAAGTTCTTTCCCACGCCCGCCCCGATACCGGGGCCCAGGCCCGATCCCTTGGACTTGGGCTTCGCCTTCGGCAGGACATGCTGGATCTCCTCGCGCAGGTCCTGGATCTTGGCGTAGTTCGCGTACTGCCCCGTGAGCCGGAACATTTCACGGAGCCGGTCCCAGGTCCGATGCGAGGAATTCTCCCCGATGGACACCAGCGCCAGCCTGGCGTAACGGTCGGCCTGTTCGGGGTCGTTGCCGATGAAGCAGGCCGACGCCATCGAGAGGTAGTCGAAGATCTGCGACCGCTGACGGCCGTTCTCCCGCAGCGTCAGTGCCCGCTTGGCGTGGTGCTGGGCGACCCTGGCGACCGAGGGATCGTGGTCGGCGAGGGTACGGAACGCCAGCGCCTGCATGCCGTGCAGATCCGCCTCGTCGAACATCTGCATCCAGCTCGGCGGCGGCACATCGCCCTTGTCCGAGACGAACAGATCCTCCGCCTCGCCCAGGGTGCGGCGCATCGCCTGGCCGTGCCCCTTGGACGCCTGCGCCCAGGCCTCGATGGTGTGCAGCATGGCGCGGGTGCGCGGCAGGGTTTCCGCGCCGGAACCGGACTTGGCCAGCTTCATCAGATCCAGCGCGTCGTCCGGGCGGCCCAGATGGACCATCTGGCGGGCGGCACGCGAGAGCGCCTCCCCGGCACGGGGGCGGTCGCCGCCCTCGCGGGCCGCATGGGCGGCGATGATGAAGTACTTCTGGGCGGTGGGCTCCAGGCCCACGTCGTGGGACATCCAGCCGGCCAGCACCGCCAGATTGGCGGCCACCCCCCACAGCCTGCGCTGCAGATGCTCGGGGTGGCGGTAGGCGAGCATGCCGCCGACCTCGTTGAGCTGGCCCACCACGGCCTTGCGCTGCAGGCCGCCGCCGCGGGCCGCGTCCCAGGCGCGGAACACCTCGACCGAGCGCTCCAGCGCATCGATCTCCTGCGACCCCACGGGGGCCGCCTCGTAGCGGTCGAAGCCGATCTGATCGAGTTCGTCGAAGGAGTCGGTAGCGAACGGGGCATCGTGGCGTGGGGCGCCGGCCGGTGTCGGGTCGGTGTGCAGCCAGTCGTGCATGGCGCCGGTGAGTGCGGAACCCGCGGCGAGCGCAGCGCCCGCACCCACCAAGCCGCGTCGGTTGAGCATGAGGTCCATTCCCGTGAATTCCGTGAGGACCGCAGCGGTCTGTTCGGGAGCCCACGGCAGACCGTCCATGGCCTGCCGCTTCCCCGAGCGACCGGTTCTTGCGAACCCGAGGTCCTCGATGGTTACGACACGGCCGAGGCGCTCGGTGAACAGGGAAGCCAGAACCTTGGGCACCGGATCGCGCGGGGTCTCCCCCATGTCGATCCAGCGCCGCACTCGTGAGGTGTCGGTCGCCAGCTGCGGATGGCCCATGGCCGCCGCCTGCCGGTTGACCAGTCTCGCCAGCTCTCCTTTGGACCAGCCGGCCAGGCCGAAAAGGTCCGCGAGACGGGTGTTCGGCTGCCTGTCCACGTCAAGCCCCCAGGTTCCTCGACTGAGTTGACAGTAACGGCCGGTGACATGCGCTGTGTCCATTCGCCAGGGTTCGCCACCCTGCGCCAGATGGTCTGCCACCCGCAGCCACGTGTTCTGTAGATATGCCGCCCCCGGCCTGGTGGCGGGACCGCATTCCCCAGGGTGCGCGCCCTTCACAGGGACCCTGGATCGGCCTCCTGCACGGGGCCCGTTCACGGGTTCCCACCACCGGGCCGGGGAGCGCACGCAACTCGCCGGCGCACGAAGGGATCTGTCTCACCCATGTATGCAGCATCGTCCGCCGTGACCGCCCCCACCCGGCCGCACCGCCCGCACCCCACCGGAGGCGGGCCGTATCTCGACCCCTCCCCCTCCGCGGGGGCGGTCACCGGTCTCCCCGGCGGCCGTACCCGGCGGGTGCAGGGGACAGGCACCCAACCGCTCAGCGGGCGGCTCGACTTGTCCGGCCCCCAGGGCGCCCAGCTGCGCGCCGCCGTCGCCTCGGTGCACCGCGTCTGCCCGGAGTTCAACCCGGTGCAGGTGCTGCGTCGCAGCGGCAGATCCGTCCTCCTCGTGGGGACGACGGGCCGGATGACCGCGGTCGCCAAGTGTTTACTTGACCAGTCTCCGGCCTGGGCGGAAAGGTTCCGGCAGGAAATAAGTGCATACCGCGCATTCGTCCGGCATCGTCCGCCGGTACGGGTGCCGCGGCTGGTGGCGGCCGATCCCGACAACTGCACCCTCATCATGGAGCGGATGCCCGGCCGGGTCGCGGCCCTGACCCGGCACCCGTCCGAGGCCCCGCCCCGCGCGGACGTACGGGCCGCGCTCGGCGCGATCTGCCGGATCAATCTCTGGCGTCCGCCGTCCGGGCTGTTCGAGACCCCGCTGGACTACGCCGGCCGGATCGGCCGCTATCACGACCTGGGGCTGCTCACCGACCGGGACCTGGGCGATCTGCAGAAGCTGATGCACGGGCTGTCGCACACCCAGGGCCAGTTCTGTCACGGCGATGCGCTGCTGAACAATGTGCTGCTGTCCCCCGCGGGCCCGGTGCTGCTGGACTGGGACAACGCGGGCTGGTATCTGCCGGGCTACGACCTGGCGACGCTGTGGTCCGTGCTCGGTGATGCACCGGTGGCCCGCCGCCACATCAGCCAGCTCGCCCAGAACGCGGGACCGGCCTCGCGGGACGCCTTCCTGGTGAATCTGATGCTGGTGCTCACCCGCGAGATCCGACGCTATGAAACCGCGGTCCAGCGGACCATGCGCGAGCCCACGCCGACGGGGGCACCGGGTCCGGGACATCCCGGCGTGCCCGCGGCGGGCGAGGAGCAGCGGCTGCTCCTGCGCCGACTGCACGACGACTGCCAGATGGCGCGGCGTGCGGTACGGGCGGCGGTCGGCACCCGCTGACCGCCGAGGGGGGACTGTGAGCGGCGCACCCGGGCACGGGGTGCGCCGCTCACCCATGTGCGCCCGTCCAACCGCCGGCTCTGCTCCTCGGCGGCCCGCCGGGCCGGGTCATTGGTCCATTCCACTGACACTCCGCGGGCCCGGCACCGGTCCGGGAAGGCTCCTCTGGAGACGCCCTGACATGCGGAATCCCGAACCGGCATGGTGATTGACGGACCGTCGGCAAACGGATAGCTCTAAGCCGACAGGGGGCTCTAGTCTCGGGTCCCGCCCGTGCGGCCGTTTGCGCACCCACCGTCACACCGCCCCGGTTCGGGCCGGCTCAAGGAGGTTGCTTTGCAAGGATCCGCCCCGGAAGACGAGAAGAGAGTCCCCCGCCCCGCCCTGCGGAAATCCGCCACCGCCGTCGCGGCCGCGGTGCTGCTGCTGCCGCTCTCGGGAGCGCCGTCCGCACAGGCCGGGCAGCCCCGGACGGACGCGCTGCAACGCGCCTTCACCGAGGCCGCCGCCCGCTTCCATGTGCCGCGCAGTGTGCTGCTCGGCGTCTCGTACCTGGAGTCCCGCTGGGACGCTCACGGTGGCGCGCCCAGTGTCTCCGGGGGCTACGGTCCGATGCATCTGACCGACGCCCGTACGGCCCTGACGCGGACGCCCGAGTTCAGCGAGGGCGACGAGGATGCGCGCGGCGACGGGTCGCGGGCCCGTAAGAGGGTGCCGTCCGGTGCGGCGCGGCGGGCCGCGCTGCCCACCGAACTCCCGGCCCGGCTCCGTACGTTGCCGACGGCCGCGAAGCTGACCGGGATTCCGGCCGAGAAGCTGCGCACCGACCCCGCGGCGAATGTGCTCGGCGGTGCGGCGCTGCTCGCCGCGGAGCAGCGCAAGCTGGGGACGGCCGCCGGCCGCGACCCGGCACGGTGGTACGCGGCAGTGGCGCGCTACGGCGGTCAGGACAGTGCGCGCAGCGGTAAGGCCTTCGCGGACGAGGTGTACGCGGTGATGCGCCAGGGCCAGGCCCGCACCACCGACGCGGGACAGCGGGTCACACTGGCCGCCGCACCGGGTCTGGCTCCTGACGCCACGCAGCAGAAACGTCTCAGCGCGCCGGCCACCAAGGCCTCGGCGGCGCCCGCCGCTCGCACGCTGGAGTGCCCGTGGAACGTCGCCTGCGAGTCGGTCCCGGCGCCGTACGAGGAGTTCGGCGACGGTGACTACGGCAACCACGACAAGGCGGACCGTCCCGCGGACCAGCGGGTCAGCGCCATCGTCATCCATGACACCGAGGGGTCCTGGGAGACCACGCTGAAGCTGATCAAGGACCCGGCGTATGTGTCCTGGCACTACACGATCCGCTCCTCGGACGGTCTGATCGCCCAGCATGTGCCGACCAAGGACGTCGCCTGGCATGCGGGGAACTGGTACATCAACTCGCACTCCGTCGGCATCGAGCACGAGGGCTTCCTGGCCGCGCCGGACGCCTGGTACACGGAGGCGATGTACCGCACCTCGGCCCGTCTGGTGAAGTATCTGAGCCGCAAGTACGACGTGCCGCTCGACCGGCAGCACATCCTGGGGCACGACAATGTGCCCGCCACGACGACGGCCACCATCCCGGGTATGCACACCGACCCCGGCCCGTACTGGGACTGGGCGCACTACTTCACCCTGCTGGGTAAGCCGTTCAAGGCCACCGCGGGCCCGCGTGGCGGGCTGGTCACCATCCGCCCCGACTACGACGAGAACCAGCCGGCGTACACCGGCTGTGCGAAGGCCGGTGAGCCCTGTGCGCCGCACGGCTCCACGGCGGTCCGGCTGTACAGCGCGCCGGACGAGGACGCACCGCTGGTCAAGGACGTCGGACTGCACCCGGACGGCAGCGCCTCGACGACCGGTGTGAACGACACCGGCGCCCGCGCCACGACGGGTCAGCGGTTCGCGGTGGCCGGCCGGTCCGGCGACTGGACCGCGATCTGGTACCTCGGGCAGAAGGCGTGGTTCCACAATCCGCACGACGAGCGGGTGGCGGTGCCCGCCAAGGGACGGATCGCCACACCGAAGGCCGGCCGGCAAGAGATCCCGGTCTACGGCCGGGCGTACCCGGAGAAGGACGCCTACCCGGCCGGGGTTCCGTACCAGACGGTCTCCCCGCTGCCGTACAAGCTCGCCGCCGGCCAGAAGTACGCCGTCGGGGGCCGGATGAAGGGCGACTACTTCTACTCCCCGACCTTCGATGTCAGCAAGCATGCGATCGTGCGCGGCAAGGACGTCTACTACGAGATCCAGCTCGGGCACCGGGTCGGTTATGTGCGGGCGGCCGACGTCGAGGTGCGGCGCTCGGGTTCCTGAACACCGTCGGGTGAACGCGTCGCGCCCGGTGGACGGGGGAACCGTCCACCGGGCGCGACCGTGTCCGCTCCGGTACCGCGCCGGGGCTCAGCCCTGCTGGAAGAGCTCCGCCGGCAGCGGCTTGAGCAGGGCGTAGAGGTCGTCGGTGATCGGCCGGTCCCAGCTGGCGATGGTGACCAGTACGCCGTCGCTGCGGTCGAACTGAGCGCAGGAGATCCGGCTCTCGGAGCACTTGATGCGCTTGACGATCAGCAGGTTGTCCTCGTGCATCACCGGGGTGTCCTCGCTCTCGACGACCGTCACCGGTTCGTCGTTGCCGAGCGCCGCGAGCAGCTGGGCCACCTCGAAGGGCACCTGGTCGTCCTCGAGCTCGCGGGCCGGGGAGCCTTCCGGCAGATTGCCGATGATCATCGCGGGGCCGCGGCCGCCGAACAGGTCGTAGCGGAGGAAGACACCCTGGCAGCTTCCGTCGGGCGCGGGCAGCAGCCCGGCTCCGAGGTTGCCCGGCCAGTCCCCGGGGTCCATGGCGAGGACGTCGAAGTCAGGCCCGGCGGGCGTGGCTGCGCTGCGGCGGCGGAGGAAGGACATGCCGCCATCGTACGTGGCCCGGCCGGGCGCGCCGCGCGGACGTCGGGGTCAGCGACACCCCGTGCGCGGCGCCGCCGCCGGCTCCGGTGGCCGGTGGTCTCAGGCCTGGTGGGCCAGTGCGCGAAGCCGCCGCAGCGCCTCGTCGGCGGCGGCATACGGCACGAAGAGGTGATCGTGGTGGAAGCCCGCGACGACATTGCAGCTGAGGCCGGCCTGGGCGAGTGCGGTGGCGACGGCGGCGGTCAGTCCGACGGCGTCCAGCGCGGAGTGCACCCGCAGGGTGATCCAGGCGGCGACGTAGTCGTACGCCAGGCCCGCGCGGTCGGCCTCTTCCTGGTGGACGACGAGGGTGCGGCCTTCGGGCTCGGTGACGGTGACCACCGGCGTCAGCTCCTCGGGGATCGCGCCGGGGACGCTGGCAAAGACGTAACGGCCCTCGTTCCGCTCGGGACGCATCCCGCTCAGCAGGGCCCGGAGATCACGTTCGCCCGTCATGCCACCAGCCTACGGGGCGTCGCCCCGGGCTTCCCGGCGTCGCTCGTGATGGCGGGCGACCCGGGCGCGGTTGCCGCAGGAGGGGCTGCACCACTCCTGGCGGGCGTGGTCCTTGACGAAGTAGCGCACACAGCGCGGGGCGGGGCAGGCCCGCAACAGGGCGCGGTCCGGCCCGTCGAGGAAGGTGAGCGCGGCGCGGGCCAGCGCGGCGACGATCCGGTCGGCGGCCGGCGGGGAACCGGCCGGCCACAACCGCAGTGTGGGCCGGGCATCCGGCTCCCAGCTGAGCCGGGGCACCGTGGGGACCAGGGCCGCGGCGGCGTTCAGCCGGCGGACCGCCTCTGCTTCCGGGAGCAGCCGGTGGGCGTCGGCGGAGCTGGGCGGTCCCGGCCGGACGGCGCGGGCGAACAGCGCCCTGACCGCAGCCCGCAGCTCCCGTACGGCGGTGTGCAGCGCCTCGTCCACGGCGACCGGTTGCCCGGCGCAGTCCAGCAGCGCGGCCCGCTCGCGCACCCAGACCGCGAGCCCCTCCGGACCGGCGAGGTCATCGGTGACGCCGCCGTGTCCGTCGTGGCGGATGGTGACGGCGAGGTCAAGCGTGAGCCGTGTGGCGACCATGAGGCTAATGGTAACGTCGCCAGCAACCATTAGCCGGCTGAGGGGGGCGGTGTGGCCGACATTCGTCAACTGCTGTGCGTTCTCCCGGTCTTCGCGGGTGAGCTGCCCGCATCCGATCCGCCGACGGCACCCGACGGCCCGGTGGGACCGCTCACCGTATGGCCCCTCGGTGCCGTACGGGCGCAGGCCCCCGAGCCGCATGCCATGACGAAGGAGCTGCTGTGGCCATGACGACGGAGCACCCGATGCCGGCCGAGGCGGTACGGGCCGGGATCGAGGCGGGCCAGGAGCGGCTGCGCGCCCTGCTGCCCGCCCTGACCGACGCCGGGGTGCGGGAGCCCAGCGAGCTGCCCGGCTGGTCCCGCGCCCATGTCCTCTCGCACCTCGAAGGCGTCGCGCTGGCCCTGGCCCGGCAGGCCCGCTACGGGCTGCGCGGTGAGCTGATCGAGCCGTACGACGGCGGACGCCCGGCGCGCAACGCCGCGATCGAGGCCGGAGCGGTGCGGAGTGCGGCGGCGCTGGGGGATGCCGTACGGGCCGCACTGGCCGAGGCGTCCGCGGCCTGGGCGGCGGTCGGCCCGGCCGACTGGTCGCGGCCGGTGCGGCACCGCAACGGTGATCTGCGCTCCGCGTTGCTGGCCTGGTGGCGGGAGTTGGAGATCCATACGGCGGACGCGGGGATCGGCCACGGCCCGCGGGACTGGCCAACGGAGCTGTGCCACCACCTCCTGGACCATATGGCGCCCCGCGTTCCCGAGGACCTGCACCTCGTCGTGACGGCCACGGACGGCACGCTGTCACGGCACTACGGTTCCGGGGACGCGCCGACGGTGACCGTGCGCGGCCCGCTCACCGACCTCGCGGCCTGGCTGACCGGCCGCAGGCCGCACCACCCGCTCGACTGCCGCCGGTCGGGGGCGCTGACCCCGCTGCCCGAGCTGCTCGGCTGGCCGTAACGGGTCCGGCACCGCCTCCTGGAAGGAACCTCGCCCCGTGCCTCCCCCCGGGTCCGGCAGTCCTCCCGTGCTCAACCTCTGGAAGGCGGGCCTGCGTGCGGTACCGCCCGGCGTCTGGCGGCGCACGGACTGGGAGGTGCTGATCCTCGCCGACAACGCGCTGACCGAGATCCCGGCGGCGCTCGGCCGGCTGCGCGCCCTGCACACCCTCGACCTCGGCCACAACTCCCTGGCCGCGGTCCCCGACGAGATCGGCGGCCTCGCCGGGCTGACCCGCTTTCTCTACCTGCACGACAACCGGCTCACCGCGCTACCGGACACCCTCGGCGGACTGGACCGGCTCGGCTATCTCAACGTCGGCGAGAATCCGCTCGGGCGGCTGCCGGCCGCGCTCGGCGAGCTGGCCGGGCTGGTCGAACTCCGCGCGCAGCAGGCGGAGTTGAGCGGACTGCCGGAGTCGCTGGGGCGGCTCGGCCGGCTCCGGGAGCTGTGGCTGGGCGGCAATGCGCTGACGACACTGCCCGGGAGCCTCGCGGCGCTGCGCGAGCTGCGCGTGCTGGAGCTGCGGGACAACGCCCTCTCCCACGTCCCGGAGGCGCTGCGCGCTCTGCCGCTGCTGCGCCGGATCGACCTGCGCGGCAACCGGATCGCGGAGCTGCCGCCCTGGATCGCGGAGCTGCCGTCGCTGGAGAAGCTCGATCTGCGCTGGAACACCGTGGCGGACGGGGCGGAACCGGTCCTGGCGCTCCGGGAGAGCGGGTGCGTGGTGCTCACCTGACCGCCGTCGCTCCTCGTATCCGTTGCGGGGCGTGCCCTGCGCGCCGGGAGACACGCCCTGGAGACACGCCCTACGTGAGGTCGAATTCGCCCTCGCGCGCGTCGAGGACGAAGGCGCGCCACTCGGCGGGGGTGAAGATCACCGCCGGGACCTCGGGACTGCGGCGGTTGCGCATCGCGATATAGCCCTCGACGAAGGCGATCTGGACATCGCCCACGCCCTGGCTGCTCGACTGCCACTCGGCCCGCGTCAGGTCGAGATCAGGCCTGGGCCCGCCCACGAGCCGCTGCTCCGTGATGCTGTCGGTCACGTGTACCGCACCTCCCGGTTCGTCGTCCGCGGTCAGCCTAACCACTGCCCCCGGGGACGGACAGGGGACGTGGCGAGGCGGTGGAGTGGTGATCCGGGGGCGGGCGCACCGGCCGGGCGCGCCCGCCCCCGGTGGAAGTCAGCCGCCCGGCGTGTCGGCACCCACCAGCCACATCGAGAAGAACTGCGAGCCCCCGCCGTAGGCATGCCCCAACGCCCTGCGGGCGCCGTCGACTTGGTGGTCGCCGGCCTGGCCGCGTACCTGGAGGGCGGCCTCCGCGAAGCGGATCATGCCGGAGGCGCCGATCGGGTTGGTGGACAGCACCCCGCCGGAGGGATTGACGGGGAGCGCGCCGTCGAGTTCGGTGACGCCGGACTCGGTGAGCTTCCAGCCCTCGCCCTCCTCGGCGAAGCCCAGGTTCTCCAGCCACATCGGCTCGTACCAGCTGAAGGGGACGTACATCTCCACCGCGTCGATCTCCCGGCGCGGGTCGGTGATACCGGCCTGCCGGTAGACGTCGGCGGCGCAGTCCTTGCCGGCCTGCGGCGAGACGAAGTCCTTGCCGGCGAAGAGGGTGGGTTCGCTGCGCATCGCGCCGCCGTGCACCCAGGCCGCCGGGTGCGGTGCGCGGGCGGCCCCGGAGCGGTCGGTGAGGATCATGGCGCAGGCCCCGTCGGAGGACGGGCAGGTCTCTGAGTAGCGGATCGGGTCCCAGAGCATCGGCGAGGCCTGGACCTTTTCGAGGGTGAGGTCCTTCTCGTGGAGATGGGCGTAGGGGTTCTTGAGGGCGTTGCGGCGGTCCTTGTAGGCGACGAGGGAGCCGATGGTGTCCGGGGCGCCGGTGCGCCGCATGTACGCGCGGATGTGCGGGGCGAAGAAGCCGCCGGCGCCAGCGAGCAGGGGCTGCTGGAAGGGGATCGGCAGGGACAGGCCCCACATGGCGTTGGACTCGGACTGCTTCTCGAAGGCGAGGGTGAGGACGGTGCGGTGGACCCGGGCGGCGACGAGGTTGGTGGCGACGAGGGCGGTGGAGCCGCCGACCGAGCCGGCGGTGTGCACCCGCAGCATCGGTTTGCCGACGGCGCCCAGGGCGTCGGCGAGGTACAGCTCCGGCATCATCAGGCCCTCGAAGAAGTCGGGGGCCTTGCCGATCACCACGGCGTCGATGTCCGCCCAGGTCAACTCGGCGTCGTCCAGGGCACGCCGGGCGGCCTCGCGGACGAGTCCGGCGAGGGAGACATCGCGGCGGGCGGCGACGTGCCGGGTCTGGCCGATGCCGACGACGGCCACGGGCTCCTTGCTCATCACTCACCCTCCAGGACGGCGACCAGGTTCTGCTGCAGGCACGGCCCCGAGGTGGCGTGCGCGAGGGCGCGGTCGGATTCACCGCGCTGGATACGGGTGGCGGCCTCGCCCAGGCGGATCAGCCCGGCGGCCATGACGGGGTTGGCGGCGAGCGCGCCGCCGGACGGGTTGATCCGGACCGTACTGTCCGGCGCGTCGAGCTTCAGGGCGCGGCGCAGCACGACTTCCTGGGAGGTGAAGGGGGCGTGCAACTCGGCGGTGTCGGGGGGCCGTTCGAAGGCGCCGGCGCGCTCGGCGGCGAGCCGGGTGGAGGGTGAGTCGGTGAGGTCGCGGACGCCCAGGCCGGGTGCCTCGATGCGGTGATCGAGGCCGCGTATCCAGGCGGGGCGGTCGGTCAGCCGGCGGGCGGTGTCGCCGGCGGCAAGGACGACGGCGGCCGCGCCGTCGCCGATGGGCGGGCAGTCGCCGGTACGCAGCGGGGCGACGAGGTGCTCGCCGGCGGGCACGGCGCCGCGCAGCTGGGCGTGCGGATTGGACTCGGCGGCCGTGCGGCTACGCGCCGCGATACCGGCCAGTGCCCGCTCGTCGGTCAGCTCCGCGTCGATCAGTGCCTGGGCCTGGAGGGCGGCGAGCGCGACCGAGTCGGGCCACAGCGGGGCCACGTAGTAGGGGTCGAGCTGACGGGTGAGGACCTCGCGGACGTCGCCCGGCGAGGACTTGCCGTACGCGTAGACCAGCGCGGTCTCCGCCTCGCCGGTGAGGAGCTTCACCCAGGCCTCGTACAGCGCCCAGGCGCCGTCCATCTCTACATGGGACTCGGAGATCGGCGGCCAGGCGCCGACGCCGTCCAGGGCCATGGTGAAGGAGAAGGCGCGGCCGGCGAGGTAGTCGGAGGAGCCGGAGCAGGTGAAGTCGATGTCCCGGGCGGCCAGGCCGGTCCGGTCCAGCACCTCGTGCAGTACCGGCATCAGCATCTCGACCTCGGAGGTCTCCGCGCTGTCGCGGACATGATCGCTCTGCCCGAAGGCGACGATGGCGACCTCGCGCATCAGATCAGCTCCTTGTAGCTGTCGTAGTCGGCATCGGGTTCGCCGGTGGGGCGGTAGTGGTCGGGGAAGCGGCCGTGCCCGGTCCATACGGGTTCCACCCGCAGCCCCATGCGGACCCGGTCGTACGGGATGCCGCCGATCCGGGCGTGCAGGGCCAGGTCGGCGCCGTCCAGGGCGATATGGGCGTAGACGTAGGGGACTTCGATGTCGAGATTCGCCGAATGGCGAGCCTTGATGTTGACGATGCAGAAGGTGGTGACGGTGCCGCGGGGGCCGACCTCGACCTGGGTGTCGGTGGCGACACCGCAGGTGGGGCAGGCGCCGCGGGGCGGAACGTAGACCTTGCGGCAGGAGGGGCAGCGTTCGCCGATGGTCTTCTGGTCCGAGAGCGCCCGGATGTAGCGGGACTGGGCGCGGCCGGGCGCGTAGGTGTAGTCGAGCCGGGCGGGGGTGGTGATTCCGGTGACGGGGTGCGCGAACTCCCCGCTGTGCGGGGCCGGTGCACCGTCGCGGCCGGGGCTGTCGTCCGGCTCGAAGCAGGCGATGTCGGTGATCGCCCCGGTGCGCTCCGCGGCCCAGCGGACGCGGACCCGCATTCCGGTGCGTACCGCGTCGGGGCCGGGTGCGTCCAGTGCGTGCAGCAGCGCGGTGTCGGCGCCGTCGAGCCGGACCAGGACCCAGGCGAAGGGGGTGGCGAGCGGCTGGCCCCGGCGGGGGGACGGGTTCCAGGCCCAGGTGGTGACGGTGCCGCGGCTGCCCACCTCGACCAGCTCGCGGATCTCCTCGGCGGTGACCGGGTCGTACTCGGTCGGTGGTACGACCACCCGGCCGTCGCTCGCCGTGACACCGAGGACGGTGCGCTCACGCAGCCCGGTGAGAAAGGCGCTCTGGACCGGGCCGAGCGAGCGGGTGAAGGGGAACTCCACGACGAGGGGTGCCGTGAGGACCTCGGGCATACGGGACTCCTTGGGTCAGGCCCGCCGGTAGACGGGCGGGCGCTTCTCCGCGAAGGCCCGGGAGCCCTCTTTGGCGTCGGCGGTGTCGAAGACCGGCCAGCCGCGGGCGAGTTCGGCGGCCAGCCCGTCGGTCTCGGTCATGTCGGCGGTCTCGTAGACGGAGGCCTTGACGGCCTCGACGGCCAGCGGTCCGCAGCCGTTGATCAGATCGGCGATCGCAAGGGCCTTGTCGCGCGCGGTTCCCTCGGGCACGACATGGCCGATCAGTCCGATGCGTTCGGCCTCGCGTGCGGGGTAGGGCCGGCCGGTGAGCAGCATCTCCAGGGCGTGGGTGCGGGGGATCTGGCGGGCGAGACGGACGGTGGAGCCGCCGATGGGGAACAGTCCGCGCCGGACCTCGAAGAGCCCGAAGGTGGCGCTCTCACCGGCGACGCGGATGTCGGTGCCCTGGAGGATCTCCGTTCCGCCCGCGACGCAGTGCCCCTCGACGGCGGCGATCACCGGCTTGCGGGGGCGGTGGTGCCGCAGCATCGCCTTCCAGTGCAGGTCCGGGTCGGCTCGCAGCCGGTCGCGGTACTGCTCGCCGGCCATCCCGTCGCCCGCGAGGGCCTTGAGGTCCATTCCGGCGCAGAAGGTGCCGCCGGCACCGGTGAGGACGATGGAGCGGATCCCGTCGTCCTCGTCGGCGGCGAGCCAGCCGTCGTACAGGCCCACCAGCATCGGCAGCGAGAGCGCGTTCTTCGCCTCCGGCCGGTTGAGGGTGAGCACCAGTGTCGCGCCCACGCGCTCCACCGACAGATGTTCCGTACCACCCATGTTCCGTCCTCCCGTCTCACGACGAGAACAGGTTGCAGTAGCCGCACAGCGACTTCAAGGCTTTTCTGACAGACAGTCAGATTTCTTGTCCGTGGCCCTTCCCTGCTCCTCGCGGCGGCGCTCTAATGACCGCCAAGCCGACGCCCGCCCGGTCTGGAGGAGACGTGGAGTACAACCTTGCCGACCTCTTCGAGTCGATCGTCGACACGGTCCCCGACCGCGAGGCGCTGGTGTACGTCGACCATCCCGGGACCGGCGCCGAGCGGCGGCTGACGTACGCGGAGCTGGACCGCGCGGCCAACCGCCTGGCCCATCACCTCGCCGACCAGGGCATCGGCCCCGGCCGGCACGTCGGACTGCACCTCTACAACGGCGTCGAGTACCTCCAGGCCGTCTACGCCTGTCTGAAGATCCGCGCCGTTCCGGTCAACGTCAACTACCGCTACGTGGAAGAGGAGTTGGCCTACCTCTACCGGGACGCCGACCTGGCGGCGCTGGTCTTCGACGCGGAGTTCACCGCCCGGGTGGCCGCCGTTCTCCCCCAGGCACCCGGGCTACGGCATCTCGTACGGGTCGGCACCCCGCCCGACGGCACCCCCGAGCCCCGGATCGCACCCGTCGCGCTCGCCGACGCCGAGGCCGCCGGCTCTCCCGCGCGCGGCTTCGGCCCGCGCTCCGCCGACGACCGGATCGTCATCTACACCGGCGGCACCACCGGATTACCCAAGGGCGTGATGTGGCGCCACGAGGACATCTTCTTCTCCGGGATGGGCGGCGGGGCACCGACCGGTGAACCGGTCACACGGCCGCAGGAGCTGGCCGAGCGGGTCGCGGCCGGGGGCGACGGCCTGGTCTTCTTCCCCACGCCCCCGCTGATGCACGGCACCTCCACCCTCACCGCGTTCATCGCCTTCCACTTCGGCCAGAAGGTCGTCATCCACCGCAAGTACGTGCCCGAGGAGGTGCTGCGGACCGTCGAGCGGGAGCGGGTCACCAGCGTTTCGCTGGTCGGCGATGCGATGCTGCGCCCGCTCGTCGATGCGCTCGGCGGGCCGCTCAAGGACACCGACTGCTCCTCGCTGTTCAGCGTCAGCAGCTCCGGCGCGATCCTCTCCGAGACCGTACGCGCCCAGTTCAGCGCGCTGGTCCCGCACGTCATGCTGCTCAACAACTTCGGCTCCTCGGAATCCGGCTTCAACGGCACCGCGACCGAGGACTCGGGCCCGGACAAGGGCTTCCGGCTGCGCGTCAACTCCCGTACGGCAGTGGTGGATCCGGCGACGTACGAGCCGGTCCCGGTCGGCGAGGTGGGCCGGATCGCCCTGCGCGGGCACGTACCACTGGGCTATTACAACGACCCCAAGAAGACCGCCGAGACCTTCTTCGAAGCGCACGGTGACCGATGGGTGCTGCTGGGCGATATGGCCACCGTCGACGAGGGGGGCATCGTCACCGTCCTCGGCCGGGGCTCGCAGTGCATCAACTCCGGTGGCGAGAAGATCTATCCGGAAGAGGTCGAGCAGGCGCTGAAGGCGCATCCGGACGTCTATGACGCGCTGGTGGCGGGGGTGCCGGACGAGCGGTGGGGCCAGCGCGTCGCCGCCGTGGTCCACCTCCGTCCCGGGGCGCCGGAGCCGGACCTGGCGGACATCCAGCTCCACTGCCGGACGCGGCTGGCGGGCTACAAGATTCCGCGCGCCGTGGTCTTCACCGACCACATCCGGCGTTCACCCAGCGGCAAGGCGGACTACCGCTGGGCGAAGGCGGTGGCGGC
Organism: Streptomyces sp. NPDC048637; assembly: GCF_040650675.1. Classification (NCBI taxonomy): domain Bacteria; kingdom Bacillati; phylum Actinomycetota; class Actinomycetes; order Kitasatosporales; family Streptomycetaceae; genus Streptomyces; species Streptomyces sp. NPDC048637. The sequence goes on from NZ_JBEZHQ010000040.1 coordinate 65,254, forward strand.
GGGCGAGCCGACGGCCTGAGGCGGGCGGCTGCGCCCGCCCGGGGTCTCAGCCTCCGTCGCAGACCGACCGCAGCGAGCGGGCCAGTGCGCCCGTGTGCAGTCCGTCCAGCTGCCGCTCCTGGCCTACCCGCACGGCGGCCGCGGTCAGCAGCGGAGCGCAGTACGGCGCCGAGCGGGCATACGGGGAGCCGGCGATGGCCCGCACCAGCTCGCCGTTGACGCGGTTGATCTCCTTCCGCACCTCGCCGAGGTCGGGCCGCTCGGTCGGCGCCCGGCCGGGGTCCGCCTCCCACGCACGGTGCAGCCCCCGCTGCACGATCTTGCTCGCCTCGATCTGGTCCCGGAAGATCCGCACCGTGACCGCCGGATCGGCGCCCAGCTGCCGCGCCTGTTCCGCCACCGCCCGCAGCACCTCCCGCTCCCGGACCGGGTCGTCGACCGGGCTGTCGGTGCCCCATTTCGCCGCGGCCACCAAATCGCCGGTGGCCAGCCGCTCCGCGGACAGCGCGGCGAGCGGGCGGAGTTGACCGTACGGGGAGTGTCCGGTGGCGGTGGCCGGTGCGGTGGCGGTGGCCGGTGCGGCGGCCGGTGCCGGCGGGGCGGCCGGTGCCGCGACGGCCCCGGCGGCGCCGGTGAACAGGGCGGTCGCGGCGGCGCCGGCGATCAGGGCGCTCCGTATCGAGGTGGTCAGCTGCACGGTCGGCCTTTCTCGAACCTCAGGGACCCCGAGGGGAGTTCATGGGGGGCATACAGCCGCGAGCCTAAGCCCCGATCCACCGACATGGAGGAAAAGTGACGCGTCGGCAGTGACCGCTCGATACGAAGGACGGAACATCACCCTTTCGGGTGACATGAGGTGCCGCCCATTGCCACGCCATGTCGCGAGTGGCTACTTGGCGTAGGGAACTGCTGTGCTCGTCGACGGAGGAGCCGGCTCGCGACACGCCCCGTCCGCCGACCCGATGGATTCAGGGAGCACCCCTATGCCGGTCGCACCGAACCAAGGATCGACCGGTGGGGGCGATGCAGTCACCCTCACCGGCACCCACTTCACCGGCACCACCAGCGTGCGCTACGGATCGCGCCAGGCCACGAGTTTCACGGTCGTCAGCGACACCACTACCACCACCATCACCCCGTCCGGCGGCGGCGCCGTCCCGGTCTCTGTCACCACTCCCGGAGGAACGGGGATTGTCGGCACCTTCTACTACCTGCCGCCCCCCTCCTTCCGCCTCGTCCCGCCTCCCGCGGGCCCCCTGGCCGGCGGCAATACGGTGATCCTCACCGGCATCGGCCTCTACACCACGAGTGAGGTCCGATTCGGTACGCAGGCCGCCGTGTTCACCGTCGACTCGGACGGCCAGCTCACCGTGACCGCTCCAGCGGCGGCCTCCGCGGGTCCGGTGGGGGTCACCGTGACCACCAGGGGCGGAGTCGCCAGCGGAGTCACCTACACCTACCTCAACGCGCCGTCCCTCACCGTCGTCACCCTCGACTCGGGACCGGTGGACGGCGGCAATCTCGTCGTCATCACCGGGACCGCCTTCTCCTACACCACCGGCGTCACCTTCGGTGGCACGCCCGTTCTCTCCTACCGGATCGCTTCGGACACCGAGATCGACGCCGTGGTACCGGCCGGAACGCTCGGCCCGGCCGACGTCTCCGTCACCACCCTCGGTGGCACCACAACCGCCCCGGACGCCTATACCTATCTGGGACGCTTCGCGGTGCTGGGCGGAGCGTCGGTCACCAACACCGGCCCCTCAAGCCTCACCGGAGACCTCGGAGTGAGTCCGGGAGTGTCCATTACCGGATTCCCGCCCGGCCAGGTGAACGGAACCATCCACATCTCGGATGCGGACGCCGTTCAGGGCCACGCCGATCTGATCGCGACATACGACAACGCCGTCGCCCAGATCCCGGATGCGAGCATCTCCGGAGACCTCGGCGGCCAGACACTGGCTCCCGGCGTCTACAACGCCGCCTCTTCCATCGGGCTCACCGGCACGCTCACGCTGGATGCCCAGGGCGACCGCAACGCCCGCTGGATCTTCCAAATCGGATCGACCCTGACGACGGCAACCGCGAGCGGCGTGCTGCTCACCAATGGCGCCACGGCCCGCAATGTCCTCTGGCTGATCGGAAGTTCAGCCACTCTGGGCACCGACACCGCCCTGGCAGGCAGGGTCCTGGCGCAGGTATCGATCACCGTGAACGCCGGTGTGACGGTCAACGGCCAGACCCTGGCCCGCGACGGCTCGGTAACCCTGGACACCAACAGCATCACCCGCCCGTGGTGAAGAGCCCCCCACACTGCGGATGACCGGCAACCGCTTCCCGCAGGCGGACCGGATGCTCCGAGCGCTCTTCGCTGCACCGGAGCAGGGCTTCGCGGCAGGCTACGGACGCGGCGCGAGGAACGAGTTGACCGCGGCGAAGAACTCTCCGGGGCGCTCCTCGTGGACGAGATGACCGGCGCCCTCCACCGTCACCAGGCGGGCATCGGGGAGCCGCTCGACCAGCTCGCCGAGGTGTCCCTGCGGGATATGGCTGGTCGCACCGCCGCCGATGACCAGGGTCGGTGCGGTGATCTTCTCCAGCGCCTCCCACCACACGGGGTCGGGGGCGTTGCGCTCCGCCACCACCGCGACCTCGGCCTGCCAGTCGAACGGCTGCGGGCCGGCCGGCTGCTCGGGCACCTCCTGCGGCGGGTCGGCGGGCAGCGGCGGGGGCACCTCTTCCAGGACCAGCCGGGCCACCAGATCCGGGCGCTCGGCGGCCACCAGCAGGGCGGCCAGCGCGCCCAGCGAGTGCCCGATGAGGGTCACCCGCGCCAGGCCGAGTGCCTGGAGGAAGCCGATCGCATCGTCCCGCCACCGCGCGAAACCGTACTCGCCCGGCCAGTCGCTGTGGCCGTGGCCACGCTGGTCGAGCGCGAAGACACGATGGGTGCCGGCGAGCCGGCCGACCACGCCGCGCCAGTCCTCGCCGTCCTCACCGAGGCGGTGCAGCAGCACGGCCGGGGGCGCGTCCCCCTCTCCCCACACCCGGTATGCCAGCTGGACCTCACCGACCTGCACTTTCCGGACGTCACTCATGCGCTGGACGCTACCCGTGAGCCGGCTGCGCCACGCCCCTTGACGTGTTCGCCGCGCGCTGATTACTTGGATCAGCATGCAGCTACCGAATGATCGGTAGGGAAACCGAGGCGGTGAACTCCATGCCGGAAGCGGCTACGGGAAGTGAGACGTTCGACGAGGTGGAACGGCTCTCCGGGGACGCGTTGCGCGCGCTGCAACTCACCCGGCTGCGCGCCTCGTTGCAGCATGCCTACGACCACGTCCCGTTCTACCGGGAGTCCTTCGACCGGGCCGGGGTGCATCCGCAGGACTGCCGCTCGCTCGGCGATCTCGCCCGCTTCCCGTTCACCGTCAAGGACGATCTGCGCGCCCAGTACCCCTTCGGGATGTTCGCCGTCCCCAAGGCGGAGGTACGCCGTATCCATGCCTCCAGCGGCACCACAGGCCGCCCGACGGTCGTGGGCTACACCGAGCGCGATCTGTCGCACTGGGCGGATGTGGTCGCCCGCTCCCTCCACGCGGCCGGCGGCCGGCCCGGTCACACCGTCCATATCGCTTACGGATACGGGCTGTTCACCGGCGGACTGGGCGCGCACTACGGCGCGGAGCGGCTCGGCTGCACGGTCGTCCCGGCGTCCGGCGGGATGACCGGCCGGCAGGTGCAGATCATCCAGGACTTCCGCCCCGAGATCATCATGGTCACGCCGTCGTACATGCTCACCCTGCTGGACGAGTTCGAGCGGCAGGGCATCGATCCCCGTACGACCTCGCTCAGGGTGGGCGTCTTCGGCGCCGAGCCCTGGACGCAGGAGATGCGCCGCGAGATCGAGGAACGGTTCGCGATCGACGCCGTGGACATCTACGGCCTGTCGGAGGTCATGGGGCCGGGCGTCGCCCAGGAGTGTGTGGAGACCAAGGACGGGCTGCACATCTGGGAGGACCACTTCTACCCGGAGGTGGTCGACCCGCTCACCGGGGAGGTGCTGCCGGACGGTGCGCACGGTGAGCTGGTGTTCACCTCGCTCACCAAGGAAGCGATGCCGGTCGTCCGCTACCGCACCCGCGATCTGACCCGGCTGCTGCCCGGCACCGCCCGTCCCGCCTTCCGCCGGATGGAGAAGATCACCGGGCGCAGTGACGACATGATCATTCTGCGCGGCGTCAATCTCTTCCCCGCGCAGATCGAGGAGATCGTGCTGAGAACCCCCGGCGTCGCCCCGCACTTCCAGCTCAAGCTCACCCGGGAGGGCCGGATGGACCGGCTGACCGTGCGCGCCGAGGCCCGGCCGGATGCGACCCCTGATGAGCGCACGGCAGCCGTCGGGCGGATCGCGCGCAGCGTCAAGGAGGGCATCGGGGTCTCGGTCGCGGTCGAGATCGTCGACCCGGAGACCCTGGAGCGCTCGGTCGGCAAGATCAAGCGCATCGTGGACGCCCGGCCGAGGGACACCGCCTGACGGCTGACGGCTGATGCCGGACGGCTGGTGGCTGACGGCTGCGGCAGCCCCGCTCAAGTCATCGTCGGGTCCCCCTTGATCAGGGCGAACGGGGCTCCTGCCGGGTCCTTGACCATGGCCAGTCGGCCGACGCCGGGGGCATCGGTGGGCGGGATCAGTACCGTGGCGCCATGGCCGGTGGCCGCCGCGAAGGTGGCGTCACAGTCGGTCACCCCGAAATACGGGTGCCACTCCGAGGTCGAACCGGCCTGCAGATTCTCCTCCGGCAGCTGCATGATGCCGCCCTGCCCCGAGTCGTCGCCCCGGCCGCCGCCGGGTGCGGAGACGACCGAGTAGACGATGTCGCCGCCCATCGGCATGTCCTGATGGTCCCAGGAGAAGACGGCGCGGTAGAAGGCCTTCGCCGCGGCCGCGTCGGTGGTGTACAGCTCCGTCCAGCACAGCGTGTTCGGCTCCATCACCCGCTCCAGCCCCTGGACGTCGCCCGGCTGCCATACGGCGAAGTCGCCGCCCGTGGGGTCGGTGAAGGCGGCCAGCCGGCCCGCGGTGAAGACCTCCATCGGCGGGACGCGCACCGAGCCGCCGGCCTGCTCCACCGCCTTGGCCGTGGCGTCCGTGTCGGGGGTCTGGAAGTACACGGTCCAGGCGGAGCGGGCGCCCTCTTCCATCAGCGGGCCGATGGCGCCGACCGTCTTGCCGCCGAGCTGGAAGAAGCCGTACCCGCCGGCATCCGGGCCGGCCGACTGGAAGCTCCAGCCGAACACGGCGGAGTAGAAGGAGACGGCGGCGTCGATGTCGGGGGCTCCCAGGTCGAGCCAGTTCGGGGTGCCCGGGACATAGTTGGTGGTCAGCATGGAGGGACCTCCGTTGCACGGATCGTGACGTTCACGGCTGTGTGCCTGCCGTTTCTCAGCATGGCAGCGGGCACTGACAGCCGCCCTTCACGCACGCCGTGCCGGGCCCGGCTCACGGTGCGCCGAACCGGGCCCGCAGCTCGCGCTTGAGGACCTTGCCGCTGGCGTTGCGCGGCAGCGCGTCCACGAACATCACCCGTTTGGGCGCCTTGAACGGTGCCAGGCGGGCGCGGGCCGCGTCGATCAGCTCCTGCTCCCCCACCGCCTGGCCGCCGCCGGCGCCGTCCGTGCGCCGTACGACCACTGCGGTGACCGCCTCGATCCACCGCTCGTCCGGCAGCCCGATGACCGCGACCTCGGCGACCTGCGGATGCTCGTAGAGCACATCCTCCACCTGGCGCGAGGCGACCAGTACGCCACCGGAGTTGATGACGTCCTTGACGCGGTCGACCACCGTGAAATAGCCCTCCGGGTCGCGGACGGCGAGATCCCCGGAGTGGAACCAGCCGCCCCGGAACGCCGCCGCGGTCTCCTCCGGCTTGTCCCAGTAGCCGGTACACAGCTGGGGCGACCGGTAGACGACCTCGCCCGAGGTGCCGTCGGGTACCTCCCGGCCCTCCTCGTCCACCACCCGTGCCTCGACGAACAGCACCGGGCGCCCGCAGGAGTCCATCCGGCCCTCGTGCTCCCCGGGGCCGAGCACGGTGGCCAGCGGTCCGACCTCGCTCTGCCCGAAGCAGTTGTAGAAGGCGAGGTCGGGCAGCCGGGCGCGGAGCCGCTCCAGGACCGGCACCGGCATGATCGAGGCTCCGTAGTAGGCCTTGCGCAGCCCGCTCAGCTCCCGGACGGTGAAGTCGGGGTGGTTCGACAGCCCGATCCACACGGTCGGCGGCGCGAACAGGCTGTCGGCCAGGCCCGCTTCCACCAAGGCGAAGATCCGGTCCGGGTCGGGCCCGTCCAGGATGGTGTTCTCCGCGCCCACCGCCAGATACGGCAGCAGGAACACATGCAGCTGCGCGGAGTGGTAGAGCGGCAGCGAGTGCACCGGCCGGTCCGTCTCCTTCAGGTCGAGGGCGACGACGGCGCTGGTGTACTCGTGCACCAGGGCGCGGTGCGTCATCATCGCGCCCTTGGGCAGCGCGGTGGTTCCCGAGGTGTAGAGGAGCTGGACGAGGGCGTCGTCGGGGACCTCGGTGACCAGGTCCGCGCCGCCGGGATCCGCCGGCCCCGGTTCGGCGCCCGCGGGCGCTTCCCGGGCCGCGAGCCGCTCCAGCAGCCCGCCGGGCGCCCCGTGGAGGGGCATGGTGCGGGCGGAATCCGGCAGCCGGTGCGCGAGCGCGGGGTCGGTGAGCACCAGCGCGCTGCCCGACTGGTCCAGGAGGTAGCGCAGATCCTCGCCGGTCAGGCTGTGGTTGACCGGCACATGCACCAGTCCGGCGCGGGCGCAGGCCAGAAAGCCGATCAGATACGCATCGGAGTTGTGTCCGTAGGAGGCGACCCGGTCGCCCGGCTCCAGGCCGTCCGCCAGCAGCACCCGGGCCGCGGCGGTCACCGCGTCGTCCAGCTCGCGGTAGGTCCAGGACCGGTCCGCGTACCGCACCGCGGTCCGTCCGGGCACCCGTCGGGCGCTCCGTCGCAGGACTCCGTCGACCGTATTGCTCCGCGCTCGCGTCATGGCGCGATCCTGGGCCGCACCCCCCTCCGGGTCAAGGCACCCGGCGGGGTCCGGCGCCGGCCGCCCGCGGCGGTCCCGGAGGGCGTCCGGCCGCGGGCGGCTGCGCGGGCACGGTTACAGGGCGCGCTCCCTGCCCTCCCAGTACGGGTCACGCAGCCGGCGCTTGTAGAGCTTGCCGTTGGGATCGCGCGGCATGACGGCGATGAAGTCGAGCGACTTGGGCCGTTTGTACCCGGCCAGGTGCTGTGCGCAGTGGTCCAGGATCTCCGCGGCCAGTCCGGGTGACGGCGGGTGGCCCTCGGCGGGTTCCACGACGGCCTTGACCTCCTCGCCCCAGTCGTCGTGCGGGATGCCGAAGGCGGCCGCGTCGGCGACCGCGGGGTGGCTGAGCAGGGCGGATTCGATCTCGGCGGGGTAGATGTTCACCCCGCCCGAGATGATCATGTCGATCTTGCGGTCACGGAGGAAGAGATACCCGTCCTCGTCGAGACAGCCGAGGTCGCCGACGGTGAAGAAGTCACCGATCCGGTTCTTCCGGGTCTTGCCCTCGTCCTTGTGGTAGCGGAAGCCGCCGGTGCTCATCTTCAGGTAGACGGTGCCGAGTTCGCCCGCGGGCAGCCGGTTGCCGTCGTCGTCGAAGACGGCCAGTTCGCTGATCGGCCAGGCCTTTCCGACCGTCCCGGGCTTCTTCAGCCAGTCCTCGGCGGTCGCGAAGGCGCCGCCGCCCTCACTCGCCGCGTAGTACTCCTCGACGCAGCCGCCCCACCAGTCGATCATCGCGCGTTTGACGTGGTCGGGGCAGGGCGCGGCGCCATGGATGGCATGCCGCATCGAGCTCACGTCGTACGCCGCACGGGTCTCCTCCGGCAGGGCGAGCAGCCGGTGGAACTGGGTGGGCACCATATGGGTGTGGGTGCAGCGGTGCGTGTCGATCAGGGCCAGCATGCGCTGCGGCGTCCACTTGTCCATCACGACGAGGCGATGGCCGATGTGCAGCGAGGCACCGGCGAATTGCAGCACGGCCGTGTGGTATAGCGGTGAGCAGACCAGGTGGACGTTGTCGTCGAACGGCTTGATGCCGAAGATGGCGAGGAAGCCACCGAGGTAGGAGTCCTCGGGCGGGGTGCCGGGCAGCGGGCGGCGGATGCCGCGCGGGCGTCCGGTGGTGCCCGAGGTGTAGTTCATGACCCAGCCCAGGGTGCGGTCGGCGGGTGCGGACTCCGGCTGTCCGTCGAGGAGTTGCCCGTACGGCCGGAAGCCGTCGAGGTGACCGGCGGCGTAGCGGTGGGACGCGGGCAGCTTCGCCTCGTCGGCGGCGTGCCGGGCCGCCTGCGCGAACCGCTCGTGCGCGATCAGCACCTTCGCCCCGGAGTCGGCCACGATCCAGGCGATCTCCGGGCCGACCAGGTGGTGGTTGACGGGGACGAGGTAGAAACCGGCCTGGGACGCGGCGAGGTAGGCGGTGAAGAACTCGACGCCGTTGGGGAGGACCACGGCGAAGGCGTCGCCGCGTTCCAGACCCGCCGCGCGCAGTCCGTGGACCAGCTGGTTGCTCGCGGCGTGCAGCCGGCCAGCGGTCCACTCCTCGCCGTCCGCGGTGATCAGGACCGTACGGTCCGGGTCGGCGGCGGCCTGCGCCCAGAAGCCGTTGGGCGGTGGGGAGTCCTTGCTCATTCCGCTGTCCTCCTCGGGTTCATGCACGTCCGGCGATGCGGTTGATCCGGTCGATGGCCCGCTCGAAGCCGCGGGTCAGCTCGTCGAAGACGGCCTGTACGCTGCGCTCGCTGTTCATCCGGCCGACGATCTGGCCGACCGGGGTGCCCAGCAGCGGCTCGACCTCGTGCCGCTGGATACGGGAGTTGGCCTCGGCGACCAGCAGGCCCTGCAGCGGCATGGGGAGCGGGCCGGGGCCGCTCGGGTCGTCCCAGGCGTCGGTCCATGCGGTGCGCAGCTGACGGGCGGGTTTGCCGGTCAGGGCGCGGGAGCGAACGGTGTCCCCCGGGCCCGCGGCGAGCAGTTTCGCGGTCAGCCGCCGGGAGTGCAGCTGGGCCTCCTCGGTGGTCAGCCAGAGTGAGCCCAGCCAGACGCCCTGTGCGCCGAGGGCGAGCCCGGCGGCGATCTGCTCCCCGGTGCCGATACCGCCCGCGGCCAGCACCGGCAGCGGGTCGACGGCGGCCACGACCTCGGGGGTGAGCACCATGGTGGCGATCTCGCCGGTGTGGCCGCCTGCCTCGTATCCCTGGGCGACGACGATGTCGATGCCGGCGGCCTTGTGGTGCAGGGCGTGCCGGGGGCTGCCGGCCAGCGCGGCGACGAGGATGCCGTGCTCGTGGGCGCGCCCGATGACATCGGCCGGCGGTGACCCGAGGGCGTTGGCCAGCAGCTTGATCGGATAGTCGAAGGCCACATCGAGCTGGCTGCGGGCGACCTGCTCCATCCACCCGGTGATCCGCCAGCCGGACGCCTCGCCCTCCGCGAGCCGCGGTACCTGGTGTTTCTCCAGCAGTTCGGTGACGAAGCGGCGGTGTTCCTCCGGGATCATCGCTTCGACCTCGGCCTCGCTGACGTCCTCCACCTTCTTGGCGGGCATCACCACATCGAGCCCGTACGGGAGCCCGTCGGTGTGCTCCTGCATCCAGTCGAGGTCACGCGCCAGCTCGTCCGGAGCGGTGTAGCGGACCGCCCCGAGCACCCCGAACCCGCCGGCCCGGGTGATCGCCGCGGCGACCGCGGGAAAGGGCGTGAACCCGAAGACGGCGTGCTCGGCTCCCAGCGTGTTGCTCAGCTCCGTCTGCATGGGCGCAGGATGCCGCAGCGGGCCGTACGAGGGAAGAGATTTTCTGATGCAGCGTCAGAAACGTGTGCCACGGGCACGTTTCACCGGGCCGGAACGGCCGGCCCGCACCCCTCACCCCTCCTCCAGCACCGCCATCGCCGCGTTGTGGCCCGGGATACCGCTCACTCCCCCGCCGCGGACCGCGCCCGCGCCGCACAGGAGGACGTTGGGGTGGGTGGTCGCCACCCCCCAGCGCGCCGGGGCGGCGCCCTCGGCGGGGTCGTCCGACGGCTCCGCGTACGGAAAGGCCAGGTCGCGGTGGAAGATGTTGCCGCCAGGCAGGCCCAGTTCACGGTCCAGGTCGAGGGGGGATCTGGCCTCGATGCAGGGGCGGCCGTCGGCGTCGTGGGCCAGACAGCCGGCGAGGGGCTCGGCGAGGTGGGTGTCCAGTTCGGCGAGGGTGGCCGCCAGGAGACGGTCGCGGGTGGCGTCGTTGTCGGCGGTGAACAGGCGCGCGGGGGCGTGCAGACCGAACAGGGTGAGCGTCTGGTAGCCCTGGCGGACCAGGTCGGCACCGAGGATGGAGGGGTCGGTGAGGGAATGGCAGTAGATCTCGGAGGGCGGGGAGACCGGCAGCCCGCCGGACGCGGCCTGTTGGTAGGCGTCCTCCAGCTGGCGATAGCCCTCGGCGATATGGAAGGTGCCGGAGAAGGCCTCCCGTGGGTCCACCCGGGTGTCGCGTAGGCGCGGCAGCCGGGTGAGCAGCATGTTGACCTTGAGCTGGGCGCCCTCGGCGGGTGGCGGCGGAGCCTCGCCCAGGAGGCGGGCCAGCTCCCGCGGGGCGGCGTTGACGAGGACCCGGCGGGCGCCGACGGTGCCCTGGTCGCAGGTCACCTCCGCGGTGCGGCCGTCCGTCGCGATACCGGTCACCGCGCAATCGGTGACGATCTCCGCCCCGGCCCGGCGGGCGGCGTCGGCCAGTGCGTCGGTGAGGGCGCCCATCCCGCCGATGGGGACGTCCCAGTCGCCGGTGCCGCCGCCGATGACGTGGTAGAGGAAACAGCGGTTCTGGCGCAGCGACGGATCATGAGCGCCGGCGAAGGTGCCGATCAGGGCATCGGTGAGCACCACCCCGCGGACCAGATCGTCGGTGAAGGTCTCCTCGACCACCTCGCCCAGGGGGCGTTCGAACAGTGCGTGCCACAGGGCGTCGTCGTCGACCCCGGCGCGCAGCGCGGCGCGGGAGGGGAGCGGCTCGGTCAGGGTGGGGAAGACCCGTTCGGCCAGCCGCTGCGTGCTGCCGTAGAAGCGCTGCCAGGCGGTGAACTCCCGGTCGGAGCCGGTGAGTTCGGCGAACGCGGTACGGGTCCGGGCCTCACCGCCGCCGACGAGGAGTCCGGTGGGACGGCCGTCGCGTACGGCGGGGGTGTAGGAGGAGACGGTGCGTTTACGGACCGCGAACCGCAGCCCGAGGTCCCGCACGATCTTCGGCGGCAGCAGGCTGACGAGGTAGGAGTAGCGGGACAGCCGGGCGTCGACCCCGGCGAACGCCCGGGTCGACACGGCCGCACCACCGGTGTGGTCCAGCCGCTCCAGCACCAGCACGCTGCGCCCGGCGCGTGCGAGATAGGCGGCGGCCACCAGTCCGTTGTGCCCGCCACCGACGATGACCGCGTCATACGAAGTCCGTTCCGGCATGCCCCTTGGTAGCACGCGGTGATCCCGGTCGCCAGGTGCAGGCGGCTGAAACCTCTCCCCGGGCCGGTGCGGCTTCTTGACCGGCCCGGGGGCTGCTCCTAGCGTCCGGCCGTGTCCGCCCGGCACCGCTCCCGCCTTCCGCTCCGCAGGCCGTCCCGCCCACCCATGAGGTGACCCGTGACCCATCCCCCGGTACCCCGCATCGGCCGCACCTTCGCCGGACTGACCGCCGTCGCCGCCTGCTCGGCCGGGCTGCTCGCGGCCCCCGCGCCCGCGTCCGCCACCCCCGATCCGGCCCGCGCACCCGGCGCCCCGCACGCCACCGGGGCGTATCCGAATCTGGCCCCGAGGCCCCCGATGGGCTGGAACAACTGGTCCTACTACATGTGCGACATCAACGAGAAGGCCGTCCTCGACAATGCGCGGGCGCTGGTCCGTACGGGGCTGGCCCGGAAGGGCTACCGCACCGTCACCGTCGACGACTGCTGGATGACCAGACAGCGTGACACCAAGGGCCGGCTGGTGGCGGACCGGACCAAGTTCCCGCACGGCATGGCCCACCTCGGGCAGCAGCTGCACCGGATGGGCCTGAAGTTCGGGATCTATACGGACGTCGGGACGCTCACCTGCGAGAAGTTCCCGGGCAGCCTCGGTCATTTCCAGCAGGACGCCAAGCTGTTCGCCCGCTGGAAGGTGGACTACGTCAAGGCGGACGGCTGCAATGTGCCGGTCACCCCGGGACACCGCAAGGAGGAGACCTACCGGGACCTGTACGGGCAGATGGGCCGTGCCCTGCGCGCCACCGGCCGTCCGATGACCTTCTCCGTGTCGGCACCGGCCTACTTCCAGTACGACGGGGACAGCGTCTGGCGCCGGGTCATCGGCTGGTCGGCCGAGCTCGGCAATCTGTGGCGCACGGGGCGGGATGTGGCACTGCAGAAGAACACCCCGGCCGCGAAGTGGTCCTCCATCGTCTACAACTTCCGCTACAACGCGCATCTGGCCGGCCTCCAACGGCCCGGACGCTGGAACGATCCGGACTTTCTGCTGGCCGGGGACACCGGCCTGACACGGCATGAGATGCAGAGCCAGATGTCGCTGTGGGCGATGATGGCGGCACCGCTGATCTCCAGTACGGATCTCGGCAAGCTGTCCCCGGCGGCGCGCGAGGTGCTCGGGAACGAGGAGGTCATCGCCGTCGACCAGGATCCGCTCGGCGTCCAGGGGCGCGTCGTCGCGCAGGACGACGGCTCGGCGGTGCTGTCCAAGCCGCTGCAGAACGGCGACCGGGCGGTCGCCCTGTTCAACTCGGGCAGCACCCCCCGCACGCTGTCCGTCCCCGCCGGCACGGCCGGGCTGGCGAAGGCCGGCTCCTACCGGCTGCACGATCTGATCACCGGCCGCCGTACGCACAGCAAGGGGAACATCGTGGCGCGGGAGGTGCCGCCGCACAGCACCGTGCTCTACCGGGTCACTCCGAGGTGACCGGGGCGGCGGGCCAGGAACACCCCCTAGCTCGAGTTTTAACCTCCACCCGGTTACCAGGAGGTGCTGGGTGGCGTGAACGGCTACGAGCAGTCCGGCCGTGGTGGACCAAGAGCAGCCAGCTTGGTGATGAAGGCCGCCGTCGAGGCCCCGCGCTGGGGCCCGACAGCGAGTGACATCAGACGGACCGGCTGACGTCGTCGAAGTCGGTGGAGGCCGACAGCCCCCGGGGCTGCGCGACCTGCTCCGGATCCTCGAGCACACCCCCGCCCTTGTGCTGGGGCGGCGACTGGACGTACTTGCGTCCAACCAGATGGCACGTGCGCTGCTCACCGACTTCGACGCGCTGCCGCACCGCGAGCGGAACCTGGTGCGGTTCATGTTCTGCGACGAGAACGCCCGCTCGCTGTATACCCACTGGGACACCCACGCCCAGGACATTGTCGCCTCGCTCCGGCGAGACGCCGGACGCCATCCACACGATCCACTGCTGGCCGAACTCGTCGGCGAACTCTCGATCACGGATGAGGACTTCCGCCGCTGGTGGGCCGGCCAGAACGTGTATCGCCACACGCATGGCAGCAAACACTTCCACCACCCGATCGTCGGCCCGCTCGCCCTCAATTACGAGTCCCTCACCCTGCCCGCCGACCCGGACCAGCGGCTGAGTGTCTACACCGCCGAGGCAGGCTCCAGCTCCGAAGAGGCGCTTCGGCTACTGGCCGCGTGGATACGGCAGCCCGAGCCCTCGCACGGGCAGCACGCAGATCATTAGACGCCCGCCGGTCCGCGAGGAGCGGTCGGCCATAGTGCCTGCGTGCGAGAACACCATCTCCTGGCGCGACCCGACACCAGCCCATCAAAGCCGCATCCAGGGATGAAGCAACGGGACAAAACGACCTCGTGACGCCCTCTCAGAAGGCTGCCATCCGGCATGCGCGAGGTCGGCGAGAGCGCGGACATGGTGCACTTACACGTTGCCCTTGCCTCCGCAGATCTCGCAGGTGTCCGCGAGAAGTCTCGCGATGAGTCCCTTCTGCAGATAGTCCACCCGCACCGGCTCACGATCGGTGAATTCTGCCGCTCGCTGCCGTTGGAGGCGAATTCCACCGAACCGTGCCACCAGTGGTTTCCTGTTCTTCCGCTCGATACGGGTCTCGAAACATACTCGGGGCCCGTTGAGAGTGTCGATTCTGGCCTTATGTTTGGATGCCATTTTCGACACTGACGAGCGGTGCTTGGCCGCGAGGGTCTTGAGACTGGGTTCGGAATCATCACCCGGCAGTCCATCCGCCGCGGCACGTTCACAAGCGTCCACGTCCTGATCAAGCAGATCCGCGACTACATCGACTCCTGGAGGTGACTCTGGAGCCGGGCGTGGCGAAACTGGTAGTACGCTCCGCTTTGGCGCAGTACGCCTCGCCGGTGGGCGTCCTTAAGGAAAGCACTCACGGCCCAAGGCAGCCGCCCGGTCAGCGGCAGCCAGATGCGCGCCAGGACCACCCACTGGCCCCAAGCGGTCAGGCTGAGCCCAGCCGCGAGCCAGCCGCCAAGTCCGAGCTGAAACCCGTACCTCAGCCCGTCCGTGAATCCCCACTCAAGCGTCACGCCCCACAGGTATCCGTGAAAAAGATCTGCCACGAACCAGCGTCCGAACCCGGCCACAATTCCGAAAACAGGTCCGAGCGCGAGCGCTTGGAAAAGCACAGTCGTGCGATTGGTATTCAGCAGGCCTGCGGGGCTAGTGGCAGTTGTGGTGTCGATGGGAGCTTCAAACCAGGCCGTGGCCCCGAGAACGAGGCTGGCTCCACCCCCGAGCACGAGCCCGTAGTACACCGCGTCCACCAGTCCGATCATGAGCCAGGGCACACGGTCGAACATCAACGCGTGGCCGAGCCCCGTCACCAGCCCGTCCATGAGCCCGACTGCCAGCCCCAACCCGAGCCCGCCCAGGAGCCTGGGGATCGTTCTTGGACCCAACGTCCTTTCCCATCCACGGATCCGTATGCGTACCCGCGACGGCTTCAAGGCATCACCGTTCAACCTGGGCCAAATCCCGTGCGCAAGTCCGCAAATCAACGCGGCCTCGGCCCCGTTCATCAGTCCGTTCACGAACACGAACCCGGGAGTGAGCCCGAGCCCGCCAGTGACGTACATCAGCCCGTCCACCAACCAGACGATTAGCCCAAACAACAGCCCAGCGACAAGGCCTACCACCACCATGCGCGAAGATCGGCGCATAGTGGTGCCGATCTCCCACCAGGCCACGCCGTCTGCGCCGAGCCGACGCAGGTGCCAGGCGAGGAAGCTCAGCCATCGATGCGCATCCTCACTCGCCCACTCCCGCGAACCCTCCTCGGACAAATCTGAGGAGTATACGGCGGGGACGAACCGGCCCAGCAGGTGATTCTCCACCGCCGTCTGGTCGGCGAACCTACGGTTTCCGTCATCGTCAGAGGCGACCAGTGTCGCCGGGCGGGCGCCGGTGCCAGCGTAGGCGGTACGAGCAAGCCACGCCATCAATGGAGTAGTCAAAGCACGTGCCACCGGCCCGTCAGGGTGGTCCTCCAACTCGGCAAATACTTCATCCCACTTGCCGGCCTGACGGGGAGGCGTGGTGACCTGCAGATACTTCTGCAGGACTGGTTGGTCCAGCGGGCACAGTTCGACCACTGCAGCGGCAATGAGCACATTCTCCTTCACCGCCTGCTCGTACTCCTTCGCCCGACACGTCACCACCAGCGGCTCCCCCCTCTTCAGGGCCCGGTTCAATGCCACCAGCGCGGTCCGCCGCGCCGCAGAGGGGATCTCGTCCAACCCATCCAGCACTGGCAGCACCCATCCGGCCTTGATCAACTCCCAGGCCAGTGTGGGTTGCGACTCCGACCGAGCCCGCAACCTGGGGTCGTCCTCACCTAATCGGCGTGCCATCCACGCGTGCAACGACTCTCGCTCGGGGTCCCAGGAGCCCACCGAGAGCAACACCGGCACTGGGTCCCCGTCTTGGCGCTGGTCAAGGAGCTTCAGCACCAGGCTCAGGGCCAAGACGGTTTTGCCCGCCCCCGGTTCACCGAGGATCACTAGCCGCCGCGAGACCACCCGGCCGAATACCGCAGCGATGTCCCCATCGTTCGCCTGCCTGTGCAGTTGCCCGGAAAGGTCCACGGGCTCACTCTGATCGGGGGCACCGTTGATCGCCTCCCAGTGGTCTGCTACCGACCGCGCCGTGTTCATCCACCGCACCGGCAACGGCCAAGGAGCCTGAAGTTGGAGGGTCTTCTCCTCCGCCAGCCACCGCTCGGCTACGGCATCGGCCAGGTCAGTAACGAGGTCGTCCAATGTCCGTGGCGTTGCTGGCTTCGGAATGGACAACCACACGACCAGGGCAGTAGCTGCCATGAGCAGGACGACCGCAAGCGTGACATCGTTCTTCATCCAGGCTATGAACTGCGGTGGGTGCTCTTTCACCCAGTCGCCGAGAGGACCGAAGTAGATCGGCAGCCAGGCGGTGAGCACCGCCACCACCACGATCAAGAACCGCTGCCTCCTGCCGCGAGAAGGCCCTGAGCGCTTCCTACGCATGCACTCCCCCGACTGTCGCGATCTTGTCGTGACGCTGACGCCCCGTCACACCATCAGCGTATTGATTCCCACGCAGAAACGGGAGTGTTCAATGATCAGCGGACCCGATGATCAAGGAGACGCCAGATGAGCGACACGACCATCGAGCAGATACCGGGTGGTGAGCCGGCGGCGGAGGCCGTGGCGGCGAGTGACGAGCAGTTGGTTGCGATGCTCGTGGACCGGGCCCGGTCGGAGGGCCTGCAGCTGACCGGGGAGGGTGGGTTGCTTCAGAGGGCGTTAAGAGGTCGTTTCGTCCCGTTGCTTCATCCCTGGATGCGGCTTTGATGGGCTGGTGTCGGGTCGCGCCAGGAGATGGTGTTCTCGCCGGTGAGGCGGCGGGCCATGAGGTCGGTCATGGCTAGGTGAATCATGGCTTCGGAGCGGTGTGGGTGGGTTTCGTAGTCGCGGGCCAGGCGGCGGTGGAGCATGAGCCAGCCGTAGGTCCGCTCGACCGCCCAGCGTTTCGGGATGGGGGTGAACCCTTTGGCGCCAGGCGTGCGTTGGACGATTTCGAGGTCGATGCCGATGGTGGCGGCGTGCTCGATGAAGTGTTTGCGGTAGCCACCTTGCGCAGGCCGGGATGGTCAGCGGCGGTCTGGTCCAGGAGGGTTTGCCCGGCGGTGGAGTCCTGGACGCCGGCTGCGGTGACCAGCACCGCCAGCAGCAGTCCGAGGGTGTCGGTGATGATGCTGCGCTTGCGGCCCACGATCTCCTTGCCCGCGTCGATGCCCTGACTCTTGGCAGGGACGGAGGTGGAGGTCTTGACGCTCTGCGCGTCGATCACGCAGGCCGAGGGCTCGGGGCTCTTGCCTTCTTGCTGGCGCACCAACTCTCGCAAGAGTCCGTTGAGCTGGGCGAAGACACCGTCCTTTTGCCACCTGGCGAAGTAGCCGTACGCTCTGGTGTGGCGGGAAGTCATGCGGGAGATAGGCCCACTGGCAGCCGGTGCGGTCCACGTGGAGGATCGCGTTCATGATCTCGCGCAGGTCATGTCGTGGAAGGCCGGCCGAAGTCCAGAGCCCGACCGCGGCGCTCGAAGCGCCAGGCGGACAGCACCGGCTCGATCAACTCCCAGCGTGCATCGGACAGATCACTTGGATACGCACGACGTTCCGTCATGACCTGGGCATACCGCCGTGCGGGGGCGTGCGCCCAGGCGTGCAACCTGCCGCGTCGAAGCACGGGACAGACTCGGGCGTCCTGGAATGAGACAGGCGCAAGCAGGCCTCCGCCCCATCTGTCACACCGCCAGCCTCACCACACACAGCCGCCACCACAGCCTCACCAGCAGCACATCGACAGGCAGAACAATCCACCCCCGACAACCGCACTCAAGATGAAAACGACCTCTACTGATCTTTTCGTAAGTTCGGTGGGTGTGGTGGCCGTGTGGGTGGGAGGCTGTCGGGGTGGCATATCAACCTTCCCCTTCGGTCGCC
>NZ_JBEZHQ010000041.1:0-27356 GCF_040650675.1 Streptomyces sp. NPDC048637
GCCTGGTGTGTGGACGTAAAGCGAAGCAGTCCACACACCAGGCCCCGGAGGCCCGTCACCGCACCCGACAACCACCTGCCCGCCGCAGGCGCAACGGCGAGAAACCACAACGGCGGGACAGACAAAAACGTGGGATCAGCCAAGCGTCACGTGAGACGGCCCCCGCCGCAATCGCTCTGCGTGAGCCACGTCCTCCGCCGCGCGCAAAACGCGCACCGCGTTCTGCCAGGTGAGCTTGGCCAGATCGGTCTCGGACCACTTGCGGTCCAGGAGTTCGGCGATCAGGTTCGGGTAGCCCGCGACGTCGGCCAGGCCGTCGGGGGTGAAGGCGGTGCCGTCGAAGTCGCCGCCGATACCGATGTGGTCGACGCCGGCGACCTCACGCATGTGGTCGAGGTGGTCCGCGACGGTGGCCGCGGTGGCCTTCGGCCGCGGGTTGGCCGCCTCGAAGGCCCGCTGGACCGTCATGCCCGCCTCGGTGGTGTCGAGGTGGTGCAGACCGTGCGCGCGCATGTTCTCGTCGGCACGCAGCGTCCACTCGACGGCCGCGGGCAGCACGAACTTCGGCACGAAGGTGGCCATCGCGACCCCGCCGTTGGCGGACAGCCGCGCCAGCACATCGTCGGGGATGTTGCGCGGGTGGTCGCAGACGGCGCGGGCGGAGGAGTGCGAGAAGATCACCGGCGCGGTGCTGACGCGCAGCGCGTCACGCATGGTGTCGGCCGAGACGTGCGAGAGGTCGACCAGCATCCCGCAGCGGTTCATCTCACGGACGACCTCTTCGCCGAAGGCCGACAGGCCGTGGTGGCGCGGCTCGTCGGTCGCGGAGTCCGCCCAGTCGATGGTGTTGTTGTGGGTGAGCGTCATGTAGCGCACGCCCAGCTGGTGCAGCGCGCGCAGCGTGGCCAGCGAGTTGTTGATGGAGTGGCCGCCCTCGGCGCCCATCAGGGACGCGATCCGGCCCTGCGCGCGGGCCGTCTCCATGTCGTCGGCGGTGTACGCGAGACGCAGCGCGTCGGGGTAGCGGGCGACCAGCTCCCGGACCACGTCGATCTGTTCAAGGGTGGCGCTGACGGCCTGGTCGCCCGCGTAGTCGGCGCGCACGTACACCGACCAGAACTGCGCGCCGACGCCGCCGGCCCGCAGCCGCGGCAGATCGGTGTGGAGGTGCGCGGACTGGTCGGCGGCGATATCGCGCCGGTCGAGGTCGTAGCGGACCTGCTCGCGCAGGGCCCAGGGCAGGTCGTTGTGACCGTCGACGACGGGCCAGCGGGCGAGCAGATCCCGTGCCGCCCCCTGGGAGGAGCTCACTTGGCGCCGCCGAAGCCGAAGCCGTTCGGGGTGGCGACCTTGGAGCGCAGCCGCTTGCCCTTCTCGGTGGCCTGGTCGTTCAGCTCCTGCTGGAACTCCCGCATCCGGCCCATGAGTTCGGCGTCCTGGGTGGCGAGGATCCGGGCGGCCAGCAGCCCGGCGTTACGGGCCCCGCCGACCGAGACGGTGGCGACCGGCACCCCGGCCGGCATCTGCACGATGGAGAGGAGGGAGTCCATGCCGTCGAGGTACTTCAGGGGGACGGGGACGCCGATGACCGGCAGTGGGGTGACCGAGGCGAGCATCCCGGGGAGGTGGGCCGCGCCCCCGGCGCCCGCGATGATCGCCTTCAGGCCGCGGTCGGCCGCCTGCTCGCCGTACGCGATCATCTCGCGCGGCATGCGGTGCGCGGAGACGACATCGACCTCGTGGGGGATCTCGAACTCGGCGAGGGCCTGGGCGGCGGCCTCCATGACGGGCCAGTCGGAGTCGGAGCCCATGACGATGCCGACCACGGGGGACGGGTCGGCCGGGCGGGTTTCGGGCGAGGGGCTGGAGGTCATTCGGTGATCGTTCCTCGCAGGTAGCCGGCGGCATGAGCGGCGCGCTCGCGCACGTCGGCCAGGTCGTCGCCGTAGGTGTTGACGTGTCCGACCTTGCGGCCGGGCTTCACATCCTTGCCGTACATATGGATCTTCAACTGCGGGTCCCGCGCCATGCAATGGAGGTACGCGTAATACATGTCGGGGTAGTCGCCGCCGAGGACGTTGGCCATCACCGTCCAGCGGGCGCGCGGGCGCGGATCGCCGAGCGGGAGGTCGAGCACGGCACGGACGTGGTTGGCGAACTGCGAGGTGATCGCGCCGTCCTGGGTCCAGTGGCCGGAGTTGTGCGGGCGCATGGCGAGTTCGTTGACGAGGATCCGGCCATCGGCGGTCTCGAAGAGTTCGACGGCGAGATGGCCGACGACCCCCAGCTCCTGGGCGATGCGCAGCGCCAGCTCCTGGGCCTGGCCGGCCAGCTCGGAGTCGAGGCCGGGCGCCGGCGCGATCACGGTGTCGCAGACGCCGTCGACCTGGATGGACTCCACGACCGGGTAGGCGACGGCCTGGCCGTGCGGGGAGCGGACGATGTTGGCCGCCAGCTCGCGGACGAAATCGACCTTTTCCTCCGCGAGGACGGGCACCCCGGCGCGGAACGGCTCGGCGGCCTCCTTGGAGGATCGTACGACCCAGACCCCCTTGCCGTCATAGCCGCCGCGGACGGTCTTGAGGATCACCGGGAACCCCTCGCCCTCGGCGGCGAAGCGCTCGACGTCCGCGGGGTCCTCGACGATGCGGTGCCGCGGACAGGGTGTGCCGATGGCGTCCAGCTTCGCCCGCATCACCCCCTTGTCCTGGGCGTGCACCAGCGCGTCGGGACCGGGCCGTACGGGGATGCCGTCGGCCTCCAGTGCCCGCAGGTGCTCGGTGGGAACGTGCTCATGATCGAAGGTGATCACGTCACAGCCACGGGCGAAGGCGCGCAGCGTGTCCAGGTCGCGGTAGTCGCCAATGACGACATCACCGACCACCTGAGCCGCGGAATCCTGCGGAGTGTCGCTGAGGAGCTTGAACTTGATGCCGAGGGGGATACCCGCCTCGTGGGTCATACGGGCGAGCTGACCGCCGCCGACCATGCCGACTACCGGGAACGTCACGCCCCCCAGGGTATCCGCCCGGCTCCGCTGCCCCGATACCGGCTTGGATGATCCTCTGAGTTCGCACGTTCGAAGAGCGTCGATGGAAGATCGACACCGGCCCCTGCTCTCGGGCCGGGGTGCGGGACCGGCGCCCGGAGCGGGCCCGGCGAAGGGGAGGCCGAATGGAGAACAGCGGCATATCGAGGGGCCCCAGGACGCTGGTGATCGTTGTCGCGATCACCGCGCTGCTGATCGCCCTGCACTCCGTTTTCAGCCAACTGTCCGCGCCGGAGGTCTATGACGCGGACGACACCGAGATTGCGGTCTCCCCCGGTGACCGCTTCAGCGTGCGGGTCGCCGACGACCCCGCCGGCGGCTATCACTGGATCATCGCCGAACCCCGCCCCGACCCGGCCGTCCTCAAGGCCGCCGGCGGACGCGTGACCACCGGCGGTCCGCCGCCGGCCGGGCCCGCCCGCCACCTCGCCTTCGAGGCCGTCCATCCGGGCCGTACGGACTTACGGCTGCTGCGCTGCCGGCGCTGCGGCCCCGGTGCGGCCGACGAGGCGGGCGCCCGGAGTCTCAACTTCCGTGTCACCGTCCGCTAGGACTTTGAAGGCAGGCCCTGGACCCGTACGGCCCGCCGGGCTTGCGGGTGGACTCGTCGCGTGGCAGGCACCCTCAACGGGGCGTGGTTAGCATGAGGGGGCGGACCAGGGTTGACGGCCCGCGGACACCGCCCACGACGGGGAGCTGAACGATCACCATGAGTGAACGGAGCGCACTGCGGTCGCGGCTGGAGGCGCTCACTCGTGAAGTGGTGAAGTTCGGCGCGGTCGGCGGCGCGGGTGTCGTGGTCAACTTCGCGGTGTTCAACCTCGTACGGCAGCTGACCGAGGTGCCCGTCGTCCGGGCCAGCATCATCGCGACGGTCGTGGCGACCGGCACCAACTACCTCGGCTACCGCTACTTCACCTACCGCGACCGCGACAAGCGGGGCCGCACCAAGGAACTGACGCTCTTCCTGCTGTTCAGCGCGATCGGCCTGGTGATCGAGAACGGCCTGCTCTACGTCGCGACCTACGGCTTCCACTGGGACAGCCCGCTGCAGAGCAACATCTTCAAGTTCCTCGGCATCGGCGTCGCCACGCTCTTCCGCTTCTGGTCCTACCGCACCTGGGTCTTCCGTACGCTGCCCGCGCGGGAGGCCATAGAGACGGCCGAGTCCTTCCTCGCCGACGGCTCCCACCGCCCGCGCAGCGCCTCCCGGAAGTAGCCCGGGGCCCTCCCGGCCCCGCCGCTCACTCCTCGGCGGGCTCCGCCTCCCGGGCCAGGAACAGCGCGAAGACCGGCGGATGCTGCTGGAGCAGCTCCAGCCGTCCACCGTCCGCCTCCGCCAGATCCCGTGCGACGGCCAGCCCCAGACCGGTGGAATTACGGCCGGACACGGTCCGCTCGAAGACCCGCGAGCCGAGGTCCGCCGACACTCCGGGCCCGGCGTCGGTGACCTCGACGACCGCCTGATTGCCGGTGACGCGGGTGCGCAGCGCGACCGTCCCGTCCCCGTGCATCAGGGAGTTCTCGATCAGGGTGGCCAGCACCTGGGCGACCGCGCCGGGGGTACCCACGGCCCGCAGCCCCTTCTTGCCGGAGCGCACGATGGCCCGCCCCGCGCTGCGGTAGGCCGGCCGCCACTCCTCGATCTGCTGCTTGACCACCTCGTCCAGATCGAAGGCGACCGCGGAACCGCTGCGCGGGTCCCGCGAGTTGGTCAGCAGCCGCTGGACGACATCCGTCAGCCGCTCCACCTGCGCCAGCGCGATGGTGGCCTCTTCCTTCACGGTGTCCGGGTCGTCGGTGACGGTGATCTCCTCCAGCCGCATGGACAGCGCGGTCAGCGGCGTCCGCAGCTGGTGGGAGGCGTCCGCGGCCAGCCGCCGCTCGGCGGTCAGCATCCGGGCGATCCGCTCCGCGCTGGCGTCCAGCACATCCGCGACCCGGTCCAGTTCCTGGACGCCGTAGCGGCGGTGGCGCGGGCGGGGGTCTCCGGAGCCCAGCCGCTCGGCGGTCTCCGCGAGGTCGGTGAGCGGCGCGGTCAGCCGGCGGCCCTGGCGGACGGCCAGAATCACGGCCGCGATGATCGCCAGCAGCGCCACGGCCAGAATGACCAGCAGCGTGCGGCCGATCTCCGCGCTGACCATGGAGCGGGACTCCTGGACCGTGACGGCCTCGCCGCGGTCACCGCGCACCTTGGACTCGATGACATCGCCCGAGGGCCGCTTCCCGATCTCGATCGGCTTCTTGCCGGGCACCGTGATCCGCGCGTATCTCTTGGCGGTGATCTGCTCGGAGAGGATGTCCGGGGTGATCTTCTCGCCGCTGCCCAGCCGGCTCTCCACTATCCCGACCAGCCGGACCGCCTCGGACACCACGCTCTCCTGCGCACCGGCCTGGATGGTGCGGGTCTCGACGATGACGAGCGAGACGCCGAAGACGGCGATCACGACGAGCACCACGGCGAGCGTGGAATTGATCAGGCGGCGGCGCACAGGCTCCCCGGCTCTTTCAGCTTTTTTCGAATCGGAAGCCGACACCGCGGACGGTGGCGATATAGCGGGGGTTGGCGGCATCGTCCCCGAGCTTCTTGCGCAGCCAGGAGATATGCATGTCGAGCGTCTTGGTGGAGGACCACCAGGTGGTGTCCCAGACCTCGCGCATCAGCTGGTCGCGGGTGACGACCCGGCCGGCGTCCCGCACCAGGACCCGCAGCAGGTCGAACTCCTTGGCCGTGAGCTGGAGTTCCTCCTCCCCCATCCAGGCGCGGTGCGACTCGACGTCGATCCGCACCCCGTGGGTGGCCGGCGGCTGCTGGGGCTCGGCGGTGGAGCCGCGGCGCAGCAGGGCCCGTACGCGGGCGAGGAGTTCGGCGAGGCGGAAGGGCTTGGTGACATAGTCGTCGGCGCCGGCGTCCAGGCCCACCACGGTGTCCACCTCGTCGGCGCGGGCGGTCAGCACCAGGATGGGGAAGGAGTGGCCTTCGTTGCGCAGCCGTCGGGCGACCTCCAGGCCGTCCATCCCGGGCAGCCCCAGGTCCAGGACGACGAGGTCGATGTTCCCCTGGAGACCGGCGTCGAGCGCGGTCGGGCCGTCCTCGCGCACCTCGACTTCGTAACCCTCGCGGCGCAGTGCGCGGGCGAGCGGCTCCGAGATGGACGCGTCATCCTCGGCGAGCAGTACACGGGTCATGGCCCGATGGTAGTCCGATGTATCGGCGTCGAGGGGCGGACCAGCGCGGATGGCCGACGACGGACCGTTCCTGCACCGGCACCGCCCTGAGCTGCGAGGCCTCGGGCGCGCGCGAGGGCGCATGATCTCCCGGAGGGGCGCGCATGGTTCCCCATAACGGTGTGAGCGTTGTCTCACGCGGCCCGATGGCGGCGGAACCAGACGTAAAGTAGCTCGACGTGCATCGCACAGCCTCCGGGGCCCTTGACACTCAACTGACGTCATCGGTCCCTCGTTGTGCTCCGGGCCGGTGCCAACGGCCCTGATACACAGTGATCGACCTGCCGTCCGGGGCCGGCGCGCTCGCAAGACGGGGCGTGGAATCCGGGGTACGACCGTCCTGCCGGCCCCTCGCGGTTGCTGGACCTCCCGGACGTGGAGGTGGGCGGAGTTACGCCGGTGCCGGCCACCCCCCACCCGGGCGCGTATCGGCCTGCGAACGCGTCCTGTAGCAGCAAGGAAGCACCCATGGCGTCCAGCCTGACGAAGGACGCGGCCCAGCAGGGGAACCCTGCGAACGGCGGCAAAACCTTCTTCGGCCACCCCCGCGGCCTGGCCACTCTCTTCATGACCGAGATGTGGGAGCGCTACAGCTTCTACGGCATGAAGGCGCTACTCCCGCTGTACCTGATCGCGCCCGGCGGCATGCACATGCAGGCCACCACGGCCACGGCGATCTACTCCGTGTACATGGCGATGGTCTATCTGCTCGCCATGCCGGGCGGCTGGATGGCGGACCGCTTCTGGGGTCCGCGCAAGACGGTCGCCATCGGCGCCTCCGTCGTCATCGCGGGCCACATCACGCTCGCCCTGCCCACCGCGGCAAGCTTCTTCGCCGGTCTCGTACTGGTCGCGCTCGGCTCCGGCCTGCTGAAGGCGAACATCTCCACGATGGTCGGCCACCTCTACGACGGCCCGGAGGACCCGCGCCGTGACGGTGGCTTCACGCTCTTCTACATCGGCATCAACATCGGGGCCTTCCTGGCCCCGCTGACCATCGGCACCGTCGGCGAGAGCGTCAACTGGCACCTCGGCTTCACGCTCGCCGCGGTCGGCATGGCGCTCGGCCTCGCCCAGTTCCTGCTCGGCACCCGGCATCTGAGCGCGGAGAGCAGCGTCGTCGCCCAGCCGGCGACGCCGCAGGAGAAGTCGTCCGCGCTGCGCAAGGGCCTGATCTGGCTGATCGTCGCGGCCGTGTTCTACACCCTGCTCGGTGTGACGGGTAACTTCGCCGACTGGGCGCTGATGCCGATCACCATCGCCGGTCTGGTCATCCCGATCGCGGTCCTGGTCCGCATGAAGCGCGACAAGGAACTCACGGAGCTGGAGCAGTCCAAGCTCTCGGGCTACATGTGGTTCTTCGCGGTCGCCGCCATCTTCTGGATGATCTACGACCAGAACGGCTCGACCCTGTCGATCTTCGGCAAGCACTCCACGACGAACGACCTGCTGGGCTTCCACTTCCCGACGTCCTGGTACCAGTCGCTGAACCCGATCTTCGTCATGGCGCTCGCCCCGGTGGTCGCCTCGGTCTGGCTGTGGCTGAACAAGCGGGACAAGGAGCCCAGCACCGCCGTCAAGTTCGCGTCCAGCCTCGCGCTGATCGGCATCTCGTTCGCGGTCTTCCTCATCCCGCTGATCGACACCGCCGCCAACGGCGGCAGGGTCAGCCCGATGTGGCTGGTGGCGATCTACTTCATCCAGACGGTCAGTGAGCTGTGCCTCTCCCCGGTCGGCCTGTCGGTCACCACGAAGATGGCGCCCGCCAAGTACAGCTCCCAGATGATGGGTGTCTGGTTCCTCGCGGTCACCGCGGGTGACTCCGTATCAGGTCTGCTGACGTCGCCGCAGCTGAACGTCGACCTGAACACCGCGAGCGCGGTCGCGGTCGAGGCCGCCTTCGCGGTCGTCGCCGGCCTCGGCATCTGGACGTCCCGCAAGCGGATCAAGGAGCTGATGGGCAGCGTCAACTGACGCCGGCCGGCCCCGGACAGCGGAAGGGGGCGTCGCACCACCGGTGCGACGCCCCCTTCGTGCGTCCCGTGGACGTGCCGCGTCAGCGGACCCGTACCCGGCGCCGCGGCAGGAACGTGAACACCGCGCCGCCCAGCAGGATGACGGTGCCGGCGACGAGGCCGAGCGCGGTCAGCGCGCCGTGGTCGCTCGCACCGGTCTCGGCGAGGCCGCCGCTGCTGCCGCCCGAGACACTGGCCGGTCCCGCCGCGCTGCCACCGGAGGCCGCCGCGCCGCCGGAGGCACCGCCCGTAGCGCCACCGGACGTACCGCCCGGCTGCGCCGAGGTGTCCAGGGCGAGCGAGACGCCGGGGTCCTTCTCCGGGGTGCAGGTGGTGGTCGTCCCGAGGGCGTTGACGGTGAGCACGCCCGGGGTCAGCGTGGCCTTGCCGGTGGCACCCGGCTTGTAGGTGCCCTTCAGATCAGGGATCGCGATCGGCTGGCCCGACTTGATGGGCTCGGCGTTGGTCGGCCCCTCGACCTTCACCGACCCCTTGTCCGCGCCGCCGACCCTGACGTCCATCGACGGCTTGACCGAGTCCTTGGGGATGTCCGCCGGGCTGTCCATGACGGACTTGCTGAACTTCACCGTCAGGTCGTAACTGCCGCCCTTCTTCACGGCGTTGATCTGGACCGGCGAGGTCGCCTTCTTGTCCCCGATCGGCGTCTTGCAGGCGTAGGGGACCTCGACCTCCTTGCCCTTGTACGCGGTGCCGTCGGGGTCACCGCCGGAGCCGCCGGAGCCTCCTGAGGCCGTACCGCCGGACGAGCCGGAGGTCGTCCCGCCGTCGGTGCCGCCGCCGGAGGCCGTACCGGCGGAGCCGCCGCCGGTGGTCCCGCCCGTCGTCCCCGTCGTGGTGCCGGTCGTCGTCCCGGTCGTGGTCCCGCTCGTCGTCCCGGTGGTGGTCCCGCTCGTGGTGCCGCCGGTCGTGCCGCCGGAACCGCCTCCGCCGTCGGTCACCTTGATGGTGACCCCGGGCTGCACCGCCTCCTTGGGCGAGCACTTGGTGTCCGTCGAGATCGGCCGGTTGACGTTGATGTTGTAGAAGCCGGGCGTCAGGGTGACCTCACCCGGCTTCGTGAGCTTGAGTTTCCCCTTCATGTCGGACAGCACCATCGGAGCGCCCTTGGGGATCGGCGGGTTCTGCCGCGGCCCCTGCATCGCCAGCTCGCCGGTCTGTGCCCCGGCCACCTTGATCGTGCCGGTCGGCTGGACGGTGTTCTCCCCCAGGTCGAGGATGTCGGGGTTCTTGGAGGCCCCCTCGATGGTCTTCCAGACCACCTCGATCTCCTCGCCGACCTTCGCCGTCCCCGGTGCGCTGACCGCCACCTTCGTGGTGCCCTGGATCGGCGGCAGCCCGGATATCGGCGGCGGCAGACACTCCGTCCGGTACGACACCTCCGCTGCCTGGGCGGTCCCGGCCGCGGTCATGATGCCCGCACCCGCGAGCACCAGCGCGGCCGTCGCGGCCACCGCCGCTCTCCTCCGTTGCCTCATCACGCAGAACCTTTCGACGTCGGTCGTTCGGTTGATGTGGTGGTGGACGGTGCGGTGTCCGGGGTGAACCACGGCAGCGCGGCGGAGTCGCCCGGCGTACCGGGGCCGGCCTCCGCGCGCTCACGCCGGGTTCGGTTCCTGATGCGTTTTCCGGTACCGGCCGCGCCGGACGGCCGGCCGGCGGTGTGGCTGTGTGCGGCCGGCTGCGTCCGTCCCCCGGCGCGCCCCCGGCCCGGCCCGTGCGGGCGGACCCGGTCCACCAGGGCCATCCCGATACGGAACACCGCCGTCGGGACCACCACGCAGAGCAGCACCCAGAAGAGCGTCACGCCCCATGGCCTGCCGACCCCCCAGGGCTGCTCGACCAGGACCTTGCCGCCGTATTTGAGGGAGACCAGATAGTCCCCGTGTGCCCCGGCCGGCAGCTCGACCGGCAGTCTGACCTCGGCCTTCTTCCCGGCGGGGACGGTCCCCCGCCATTGCTGCTCCGCCCACTCGGGCGCGAAGACCCCGTGGGAGGTGCCGACCTGGAAGACCGGGTCCTTGGCCGGTGCCGAGCCGAGATTGCCGACCGTGACCGTCAACTCGCGCTGCGGCGGGGCGCCGAACCAGGTCAGCAGGCCGCTGCTGCCCGCCAGCCGCGGCTGGGCGAGGACCGCCAGCCGGCCGCCGGTGCGCTCCTTGGGCAGCGGCGCGACCGGGTGGCCCGCCACCGTGAACGCCGCCTCCGCCTCGGCCGCCGCACCGGTCACGGTCGCCACATGCACCACACAGGGGCAGGGCTTGGGCGGCTCGGCGACCGGGAGCTTCCGGTGGAACGCGCCGTGCGTATCGGTGGTGACGGCCCGCCCGTCCCCGTTGGCGCAGGAGTTGGTGCCGCCGATCATGTTCTGGCCGCAGATCAGCAGCGTGAGCAGCGCCTTGGGCCGCCAGCCGCGGCCGGTCACGGTGACGGTGCCGCCCTTGCCCGCCTCCTTGGCGGAGAGCCGGACGGCGGGTGTGCCGTCGGCGGCGGTGACGTACGGGGCGGCGTGCGCGGCCGCGGCCGGCAGCAGGGCGGGCGCGAGGGCCAGGCACAGCACGAGCAGGGCCGCGGCCCGCCGTCGACTCCTTCGTACGGCAGGCGCCGCGGTGCGCCCCGCCCGAAGCGCACGGGCCGTGCTGCCGGCCCTCGGCCTGCCCGTACCCGTCTCGCCGTTCACGATCGCGCTCCTGAACCGGTACTCGCCAATTCCGCCGCCGGGTCCGCCGCTTGCCCCTCGGGCGGCCGCGCACCGCCGGGAGCGCTCCGCACGGGTTCGCCGCCCCGTGCGTCGCCCGGCCCCCGGGCACGGCGTCGCCGGCGGACGGCCACCAGGCCGCATGCGCCCGCCGCCAGGAGGAACGCCGGTCCGGCGACGACGCCCCAGGGGAGCGCGGTGTACGCGGCCGTGGCGGCCCCGTGTGCCCCGCCGTCCGCCGTCGCCGTGAGCCGCACCTCCACCGCGTCCAGAGCGGGCGGATCGGCCCAGGTCTCCGTCAGCTCGGCGCTCTGCCCCGGGGACAGCCGGCCCGGCAGGGTGCGCAGGCCCCGCCGCAGCACCGGGCCGAAGAGCCCGTCGGCACGCACCGCGAGCCGCGGGGTCAGCACCGTGTTGCCGCGGTTGACCAGCGTGTACCGGATGACCGCCGCACCACCCCGGCCGCGCACCGACACATTCTCGACGGTCAGCGCGGCCAGCACCGGCCCGGACACCCGCAGATGCACCGGTACGGCGTCCCGCTCGACCGCGCCGCGCCCCGTGCCGCCCGCGGTCGCGACAAGCGCGGCGGGGTGGTCGCCGGGGGCCGCGTCGCGCGGCACGGTCACCGTGAACGGGACGGTCGCCCGGGTGCGCGGCGGGACCGTCACCTCCTTGGCGGCGCAGGCGATCCACGCGCCGGAGCCGCGCAGCCGTACCGTGACGGCCCGGCCGGTGGGGTTGCGCAGGGACAGCCGGTCGTTCATGACGGTGCCCGGCGCGCCCTCCAGGTAGAAGTAGGGGCGGTCCTGGGCGCTCGGCGTGGCGCCGTCACCGGGCGCGGGCGCGGCCGACCAGCCCGGCGGCGCCGGTGCGGGGGCCGGCCGGGCCGCGGCCGCGGCGGGGCACAGCAGCACGGCGGCGGTCGCGAGGATCGCACCGCTGACCGCTGTGCGGGTACGAAACGGCATCGGCGGCTCCTGGTGCGAGGGGGTGCCTCCCCGTGCCGGCCGGGGAAGCGGGCGTGCGGGGAACGGCAGGGCAGCGCGCGGGGTCTGGCCTCCCGCGCGGCGGTTCACACCCGCTGGTGACGGCGGGTCAGCCAGAGCGCACCGGCCGCACCGGCCAGCAGCACCGTGCCGCCGAGGGTGCCCAGCGCGACGGCGGAGTCCGCGGGCCCGGTCTGCGGCAGCTGCCCGCCGGCGGAGGCGCCGGTGGCGGATCCGCCGGTGCTTCCCGAGGCGCCGCCCGCGCCGCCGGAGCCCTTCACGTCCAGGGTCAGCGCGGGCTTCGGATGGTTGCTGGGCGTGCAGGTGGTGGTGGTGCCCAGGGCCTTGATCGTGAGAGTGGAAGCCGTGAAGGTGACCTTGCCGCTGCCCTTGGGCGTGTAGGTGCCGCTCAAGTCACTGATCTTGATGGGGGTGTTGGCCGGAACGGCCTGGTCGTTCGGCGGCCCGGTGACCGGCACCGTACCGCTCTCCGCGCCGCCCAGCTGGATCAGCGCGCTCGGCATCATGGCGCCCTTGCCCAGCTCGACGGGGCTGGACGAGACCCCCTTCTGGAAGGACATGACGAGCTGGTACGCGCCGCCGCTGGGAGTGCTCTTGATGTCGATGGGCGAAACCGCGCCCTTGTTGCCGATCGGCGTTCTGCACTGGTAGTTGACGTCGACGACCTCGGCATGGGCGGCCGGCGCGGTGAGCATCACCGCGGACCCCGCCGTCATCGCCACGGCCACGGCGAGGCCGGCCGCCCGGCTCGGGCGCCTGCCGTGCTGTTCGTAGAAGCGGGCCACCTCGAGTTCCCCTTCTCCCGTGAGCGCACCGCCGAAAGTTACTGACGGCACATCAGATTGGCCGTCAAGGTACGCCGGGGACCTTGACGAGGGAAGGCAATGCACAGCCCCGATCGCTCCGGGCCCGGGGGCAGCGGGGAAAACCGGCCTGGAGCGCGGCAACCGGGAGGCGCCGAACGGCAGATTCCGGAAACGACGAAGCGCGGGCCCACCGGCCCGCGCTCAACTCTTCTCCGACGAAGCCGCCCCCTTCAGGACGGCGCGGCGAGCTCCGCCCATACGGTCTTGCCCGCACCATCGGCGTTGCGCACCACGCCCCAGTCCAGGCACAGCCGCTGCACGATGAACATGCCGTGCCCACCGGGGCGGCCCGGACGGTGCGGGCTGCGCGGCGCCGGTGAGCCCGCACCGAGGTCGCTGACCTCCAGGCGCAGCACTTTGGCGGTGCAGCGCAGTCGCAGCTCCTCCGGCCCCTCGGCATGCAGACAGGCGTTGGTGACCAGCTCCGAGACGACGAGCAGCACATCCTCCGCCGCGGCACGCTGGTCCGCGCCGCCCGCCGGCAGCCAGCCCCAGTCGTGCAGGGCCTGCCGGGCGAAGTCACGGCCACGCGCCACGGCCCCTCGGGTGCCCGCCAGGCGCAGCCGGCGGATCTGGCCTGCCGGGACGGCGGCAGCCGGGGCGGCGGCGGAAGCACCGGCGCCGCCCGACTCCGGGCCGAGATCGCCCGGCGGGTACGGCCGGGTGGTGCTCATCAGCGCTTCACCTCACCGATTCGCCTGTTCACGGAAAACAGATACTGACTGATTCAAGGATTCAGATGTCTCCTGCCCGACCGGACCGTGAGAACACCCACTTCTTGGGCACGGAAGTTGTGACACGTACTACGTGCCCGGAATGCAACGTTCCGGGCACCGCGGTCACGTCAGTCGGGCAGCGCCGCGTCGAGGGAGTCGTGGACCGTGAAGACCGCCTCCGCGCCCGTGATCTCGAAGACCCGGGCGACCACCGGCTGCATCCCCGCCAAGTGCACCCCGCCCCCCTCGGCCTCCGCCTTCAGGCGCGCGCCGAGCAGAACATTGAGACCGGTGGAGTCCATGAACTCAAGGGGTGAGCAGTCCACCACCAGGCGTGCATAGCCGTCGTCCACACAGCCTTCCAGTGACTCACGCAACAGATCAGCCGTATGGTGATCCAGCTCACCGGAGACCGTCACCACCGCGCTGGCGCCGTGATGGCGGATCTCGACGTGAAGCCGGCCCCGGCTTGCACTGCCGACCGTCCCGCGGTCCATGCGCGCGCACCCCTCTTGCTGTCTAGACGACTGTTTGCTTACGACTGCGCTCGTCGAACCCTACGCCTTCCTGACGCCTGCCGGTAGCCGAACAATCCGCATATTGCTCAATATACGGACAACACGCACTTGCCATCTTCGGGCAAAGCCAGGTAGGCGTAGAAGCACACATTCGAAACGGCCGGCTTTGGAGGCGCCGCACACCGCAGCTTCGCGTAGAGGCATCGGCAGCCATATGCCGAGAACGATGGAGGAGACCATGTCACCCCGGCTCGACGAATTGCGCACCGACGACACCCGGCAGCCCGCATCGTCGACACCCCCGTCCGACCCGACCGGACAGATCCCTGCCCAGCTGCTCCCTGCCGAATCAGAACTGGCAGGCATGCCTGAGGTCGACGATCTGCCTGAGATCCCGCCGTTCGACGAGGTGGGCCCGGTGGACGCGAGGGCTCTGTCCAAGACTCTCTTCGAGCGACTCGAGACGCTCGAAGAAGGCACGCACGAATTCGCGTACGTCCGCAACACTCTGGTCGAGCTCAACCTCGCCCTGGTGAAGTTCGCGGCCTCCCGGTTCCGCTCCCGCAGCGAGCCCATGGAGGACATCGTCCAGGTCGGCACGATCGGCCTGATCAAGGCGATCGACCGCTTCGAACTCAGCCGTGGCGTCGAGTTCCCGACGTTCGCCATGCCGACCATCGTCGGCGAGATCAAGCGATTCTTCCGCGACACCAGCTGGTCGGTGCGCGTACCGAGGCGGCTGCAGGAACTGCGCCTGGACCTCGCCAAGGCGGGCGATGAGCTCGCGCAGAAGCTGGACCGCGCCCCCACGGTGCACGAACTCGCCGACCGCCTCAGCATCACCCGTGACGAGGTCGTCGAGGGGATGGCCGCGAGCAACGCGTACACCGCGAGCTCGCTGGACGCCCAGCCCGAGGAGGACGACAGCGAAGGCGCGCTGGCGGACCGCATCGGCTACGAGGACCACGGGCTCGAGGGCATCGAGTACGTGGAGTCCCTCAAGCCGCTGATCGCCGAACTCCCGCCGCGCGACCGCAAGATCCTCTCGCTGCGCTTCGTCGCCAATATGACGCAGTCCGAGATCGGCGAGGAGCTGGGCATCTCCCAGATGCACGTCTCCCGTCTGCTCTCCCGCACCCTCGTCCGGCTCCGCAAGGGGCTGATGATCGACGAGTGAGGGACCCACGGTCCCTGCCGGCCACGGCCGGCAGCCGCCCGCGCGGAGGAGGGCCTGCCCCGGGATTGCCCGGGACGGGCCCTCCTCCGCTGCGGCAGCGCCGAACGGCACGCCCTACGGCAGCCAGAAGAGGTCACCGTCCCACTCGGTGATGGCCCAGGTGAAGTGGCTCCACAGCTCCCCCCGGGGAGTGTCCGGGGCGAACAGGCCCGGCGCGAGCGCGGCCATCTCCGCGGTGAACACCTCGGTCATGTCCGGCTCCCCGGGGTAGGGGGCCGACACGGCGCTCCCGTAGCGGCGCACGGCCTCCAGGCAACGGGTGAAGACCGCGAGGTTCGGCGCCAACTCCACCATGGCCGGGCCAGGCCCGCCGGACTCCGCAGGCGAAGCGGCGATGTGCACCGTCCCGTCACAGCGGTGCAGATACAGCGCGCCGTGGACGGAGCGGCCAAGGGCCGGCAGATCCGCCGCCACCATCCCGTCCGGCAGTCGCACCCCGGCCACCGCGCTCTCGTCCACCTCGGCCGGCTCGTCCTGCGGGCGCAACACGAAGTCGGCCTTGTAGGAGCGCCATTCCTCCGGCAGACCGACCTCGCGCAGGAAGGCCCGGGCGGCGGCGTCCGTGAGACCGGCGGGCAGCGCCTCCTCGGGGAACCGGACCACCGGGGTCGGCGCGAAGGCCGCGTCGACCCGCGAGGCGGTCAGTGGTTCCGCCGACGGCGGCACGAACGGCACCCGCCCCGGCATGCCCTCCTCGGCCGAGGTGTGGTCGATCCCGCCACGCGGCCAGTCACGCAGCACCACCGGGTCCGTTTCCAGGAGCGCGAGCCCATGGGCGTCCTGCTGGATCAGATGCCAGGTCCTGCCGTCCGGAGCCGGGAGCGGGTCGGCACAGGCCCAGGCCTCGGGTGCGGACAGCCGGAGATCGCTCAGGTCTTCGCCGTCCTCCCCGCAACGGCGGGGCAGCTCCGAGCGGCTGATGTCTCCGGCGGACGGCGCCGGGACCTCGTTGCCGGTCTCCAGATCCAGCCAGAGTCCGCGGTCGCCCGCGGTCTCGACGGCCAGCAGGGTCCGGCCGCGCACTCGTAGAACGCGGCCTCGTACTCCGACAGGCGCTCGGGCTGCGCCACACACCGCCCCGCCGGCCGCCACCACGCCCACACGGTCCGCCACGGCATGGCCGGCTCGGCGGCCGCGAGCCGTGCGGCGTACTCGTCGTGTCCCAGCATCGTCGCCGCGAAATGCAGCCAGGACGCGAACTCGGCAGGCGGCACCTGCGCGCCCCCGAAGATCGCCTCGGCCTGCTCGAACACCTCACGTCCGGTACTGCACACCCCGGCCGCCGCATCGAGATACGCCCGCACCGCCGCCCGATCGGCGGCCGGCAACCGCGCCGGATCGTCCAGCACGCCGTCGGACGGCCCACCCGCCTCGTTGCTCATGACCCCATGCTCGCAGCAGGGTCCGACAACCGAGGCGCGCGGACCGTCCGGTGACCGCCGTCAGACGAGAACGCCCTTGTGCCACACCGCAGATACGAGCGGGACGCCCGGCCGGTAGGCGAGGTGGACGTGCGACGGCGCGTCCAGGAGGGCGAGGTCGGCGCGGGCACCGGGGGTGATCCGGCCGACGTCCGTGCGGCGCAGTGCGCGGGCGCCGCCCGCGGTCGCCGCCCACACAGCCTCGTCGGGCGTCATGCCCATGTCGCGGACGGCCAGCGCGATGCAGAACGGCATCGAACTCGTGAAGGACGAGCCGGGGTTGCAGTCCGTGGACAGGGCGACGGTGGCGCCGGCGTCGAGCAGCGGACGGGCGTCGGGCCACTGGGCGCGGGTGGAGAACTCGGCGCCCGGGAGCAGGGTGGCGACGGTGTCGGACTGCGCGAGGGCGTCGATATCGGCCGGGCTGAGGTGGGTGCAGTGGTCGGCGGAGGCGGCGCCGAGTTCGACGGCGAGCTGAACGCCGGGGCCGTGGCCGAGCTGGTTGGCGTGCACCCGCGGCACCAGGCCCTTGGCCTTGCCCGCGGTGAGGACGGCGCGGGCCTGGTCGCCGTCGAAGGCGCCCTTCTCGCAGAAGACGTCGACCCAACGGGCGTGCGGGGCGCAGGCGTCCAGCATCGGGCCGGTGACGAGGTCGACATAGCCGGCCGGGTCGTCGGCGTAGTCGGGCGAGACGATGTGCGCGCCGAGGAAGGTGACCTCGTCGGTGTGCTCGGCGGCGATGCGCAGCGCGCGGGACTCGTCCTCGACGGTGAGCCCGTAGCCGGACTTGGTCTCCTGGGTGGTGGTGCCCTGGCGGAGCGCCTCGGCGAGGTAGCGGGCGATGTTGCGGTGCAGGGCCTCGTCGGTGGCGGCGCGGGTGGCGGCGACGGTGGTGCGGATACCGCCGGCGGAGTAAGGGCGGCCGGACATCCGGGCGTTGAACTCCGCGGTACGGTCACCGGCGAAGACCAGGTGGGAGTGGGAGTCGACGAAGCCGGGGAGGCCTGCCCGGCCGCCGGCGTCGACGGCGTTGTCAGTGGCGGGTGCTTTGCTGGATGCACCGACCCAGGCGATGCGGTCGCCGTCGATGACGACCGCTGCGTCCTGGATCAGACCGAGGGGGCCTTCGCCGAGGGAGGGGTCGTTGGTGACGAGCTGGGCGATGTGGGTGATGGCGGTGGTCGGCGCTGAGGTCGTCGTCATCGCGGGGGTGTTCTCCTTCAGCCGCGTACCGCGGCGATGGATGCGGCGAGGGCGGTGGGTACGTCGGGGACAAGAGTGTGCACACCGTCCCGGACGATCTGCCGGCCGCCGACGATGGTGTGTCGTACGTCCGCCGCGGAGGCGGCGAATACGGCCGTTTCGGCGGCCAGCCGGGGCAGTGGTCCGGCGGTGCGTACGGAGTCCAGTGCGATCGTGGTGAGGTCGGCGAGCGCCCCCGCTTCGAGGGTGCCGGCGTCGTCCCAGCCCAGGGCGGCGTGGCCGTCGGCGGTGGCGGCGCGCAGCAGGGCGGCGGCCGTCCAGTGCCCGCGGGTGCGGGTGCGCAGCCGTTCGTCGAGCTCCATGGCGCGGGCCTCTTCGAGCAGGTCGATGACGGCGTGGCTGTCGCTGCCGAGGGAGAGCGGGCTGCCGCGGCCCTGGAGCTGGGCGGCCGGGCCGATGCCGTCGGCGAGGTCGCGTTCGGTGGTGGGGCACATGCACACGCCCGTTTGGGAGCTGCCGAGGAGCGCGATGTCCTCACCGGTGAGGTGGGTGGCGTGCACGGCGGTGGTGCGGGGGCCCAGTGCGCCGTGGTCGGCCAGCAGTTGTGTGGGGGTGACGCCATGGGCGTCGCGGCAGGCGTCGTTCTCGGCGGTCTGCTCCGAGAGGTGGACGTGCAGGGGCGCCTGCCGTTCGCGGGCCCAGTCCGCGACGGTGCCGAGCTGCCCGGCGGGGACGGCGCGTACGGAGTGGATGGCGGCGCCGATCCGGGCGTGTGCGCGCTCCTTGAGTGCGTCGGCGCGCTGGGCCCAGCGGTCGGCGGTGCCGTCGGAGAAGCGCAGCTGGTGGTGGTTGGGCGGGGCACCGAAGCCGGCCGAGAGATAGGCGGTGTCGAGCAGGGTGATGCGGATACCGGCCTCGGCGGCGGCGGAGAGCAGTGCCTCGCCCATGGCGTTGGGGTCGTTGTAGCGGGTGCCGCCGGGCGCGTGGTGCAGATAGTGGAATTCGCCGACGCAGGTGATGCCGGCCAGCGCCATCTCGGCGTAGGCGGCGCGGGCGAGGGCGTAATAGGTGTCGGGGGTCAGCCGGTCGGCGACGCTGTACATGATCTCGCGCCAGGTCCAGAAGGTCCCGGTGCCGACCTGGACGGTGCCGCGAAGGGCGCGGTGGAAGGCGTGCGAGTGGGCGTTGGCGAGACCGGGGAGGGTCAGGCCGCGCAGCGCGGTGGCGCCGGGCGGCGGGGTGTCCGCCCCGGTGCGGACGGCGGTGATCCGTCCGTCCGCGATGTCCACGGCCACGCCCGGCTCGACATGAGTGCCGAGCCAGGCGTGTTCGAGCCAGTACGTCGTCGGTGTTGCCTGCGGCGTCAGCGGCACGCCAGCCCCTCCAGTACGTCGGCGAGTGCGGTGACCCCGGCGACGCAGTCGTCCTCGTCCGCCGCTTCGGCGGGTGAGTGCGAGACCCCGGTGGGGTTGCGGACGAACAGCATCGCGGTGGGGACGGTGCCGGACAAAATACCGGCGTCATGCCCGGCTCCGGTGCCCAGGACGGGCACGGCCCGCTCCCCCGTCTTGCCGAGGATCGCGCTCAGCTCGTCCCGCAGGGCGTGCTGGAACTCCACGACGGGGGTGAAGGATTCGCGTACGACGGTCAGGTCCACCCCGTCGCGGGCGGCGCGCTCGGCGGCGGCCCGCTCGATCCCGTTGATCACGGTGTCGAGGGTGTCCTGGTCGGGGGCGCGGGAGTCCAGCCAGCCGCGGACCAGCGAGGGGATGGCGTTGACGCCGTTCGGCTCCACCCTGATCTTCCCGAAGGTGGCCAGGGCTCCGGCCAGCCGGGCCTGCTCGCGGGCGGCGAGCACGGTCGCGGCATAGCTGAGCATCGGGTCCCGGCGGTCGTCGAGACGGGTGGTGCCGGCGTGGTTGGCCTCGCCGTGGAAGTCGAACCGCCAGCGGCCGTGCGGCCAGATGGCGGAGGCGATACCGACCGGGTCGCCGGACAGGTCCAGGGCACGTCCCTGCTCGACGTGGAGTTCGACGAACGCACCGATCCGGGCGAGCCGTTCGGGGTCCGGGCCGATGGCCCCGGGGTCGTGTCCGGCGCGCTCCATGGCCTGCGGGAGGGTGATGCCGTCGCCGTCGCGCAGCTGGTGCGCGGCCTCGGTGGTCAGCGCCCCGGCGGCGAGCCGGGAGCCGACGCAGGCCAGGCCGAAGCGGGCGCCTTCCTCGTCGCCGAAGTTGACGATCGCCAGTGGCTTGTCGAACTCCGCTCCCCTCCCGCGGAGTTCGTCCAGCGCGGCGAACGAGGAGACCACACCCAGCGGGCCGTCGAAGGCGCCACCGTCCGGTACGGAGTCCAGGTGGGAGCCGGTGACGACGGCGTTGCCGGGGGCCACGTCCTGGTAGCCGGTGGCGCCGAGCCAGGCCCACTGGTTGCCGTTGCGGTCCAGTTCGTAGGTGAGTCCGCGGGCCTCGGCCTGGGCCCGGAACCACGCGCGGCAGTCGGTGTCGGCGCCGGTCCAGGCGTAGCGGCGGTAGCCCCCGGAGGAGGAGTCGCGGCCGAGGGGCCGCAACTCCTCCCACATCTCGTGGAACGAGGCGGTCACGCGCCCTCGCCTTCGCGCATCGGGATGCGGACGCCGCGCTCGGCGGCCACCTCGTCGGCGCGCTCGTAGCCCGCGTCGACATGCCGGATGACGCCCATGCCGGGGTCGTTGGTGAGCACCCGGCGGATCTTCTCGCCGGCCAGCGCCGTGCCGTCGGCGACGGTGACCTGCCCGGCGTGGATCGAGCGGCCCATGCCGACGCCGCCGCCGTGGTGCAGCGAGACCCAGGAGGCGCCGGAGGCGACGTTGACCATGGCGTTGAGCAGCGGCCAGTCGGCGATCGCGTCCGAGCCGTCCTTCATGGCCTCGGTCTCGCGGTAGGGCGAGGCGACGGAGCCGCAGTCGAGGTGATCACGGCCGATGGCCAGCGGGGCGCGCAGGGTGCCGTCGGCGACCATCTCGTTGAACCGCTCACCGGCCTTGTCGCGCTCGCCGTAGCCCAGCCAGCAGATCCGGGCGGGCAGGCCCTGGAAGTGGACCCGCTCACCGGCCAGCTTGATCCAGCGGGCCAGCGACTCGTTCTCCGGGAAGAGATCGAGGATCGCCTTGTCGGTCGCGGCGATGTCCCGGGCGTCGCCGGACAGCGCGGCCCAGCGGAACGGCCCCTTGCCTTCGGCGAACAGTGGCCGGATATAGGCGGGAACGAAGCCGGGGAAGGCGAAGGCGCGCTCATATCCGGCGAGTTGGGCCTCGCCGCGGATCGAGTTGCCGTAGTCGAAGACCTCGGCGCCGGCGTCCATGAAGCCGACCATGGCCTCGACGTGCCGGGCCATCGACTCGCGCGCCCGCTGGGTGAAGTCGGCGGGCTTCTCCGCCGCGTACGCGGCCATGTCGTCGAAGTCGATGCCGACGGGCAGGTAGGCCAGCGGGTCGTGGGCGCTGGTCTGGTCGGTGACGATGTCGATCGGCGCGCCCTCGGCGAGCATCTGCGGCAGCAGCTCGGCGGCGTTGCCGAGCAGGCCGATGGAGAGCGGCTTGCGCCGGTCACGGGCCTCGACGGCGAGTTCGAGGGCGTGCTTGAGGCTGTCCGCCTTCACGTCCAGGTAGCGGTGCTCGATCCGGCGCTCGATGGCGCGCGGGTCGACGTCGATGCAGAGGGCGACGCCGTCGTTCATGGTGACGGCGAGCGGCTGGGCGCCGCCCATGCCGCCGAGGCCGGCGGTGAGCGTGATCGTCCCGGCGAGCGTGCCGTTGAACTTCTTCGCCGCGACGGCCGCGAAGGTCTCGTAGGTGCCCTGGAGGATGCCCTGGGTGCCGATGTAGATCCACGAACCGGCGGTCATCTGCCCGTACATGGTCAGGCCGAGGGCCTCCAGGCGGCGGAACTCCTCCCAGTTGGCCCAGTCGCCGACGAGGTTGGAGTTGGCGATGAGCACCCGCGGTGCCCATTCGTGCGTCTGCATCACGCCGACCGGCCTGCCGGACTGGACGAGCATCGTCTCGTCCTGCTTGAGCGTGGTGAGCGTGCGCACCATCGCGTCGAACGAGCGCCAGTCACGCGCGGCCTTGCCCGTACCGCCGTAGACGACGAGCTGGTCCGGATGTTCGGCCACCTCCGGATCGAGGTTGTTCTGCAGCATGCGCAGCGCGGCTTCCTGCTGCCATCCCCGAGCACTCAGCTCCGTTCCGCGCGGTGCCCGCACGGGTCGCGGTCCCGACATGGGCCGTGCCTCCCTGACGTCGATTGGATTGAGCTATTCACATATTGGGGTTGATGAATAGCGCTAGTCAACAGGGCACGGTGAGCCACTCGCGGCGAGCCGCACGAACCGGCCGGCCCGGCCGGAATTTTTTACTTGCCCACTGGGAAAGTCTGCGCTAACTTTCCCAGTAGGCAAGTCAACGGGGCTCAGCTCGACCGCCTTGGGGAGGCGATGACCATGACCACGACTGTGGATGCCGAACAGGCCTGGCAGGATCTGCAGCGCATCCGGGTCCCGCAGGAGCGGGTGTACGACGAGATCGAGAGAACGGCCCAGGGCGACACCGGGGCGACGTACACCACCGCCGCCGCCATGTGGGTGTTCCTCGCCGTCTCCGGCCTGGATCTGCCCAGGTGGGCCTTCTGGCTGGTGCTGACCGCCTACCTCACCGTGCTGGGCGCCCTGGCCGTCGTCTACAACCGCCGGACGCGGGTGCGGCTGCACCGCTCGCGCCACAGCTGGCGGTCGTTCGCGACCTTCTTCGCGGGCGCGGCGGTGACCCTCGTGGCCATCGTGCTCTCCGGCCGTCTGGTCGACTGGCTGGCGCTGCCGCTCGGCAGCCTGATCCAGGCCACGATCTCGGCGGGCACCTTCCTGCTCTTCGTCGGCCCGGCGAACCGCTGGGCGGTCAGTACGCTCCGCGACCGGGGCGGCAGGGCCGCCCACGGGGAGGCCGCCCGATGAGCACCCCGAGCGGCTTCGACGAACTGATCCACCCCTCGACCCGGCTGTCCGTGGTGGCGCTGCTCGCCGCCACGGAATGGGCCGGCTTCCCCTTCATCCGCGACAGCCTCTCGCTCAGCGACTCCGCGCTCTCCAAGCAGCTGCACACCTTGGAAGAGGCCGGATATCTGGAGATCCACAAGGAAGGCGGCGGCCGCAAACGCCGCACCAAGGTACGGCTGACGGCCCGCGGCCGGACCGCCTTCGAGGGGCATGTGGCCGCGCTCCGCGCCATCGTCGAGGGGGCGGGGCCCGCCGCGGCGCCCGCACCGGCGCCGGAGGCCGCCGCAGCGACGGCAGCAGACTCCCAGCAACCGCACCACCACGCGAAGGCGGGCCGATGACGACGACCGACCACCAGCCCGCAGACCCGGCCACGGCGGCTCCGGCCCCCACGGGCCCCCGCGCACCGCGCCAACCGGTCATCCGGGTGCGCGACTTGAGGATGTCGTACGGCAGCAGGCACGTCCTGCACGGCATCGACCTGGACATCCACCGCGGCGAGATCTTCGCGCTGCTCGGTCCCAACGGAGCCGGAAAGACCACCACCGTCGAGATCCTGGAGGGCTTCCGGCAGCGCTCCGCAGGCGAGGCCGGTGTCCTGGGCACGGACCCGGCGCGCGGCGACGACGCCTGGCGCGCGCGGATCGGCCTGGTCCTGCAGTCCTGGCGCGACCACCGCCGCTGGCAGGTCGCCGAGCTGCTGACGCACTTCGCCACCTACTACCCGCGTCCGCGCGACCCGGCCGAACTGCTCGCCCTGGTGGGCCTCACCGAGCAGGCCGGTCAGCAGGTCGACCGGCTGTCCGGTGGCCAGCGCCGCCGTCTGGACGTCGCCCTCGCCATCGTCGGCCGCCCCGAACTCCTCTTCCTGGACGAGCCGACGACCGGCTTCGACCCCGAGGCCCGGCGCGACTTCCATTACTTGGTCGAACGGCTCGCCCGCGACGAGGGCGTCACGATCCTGCTCACCACCCACGATCTGGCCGAGGCCGAACGGCTGGCCGACCGTATAGCGATGCTGGTCAACGGCCGGATCCGGGCCCACGGCACCCCGTCGGAACTGGCCCGGAGGGCCGCCGCCCAGGCCGAGGTCCGCTGGACCGCACCGGACGGTACGGCCCGGCGGGAACGGACCGAGGACCCGTCCCAACTGGTGTGGGAACTCCACCGGGAGACAGGGGGACCGGTCGCCGACCTAGAGGTCCGGCGGCCGACGCTGGAGGACACCTATCTGCACATGGTCCACCGGGACCACGGGGACGGCGCCGGCACCGGGACCACGGGCGCGAGCGAGGCCGGGGCCTCGGACGGGGAGGAGCAAGCCGCATGAGGGGGACCGAAGTGACAAGCGCTACAGCGGAGACAGCGGCGACAAAGCCGACCGACGGGGGCGACACCACGGACACGACGCACACGACGGGCACCACCGGCACGGTCCGCACGACCGGCGCGGCGACACCGGAGGCCGCCGCACCGCACCCCCGCCGCCGCTACTGGCGCGCCGGAGTCCTGCGCGGCGGAATCGAGCTGCGCCATCTCCTGCGCAACCCCAAGGAGTTGAGCGGCCATCTGGTCAATGTCGTCGTCGCGCTGGTGCTCGCCGGCTACATCAGTGACAAGGTGCCCGGCACCCAGGTCCCGATGGCCCATCTGACGCTCTCGGGCTTCGCCGCCTATCTGCTGTTGCAGATCGGGCTGGTCAATCTCCCGCAGATTCTGGTGACCGAGCGCGAGGAGGGCGCTCTGCTGCGGCTACGCGCCACCCCGGGCGGCATACCGGCCTATCTCGTCGCCAAGTCGCTGCTGGTGGTCGCGATGGCGTTCGGCACGCTGGTCCTCCTGCTGGGAACGGCCGCGCTGCTGGTGGACGGCCCCCTGCCGCACGGGCCGGGAGGCTGGCTGACGCTGTTGTGGGTCAGTGCGCTGGGACTGCTCGCCGTCGTACCGCTGGGAGCGGCCATCGGCGCCGTGCTGCCGAACCCGCGTGAGGCGCTGGCGCTGATCATGCTGCCCGTCATGGCGCTGCTGATCACCTCGGGGGCGATGTTCCCGCTCGGCTCGCTGCCCGCGGTGGTCCAGAAGATCGCCTCCGTCTTCCCGCTCAAGTGGATGGCGCAGGGCCTGCGCTCGGCCCTCCTGCCGGACGCCGCCCGCGCCGCGGAACCGGCCGGCTCCTGGGAGCTGCCGACAGTGGCCCTGATACTCACCGCCTGGGCCATCCTCGGCTTCCTCCTCGCCGTCCCCCTCCTCCGCCGCGCCGCCCGCCGCGAGTCCGGCTCCCGCCTCACCGAACGCCACCGCAAGGCGGGACTGAGCGGAGGCGGGGCCGCCTGAGGAAGGGGCGGGCTGCCTGAGGAAGAGGCAGGCCAGGCAAAGCAGGCTGCCTGGCCTGGGCCGGACGGTCCGAGCCAGGGCGGCCGGCCCGGTGCGGTTCGGTGTGGTCCGGTGCGGTGCGGTCCGGTGACCCGAGGCGAGGACGGGCCCGAGGCCAGGACTGGCGGCCAGGACGGGCCCGAGGCCAGGGCGGGCGGCAAGGACTGGCACCCGCGCCAGGGCCCCACGTCAGGCCCCACGCCAGAGCCGGCCCGTAGCGAGAACCGGCCCAAAACCAGAGCTGGTCCAAACCAAGAACTGGCCCCCAACAGGGCCGGTAAGCAGTCTGACCAGCGCCTTCTCTCCCACACCCGCCCCGCACCCGACCTGCTCCATCCCCACTCCGTCCCCGCCCCCGGTATGCGTTGGCGTGATACCCCCAGCCAATGATGGAGTTGTCCCATGACGTTCACGGACCGAGACCGAGCCGTAGAGGCAGCCGTTGCGCGGGGGCTGGTGGGTCCCCGCGAGCCCGTGGCCGGGCTGCTGGACATTGCCGGGATCCGGCGTTCGGCAGGTGAACTCCGCGCCGCTTTCGAGGAGTTCACCGCTCCGGGCACCCCGGTTCTGCACGCCTTCGCGGTGAAGGCCGCCTCGCTCGTACCCGTACTGCAGCTGCTCGCGCAGGAAGGGCTCGGCTGTGAGGTGGCCAGCCCCGGTGAGCTGGCGCTGGCCCGTGCCGCCGGGGTGCCGGTCGCGCGGACCGTCCTGGACTCACCCGCCAAGACCCTCCCCGAGCTGCGTGAGGCGCTGGCCCTCGGGATCGCCGTCAATGCCGACAACCCCGAGGAACTGGCGCGGATCGACGCGCTGATGGCCTCCGCGCCGAGCACCGCGCCCATCGGCCTGCGGGTCAATCCGCAGGTCGGCGGCGGCACCATCGGGGCGATGAGCACCGCCACCGACACTTCCAAGTTCGGTGTCGCGCTGCGCGACGAGGGCGCCCGCGAGTGGGTCGTACGCGCCTTCCTCGCCCGCCCGTGGCTGACCCGGCTGCATGCCCATGT
Organism: Streptomyces sp. NPDC048637; assembly: GCF_040650675.1. Taxonomy (NCBI): domain Bacteria; kingdom Bacillati; phylum Actinomycetota; class Actinomycetes; order Kitasatosporales; family Streptomycetaceae; genus Streptomyces; species Streptomyces sp. NPDC048637. The sequence goes on from NZ_JBEZHQ010000041.1 coordinate 26,391, forward strand.
CGGATCCCAGGGCATGCCGCTGGAGCTGATGGCGGCGGGCGTACAGGCCCTGTACCTGCTGGCCGAGGAGATCAACGAGAAGGCCGGCCGGCGCCAGATCGACACCCTCGACATCGGCGGCGGCCTGCCGGTGAACTTCTCCTCCGACGCCCACACCCCGACCTACCGCGAGTACGCCGCGCTGCTCCACTCGGCCGTCCCCGGTCTGCTGTCCGGACGCTACGGCCTCGTCACCGAGTTCGGCCGCTCACTGCTGGCCAAGCACGGCACGGTGCTCGCCCGCGTCGAGTACGCGAAGTCGGCAGGCGGCCGGCCGATCGCGGTCACCCACGCCGGCGCCCAGGTCGCGACCCGTACGGTCTTCGTCCCCGAGGCCTGGCCGATCCGGATCGCCGCCTACGACGCCGGAGGGCGCCCCAAGACGGGCGCGCCGGTCGCCCAGGACGTCGCGGGGCCGTGCTGCTTCGCGGGTGACCTGGTCGCCGAGAACCGTCCGCTCCCCCTCCTGGAGGCCGGCGACCATGCCGCGCTCCTGGACACCGGCGCGTACTACTTCTCCACCCACTTCGCCTACAACTCCCTCCCCCGCCCCGGGATTTACGGCTATGCGCCGGACCCGGACGGCACCGTTCGCTTCGCGACCATCCGTACCCCGCAGACCCTGGAGGATCTCACCGCGGAGAGCGGCGCGGCACACGCGGAGGCGCTGGGCGACCTCGGGCGGCCGTAGCCGGGCCGGCCGCCAGCCCGGCCGTCCGCCCGGCCAGTCCCGGCACCAGCGCCCCGATCCCCGCGGCCAGCAGCCCCGGCCACCACAGCCACCCGGCCGGTGCCCGCACCACCACCGCCACCCGCGCCAGCGCATCCGCCCCACGCCCCACGACAGACCTCCTCGCCCCGAGACCGCTACGTCCCGCCCGAGACCGCTACGCCCTGCCCGTCCGGACCTGGTCGGCACCTGGCCGG
>NZ_JBEZHQ010000041.1:27454-81377 GCF_040650675.1 Streptomyces sp. NPDC048637
GGCAGCTGGTCGGCAGCTGGGCAGCACCTGGCCGGCAGCTGGTCGGCAGCTGGGCAGCACCTGGCCGGCAGCTGGTCGGCAGCTGGGCAGCACCTGGCCGGCAGCTGGTCGGCAGCTGGGCAGCACCTGGTCGGCAGCTGGCCAGCACCTGGTCGGCAGCTGGCCAGCACCTGGTCGTCAGGCCGACACCTGTCGGCACTTGTCGGCATCTGTCGGCCCACCTGTACCGGCGGAGGATCGTAGCCAGCCAGCCAGGATGAGGATTCCTGAGACGGGGCGCGCTGAGACGGCGCCGGGGGCGAAGATCGGCCGAGGTGGTCCCGGTGGGCGGTGCCGCGGCGAGAGCACCTATGAGCACCTTGACCGCCTTGAGCACCTTGAGCGCCATGAGCGCCATGAGCGCCATGCCCCGGGCGCCGCCGGAACGGATGAGACTCGCCCCGCCCCTCGCCTCACTCCACGAACAGCCAGCCAGTCCCCGCTCACTCCACGAACAGCCCCCGCGCCGCCGCCCTCGCGTCGAATTCCTCCAGGCGGGCCTGGGCGTCCGGGAGGGCGTCGCACATCGCTTCCAGGAGGACGCGGCCCAGGAGCATGGGGGCACAGGCCGTGTCGAAGGCCAGGCCGGTGCCGACGGGGGCCGGGAGGAGCAGATCGGTGTGGTGGGCGACGGGGGCGAAGGCGCTGTCGGCGACGGTGACGACGGTCAAGCCGGCTGTGCGGGCGTACTCCAGCGCGTCGACGACCTCACGGGGGTGGCGGGGCAGCGCGAAGCACAGGAGGGCGCTCGCCCCGGCGCGTACGGCGGCGTCGATGCGGTCGGTGAGCAGGGTGCCGCCCTCGTCCAGCAGCCGGACGTCGGGGTGCACCTTGCGGGCGAAGTAACTGAAGCCGGCGGCCTGGGCGGTGGCGGCGCGCAGGCCGAGGACGGGGAGCGGTCGGGAGGCGGCGAAGAGGCGGCCGGCCTCGATCACCGGCGACGGGTCGGCGAGGGCGGCAGCGAGATGGCGGAGGTTGTCGATCTCCGCCTGCACGGCCTGCTGGTACTCGTTGTAGGAGCCGGTGTCGCCGGGCTTGTCCGTGGGGGCGACCTCGCGCAGATGGCGGCGGAGCGCCGGGTAGCCGTCGAAGCCGAGGGCGACGGCGAAGCGGGTGACGGACGGCTGGCTGACACCGGCCAGTTCGGCCAGCTCGACGCTGGAGAGGAAGGGTGCGTCGGCGGCCCGGCGCACCATGCAGTGAGCGATCCGGCGCTGGGTGGGGGTCAGCCGGTGGCCCTCGAAGAGCTTCTGGAGCCGGGCGGCGGTTCCGGTGTCCATGCCGATGTCCGCGCCGGTGTCCAGGCCAACACCCGTCCCGGGGTCCGCGCCGGTGTCCAGGCCGACATCCGTCCCGGGGTCCGCGCCGGTGTCCATGCCCACGCCCGTCCCGGTGTCCGCGCCGGTGTCCATGCCGACACCCGTCCCGGTGTCCGGCCCCGCGGCGGCCCGCGCGCCCCGCGTCGTCCCGGCCCTGCTCCGCGGCCCGTCGTCGGCCGCGCCGCCGATGCCGCCGCCGTTGTCCCCGTCCCCGCTCATCGCCTCTTCTTCCCGGCCCGGTCGGGGGCCTTGTCCTGTGTCGACCGACTGTACGGAATTCCTGACCCGCTCCGGTCCGCGTACGCCACGCGATCCAGCCGTACGGGATCACCCCGGCCGCCAGCGGCTACCCCTGACACCAGCCATCCCCCCGCCATACGACACCCCCGCGGCCCCCGCGGCCCCCGCGGCCCCCGCGACCCCCGCGGCACTCACCTGCCGTCCCCGTCACAGTTCCGCCAGCCCGTCCAGCAGGCCCGTTGCCACCGCCACGTCATCGGTCAGCGGACGGTCCTCCATCCGCGGGTCGAGGGCCTCGGCGGCGAGGGTGAAGGCGGTGGCGAGGGGCAGGCCGGGGTCGGGTTCCAGGGAGCGCATCCGCAGGGCCCGTACGGCGGCGACCAGTTCGCAGGCGAGGATCTGGCGGTAGTACGTGCAGGCGCGCAGGGTCTGGCGGGCGCCGAGGGAGGCGAAGCTGGCCTGTTCCTCGACGCCGCGGGAGAGGACGGCGTGGCCGAGGGAGGCCGGGTGGGAGACCGCGCGCATCTCGCCGAGCGCCGCGCCGGCCGCGTATTCGAGGATCATCACGCCGGAGCTGGCGGGTGCCGCGTCGCCCAGGAACGGCCGCAGCCGGGTGAAGTCGGGCTCGGAGAGCGCGGCGAGCCGGGCGGTGGACAGCCGGGCGGTCTGCAGTACGGCCAGCCGGAAGGTGTCCAGGGCGAGCACGGCATGGGCGGCGTAGAAGTTGCCGTGGTGGTAGGCGGCCTGGTCCTCGATGCTGATCAAGGGGTTTTCGGCAGCGGCGTTCACCTCGACGGTCAGTACCCCGTCCAGGGTGTCGGCGGCGTCCAGCGCCGGGCCGTGGATCTGCGGGATGCAGCGGAAGCCGTACGGGTCCTGGATACGGCCGAGGGGCGGGGTGGGGCGGGGCGGAATGCCGGAGAGGGCGCGCAGCCGGGCGGCGGCGGCCGCGGAGCCGGGGTGCGGGCGGGCGAGCAGGACCGGCTCGGCGAAGGGTTCGTAGGAGCCGCCGACCGCGAGGAGGGAGAGCGCGGCGACCGGGAGCGAGGCGGCCAGCAGCCGGCGCAGTTCGTCGAGGGCGAGCGCGGACTGGCCGAGGGTGAGGGCGTTGCTGCTGATCAGGGCGAGGGCGTCGTTGTTGTCGAGGGCGATGGGGGCGGGGGCCCGGCCGCCGGACGCGCAGTGCCAGGGGTGTTCACCGGCCAGCGCGAGGCCGGTCTGGGCGAGCGCGGCCAGGTCGCCGGTGCCGACGGCGCCGTGTTCGTTGACGACGGGGTGGGCGCCGGTGTCCAGGGCGGCGAGGAGCGAGGTGATGACGGCGGGGTTCAGGCCGGCGCCGCCCGCCAGCAGCTGGTTGGCGCGTACGGCGAGCATGGCCCGGACCTCGCGGGCGGGCAGCGGGTCGCCGATCGCGCCGGCGTGGCTGCGCAGCAGCCGCAGTCCGTGGTCGGCGCCGGCGGCCCCGACGTCCTCCGTGCGGTTGGCGCCGACGCCGGTGCTGCGCCCGTAGACCCGGCCGGTGGCGGCGAGGCGGCGGGCGGTTTCCCAGGATTCCTCGGCGCGGGCGAAGGCCTTGGGGTCGGGCGCCGTGGGGTGTGCGGTGCGCTCGGCGAGGGCGGCGATGTCGGTGGGGCGCAGAGCGCTGCCGTCGAGTGTGATGCGCCGGCCGGATCGCCGGCCGTTGTCCAGCATGTGAGAAACCAAGGGGCTCAACTCCCTCTTATAACGCGCTTTGTATACGGAAGTCCGACACCTCTTTCCGTACGGTGAGCCGAAGTAACAGGCGATATAACAGGCGATTCACTTCCGCCTATTGACTTCTATTCACGTGCCTAAGACTCTGCATGACCATATGCAGGCCGGGCAAGGGGCAGCGGATGATCAAGTTCGACGCAGTCAGCAAGCGATACCCGAATGGCACCACCGCCGTGGACGGGCTGTCCCTGGACCTTCCCGAGGGCGGCGTCACCGTCCTCGTCGGCTCGTCGGGATGCGGCAAGACGACCACCCTGCGGATGGTCAACCGCATGGTCGAGCCGACGTCCGGCACGATCAGCGTCGGCGGCCGCGACATTCTGGAGGCGGACGCCGCCGAGCTGCGCCGCGGCATCGGCTACGTCATCCAGCAGTCCGGTCTCTTCCCTCACCGTACGATCCTGGACAACATCGCGACTGTTCCGCTGCTGCTCGGCTGGGGCAAGCGCAAGGCCCGCGCCCGCGCCGCCGAACTGCTGGAACTGGTCGGTCTGCCCGCCGACGCCGGCAAGCGCTATCCGCACCAGCTCTCCGGCGGCCAGCAGCAGCGCGTCGGCGTCGCCCGTGCGCTCGCCGCCGACCCGCCGGTCCTGCTGATGGACGAGCCGTTCGGTGCGGTCGACCCGGTCGTCCGCACCCAGCTGCAGAACGAGCTGCTGCGGCTCCAGGAGGAGCTGCGCAAGACGGTCGTCTTCGTCACCCACGACATCGACGAGGCGGTCCGGCTGGGCGACCGGATCGCGGTCTTCCGCACCGGCGGCCGGCTCGTCCAGTGCGCCGCGCCCGCCGAGCTGCTGGCCCGTCCGGCCGATGACTTCGTCGCCGACTTCCTGGGCGCCGAGCGCGGGCTGAAGCTGCTCTCGCTCACCACCCTCGCGGATGTCCCCTACGCGCCCGGCCAGGAGATACGCGCGGACGAGCCGGTCGGCAAGATATCCCGCAACGGCGGCCGCTGGCGCCTGGTGACCTCCCCGCGCGGGGAACCGCTGGGGTGGCTGGACACCGACGCACTGCCCGCCGGCGGCACGGCCGGCGAGGCTCCGCTGGAGGCCGTCCGGCCGCTGCGCGACACCGACTCGCTCCTCTCTGCGCTCAACGAGGCGGTCTCCTCCCCCGCCGCCGCGGTCGCCCGGGTCACCGCCGACGGTGTGCTGACCGGTCTCACCTCCCGCGACGCCATCCACGAACGGGCGGGCCGCAGCCACGCGGAGGCGGGCCGGGCGGCGGCCGCCACAGAACCCGCCCCGGCGCCGCCCGCCTCCAAGGACTCCGGGGACGCCGCGCCCCTCAAGTCCGCTTCCACGCCCCTCAACTCCGCTTCCGCCCCGGAGCGCTCCGCATGACCATCGAGTGGGGCTGGTTCCCCGACCACGCCGACGAGATGGCCCGGCTCACCGCTGACCATCTCGCCACCGCCGTGCCCGCCGTCCTCCTCGGCCTGCTGATCGCACTGCCGCTGGCGGTCCTCGCACACCGCGTACGGCCGCTGCGCGGCTTCATCCTCGGTGCGTCCAACATCCTCTACACCATCCCCTCCCTGGCCTTCTTCGTCCTGCTGCTGCCGGTCACGGGGCTGACCCGCACCACCGCGATCGTCGGTCTGACCGCGTACACCCTGGTCGTGCTGGTGCGGAACACCGTCGAGGGCCTGGACGCGGTCCCGGTCAAGGCCCGCGAGGCCTCCCAGGCGATGGGGACCCGGCCGCTGCGCACCCTGCTCACCGTCGAACTGCCGCTCGCCCTCCCGGTGATCATGGCGGGCGTACGGGTCGCCACCGTCATGTCGATCTCCCTGGTCAGCGTGGCCAGTTACATCGGTTACGGCGGCCTCGGCCAGCTCTTCACGGACGGCTTCCAGCGCAACTACCCCACCCCGGTCATCGCCGGTGTGGCCCTGACCCTGCTGCTCGCCCTGGTCGCCGACGCGCTGCTGGTGACCGTCCAGTGGCTGTGCACCCCCTGGCGCCGCGGCACCTCCCGGCAGCGCACCTCTCTGTGGCGGAAGGCAGCGTGACGCGCCGATGCTCGAACTCCTGAAGAACCTCGCCGCCTGGCTGACCAGTCCGGCCCAGTGGTCCGGCCCCGAGGGCATCGCCACCCGCATCCTGGAGCACCTGGAGTACTCGGTGCTCGCCACCCTCGCCGCGGCCGTGATCGCGCTGCCGATCGGCCTGCTCATCGGGCACACCGGCCGCGGCGCCTTCCTCGCCGTCAACCTCTCCTCCTTCGGCCGGGCGCTGCCCACCGTCGGCCTGGTCACCCTGGTGTTCCTGGCGGGCGGGCTGAGCGTCTGGCCGGTGTATGTGTCGCTGGTCGCGCTCGCCGTGCCCGTGATCATCACCAATACGTACGCGGGCATGGCGGCCGTCGACCCCGAGGTCAAGGACGCCGCCAAGGGCGTGGGGCTGCGCGGCCGCCAGGTGCTCTGGCAGGTCGAACTCCCGCTCGCGCTCCCGCTGATCATGACGGGCGTACGGCTGGCGACCGTGCAGGTCGTCGCCACCGCCACCATCGCCGCCTACGTCAGCTTCGGCGGGCTGGGCCGCTATGTCTTCGACGGTCTGGCACAGCGCGACCTGGTGCAGGTCCTCGGCGGTGCGGCCCTGGTCGCCGTGCTCGCCGTCGCCGCCGACCTGGCCCTGGGCGGCCTCACCCGGCTGCTGTTCCGCGGCCGCCCGGCCACCGCCCGCTGAGCATGCGCCGCCCCCGTCCCCTCCGTACGTCCCGAGGAGTCCCGCCCATGAACCGCCGTACCGTCCTGACCACGCTCCTCGCGGGCGCCTCGGCCCCGCTGCTGGCCGCCTGTTCCTCCGGCATCACCTCCCTCAAGGGGGACGGTGCCGGCGGGGACAGCGGCAGCAGCAGCGGCGGACTGACCATCGGCACCGCCAACTTCACCGAAAACCAGATCCTCGGCTACCTCTACGCGGGCGTGCTGAATGCCACCGGGGTCAGAACCACCGTCAAGCCCAACCTCGGCTCCCGCGAGATCGTGGTCCCCGCGCTGCGCTCCGGCGATATCGATCTGCTCCCCGAGTACCAGGGCAGTCTGCTGCTCTACCTCGACAAGAAGGCCACCGAGACCGAGGCGGGCGCGATGCAGAACGCGCTGGCCACCGTGTTGCCGAACGGCCTCGAAGTCCTCCCGTACGCCGCCGCCGAGGACCGCGACAGCTTCGCCGTGACCCGGGAGACCGCCGACCGCTACGGGCTGAAGACGCTCGCCGATCTGCGCAAGGTCAACGGCAGGCTGGTCTTCGGCGCCGCCGCCGAGATGAAGAAGCGGGTCGTCGGGCTCGTCGGCCTCAAGGAGCAATACGGCGTGGAGTTCAAGGAGTTCAAGGCGCTGGACTCGTCCGGTCCGCTGGTCAAGGGCGCCCTGAAGAAGGGCGACATCGATATCGCCAATGTCTTCACCACCGATGTCGACACCGCGGAGAACGGCTGGGTCCTGCTCGGCGACCCCAAGCAGCTGATCCCCGCCCAGCACATCGTCCCGCTGATCGCCTCCCGCAAGGCCGACTCCAAGGTCCGCAAGGCCCTCGCCCGCCTCGGCAACACCCTCACCACCCCGCAGCTCACCGAGCTCAACCGCCTCGTCGACAAGGAGAAGCGCGACCCGGACCGGGTGGCCGAGGCCTGGCTCAAGAAGCAGAAGCTGAGCTGACCCCGGCGGGGCCGCCGTAGCGGAGCGGAAGGCCGAACAGCGGGAACAGCCGCGCGGTGTCCAGGAAGGACTGCAGTGCGGTGATCCGGCCGTCCGCCGTCTCGATGACCTGGATCGCCCAGGGCGCGCCGTCCGCGCGGTACTGCCCGAACGCCGGCCGGCCGTTCGCCCTGACCGGCACCAGATGCGACCCCTCGCAGCCGTCGCCCGGCCCGAGCAGCCACTTCAGGATGTCGGCGCGGCCGCGCAGCCACAGTGCGTACGGCGGCATGGACAGCGTGGAGTCCTCGTGCAGCACGGCCGTGAGCGCGTCCATGTCGAACCGCTCGAAGGCGTCCACATAGCGCCGGAGCAGCGCCTGCTGGGCGTCGTCCAGGGGCTGCGGCGAGGCGTCGACGGTGGTGTCACCGGACGCGGCGAGGGTGGCACGGGCCCGCTGCAGCGCGCTGTTGACCGAGGCGACCGAGCTGCCCAGCAGCTCGGCGACCTCGCTCGCCGACCAGCTGAGCACCTCCCGCAGGATCAGCACTGCCCGCTGCCGGGGCGCCAGCCGCTGCAGCGCGGAGATGAAGGCGAGCCGGATCGACTCCCGGGCGACGGCGGTCTCCGCCGGGTCCCCGGCGGACGCCAGCACCCGCTGGTCCGGGACGGGCCCGATCCAGGTCATCTCGGGCAGCCCCGTGCCGATGGGGGCGTCCACGCTCGACGGGGAGGCGAGATCCATCGGCCGGGCCCGGCGCTGGCTGCCCTTGAGCAGGTCCAGGCAGACATTCGTGGCGATCCGGTAGAGCCAGGACCGCAGCGAGGCGCGCCCCTCGAACCGGTCGTAGCTCCGCCAGGCCCGCACCATCGTCTCCTGCACGGCGTCCTCGGCCTCGAACGCCGATCCCAGCATCCGGTAGCAGTAGCCGGTCAGCTCGGTACGGTGCGCCTCCAGCCGGTCCGCCGGCTCCCCCTGCGGGACGCCCGGTCCGCCGCCGTCCGCCGTCGCGGCGGCGCTCTGCGCCGTGGCTTCGCTCATCGAGGACCGTTTCATCGAGGACCCGCCCATCCGCCCGTCGGCCGACCGGTACACACGCCCCGACCGTACCGGAGCGCCCGGCACCAGTCTGCTCCTCGGCGCTGCCCCGTGCAGCCGGAGACCTCACGCAGGGAACGGGCAAAGGCGGGGCCGGGGAACCTCGGCCCGGCCCGCCCTCGGCCTCCGGTCATCTGCGCAGCTGACGGCCGCGCAGGGCTCGTCCGACGACCGCACCGGCCAGGATGCTCACCAGGAGCCGGACGGGTTCCGTCACACCGGAGAACACGGTGTGCGTGAGCACAAAGACCAACCCCACCGCGAGAAGCTACGGCGGGTCCGGCCACCCCCGTAAAGGCCAGGGCGTCACTGCCGCCGGGGCTCCGCCGCCGACCCCCGCTCCGAGAGGCGCGGGGCGCACAGGATGCGCTTGCGGCGGACCCGGCGGCCCTCGATCGCGGCGACCGCGAGGCGGGCGGCTTCCTTGGCGATGCCGGTCAAGCCCCAGTCGACGGTGGTCAGGGGCGGGGTGAGAACCCGGGAGACGGGGTGGTCGTCGAAGCCGACGACGGAGAGGTCGCGGCCGACGGTGAGGGAGGCCTCGGCGGCGGCCGCGTAGACGCCGTAGGCGATGGAGTCGGAGAAGCAGAAGACGGCGGTGGGCGGGGCGAGCGCACCGGCCGGGCGGCGGCCGTCCGGGCTGTTGGCCAGGACCCGCCGGGCCACCGCGGTCGCCGCGTCCAACTCCTGGGGGCAGGGCAGGACTTCGGCCTCGATGCCGAGCCGGTCGGCGGCCTCGCGGACATAGACATCGGCGGGGCGGTCGGGGGTGGAGGGGCCGGTGGGGGTGAGCACGGTGACCCGGCGGTGGCCCAGCCCGCGGAGGTAGTCGAGGACGGCGTCGATGCCCGCCCGGTTGTCGAAGAGCACCTCGCCCGCCGTACGGGCCCGGCTCAGCGCATCGCCGATGGAGACCACCGGCACGGCGTCGGCGATCTTCGACCAGCCCTCGGCGGACGGATCGACGGGGGAGACCAGCAGCCCGTCCACCCGCTGGTCGCGCAGCTGCTTGGCGAGGGTCAGTTCGCGTTCCGGGTCGCCGCCCGCGTCGAGGATCAGCGCATAGCGGTCACCGGCCAGCAGCTCGCGCCCTATGGCCGCCATCAGCTGCTGCTGCCACAGGTCCTGCAGATCACCGGCGAGCACACCGACCGTGCTCGTACGGCCGCTGGCGAGCGCGCGGGCGATCGGGTCGGCCTCGTAGCCGAGCTCGGCGGCGGCCTTGCGCACCCGCTCCTCGGTCTCCTTGGAGACATGCTTGCCGCGCAGCGCGTAGGAGACGGCGGCGGTGGAGAGTCCGGTGGCCTCGGCCACCTCGCGGAGGGTGGTGCGCTTATTGGGCCTGGCCATGCCCGGAAGCCTACCCAAGGAGGGCCCCGCCCCCGTCCACAATGCGGCGTTCCCGGGGGCGTCCGCGGCTCGGCGGATCCGGTGCGGCCTTGACAGCGACTCCTGTTAACCGCTTCACTTAAACGCATCAGTTAATCGGTTAAGTGAAGCGGTTCAGGGCGGCGGGCCATGCCGCTTGTGCCGTCCGTCCGACCGCGCCGTCCCGGAGGGAGGCCCGTGCCCACCGACGTCCACCAGCACATCTGGCCACCCGAGTTCCTCGCCCTGCTGCGGTCCCGCACCGCGCCGCCCCGGCTCGACGGCTGGACGCTGCACCTGCCCGGTGAGCCGCCGTACGCCGTCGACCCCGCCGACCACGACATCGCGGCCCGCGCCCGGCTCGCCCGCGCCGACGGCCTGGACCTCGCCCTGGTGTCGCTCTCCAGTCCGCTCGGCATCGAATATCTGCCGCCCGCGGAGGCCGCCCCCCTGCTCACCGCGTTTCACGACGGCGCGCTGGACCTGCCTGCCCCCTTCGGCGTCTGGGCCTCGGCCTGCCTCTCCGCCCCCGAGCCGGACACCGAGGCGCTGCGGCGCGAGCTGGCGCGCGGCTGCGTGGGCCTCCAGCTCCCCGCCACCGCACTGCTCGACGCCGCGGGGTGGGCCCGCTGCGCACCGCTGCTGGACGTCGCCGCCGAGCAGGACACACCGCTCTTCGTCCACCCCGGTGCGGCTCCGCCCGCCGACGCCGCCGCGCCCGCCTGGTGGCCCGCCCTGGTCCCGTACATCCAGCAGCTGCACGCCTCCTGGTTCGCCTTCCGCGCCTTCGGCCAGCCGCGCCACCCGGACCTGCGGGTCTGCTTCGCCGCGCTGGCCGGCCTGGCGCCGCTGCACGGTGAGCGGCTGGTCGCGCGCGGCGGCGGCCGGGACCGCGGCCGGGTGGACCGCCACGCCTTCTACGAGACGTCCTCCTACGGAACCCGTGCGGTGGACGCCCTCGTGCGGGCCGTCGGCATCGATGTGGTCGTCAGCGGCAGCGACCGCCCGTACGCCCAACCCGTCGCCCGCCACCACCCTCCACGGGAAGCGCTGCGCGCTGCACCTCTTGATCCCGTCCTCCCCGACCTCGGCGGGGACGCCGCCGTCCACGCCCTGCGCCACACCAACCCGGCCCGCCTGCTGGGCCCGACGAAAGGAGCCCGCCCATGACGGACACCGCCTCCCAGGCCGACGCCGCCCGTGAGGTCCCCGACGGCGAGCAGCCGTTCACCGCACTGCCCGAGCGCACCCTCGACAAGCGCGAGCTGCATGCCCTGGTCGACGAGCTCGCCGCCCGCCCGGACCTGTGGCGCGAGCAGGTCGCGTTCTCCGACACCGAGCGGCACTACGCCTCGCTGTACCGCGACGCGTTCGTCGACGTCTGGCTGCTGTGCTGGACCCGGCAGAACGACACCGGCTGGCACGACCACGACCTCTCCTCGGGGGCAGTGCGTGTCGTCCAGGGCGTCCTGACCGAGTCCAACCCCCGGATCGGCGGCGAGCATCTGGCCACCGCGGTCGGCGCGGGCTCCTCGTTCTGCTTCGGGCCGGACCATATCCACCGCCTCACCGGCGCGACCGACGACGCGGTGTCGGTGCACGCCTACTCGCCACCGCTGTGGCGCCTGGGCCAGTACGACATCACCGAGGACGGGCTGATGCGGCGGGTCTCGGTCTCGTACGCGGATGAACTGCGGCCGATGGACGCGACGGCAGCCGCCTGAGCCGTCCGTTACCAGTAATTAACCGCGGTAATCGATCCCACCTATTGACCTTCCATTCATCGACCTCGATCCTGCATGAATCCATACAGGCGGCGACCCGAGGCGGATTCATGGCAGGTGTGGTCGAACAGCGCTCCATCGACGTCGTCCCCGACGACGAACGGCACGGCAGCGCGGTCAGCCAGTTCACCCTCTGGCTGGGCGCCAACCTCCAGATCACCGCCGTCATCACCGGCGCCCTGGCCGTCGTCTTCGGGGCGAACGCCTTCTGGTCACTGATCGGGCTGCTGCTCGGCAACCTCCTGGGCGGCACGGTGATGGCACTGCACTCCGCGCAGGGGCCGCGGCTCGGACTGCCGCAGATGATCACCTCCCGGGCCCAGTTCGGGGTGCGCGGTGCGGTGGTCCCGCTGGCGCTGGTCATCGTGATGTACATCGGCTTCTTCGCCAGCGGCAGCGTGCTGGCCGGGCAGGCGGTCGGCGAGCTGACGCACCTCGGCGCGACGCCGGGGATCGTGCTCTTCGCCGCGGTCACCGCCGTCGCCGCGGCCGTCGGCTACCGCCTCATCCACACCCTCGGCAAGATCGCCGGCCTGGTCTGCGCGCTGGCCTTCGTCTACCTCGGCATCCGGCTGGTGCAGCGCGCCGACCTCGGCACCCTCCTCGCCGACCACCGCTTCGGGCTGCCGGTCTTCCTGCTCGCCGTCTCGCTCTCGGCCTCCTGGCAGCTGGCGTTCGGCCCGTACGTCGCCGACTACTCGCGCTACCTCCCGCGGCACACCTCGGCGCGCGCCACGTTCTGGTGGACGCTGTCCGGCTCGGTGCTGGGCTCGCAGTGGTCGATGACGTTCGGCGCGCTGGCGGCCGCCGCGGCGCCGGCCGCGTTCGTGGGCCACGAGGTCGGCTACATCGTCGGCCTGGGCGGCACCGGACTGATCGCCTCGTTCCTCTACTTCGTCATCGCCCTCGGCAAGCTCACCATCAACATCCTCAACACCTACGGCGGCTTCATGTCGCTGGTCACCAGCGTCAGCGGCTTCCGCGGGCAGCGCACCCTGACAGCCCGCGGCCGCTCCGCGTACATCGCCGGGATCATGGTGGCCGGCACCGCCGTCGCGCTCCTGGGCAAGGACTCCTTCCTGACGTCCTTCAAGGACTTCCTGCTCTTCCTGCTGACCTTCTTCACGCCCTGGTCGGCGATCAACCTCGTCGACTACTACCTGATCTCCAAGGAGCGTTACGACATCCCGGCGCTCAGCGACCCGGCCGGCCGCTACGGCGCCTGGAACGTGCGGGCCCTGACGGTCTATGTCCTCGGGGTGCTCGCCCAGCTCCCGTTCCTGGTCACGCACTTCTACACCGGCCCGCTGGTGGCACCGCTCGGCGGCGCCGACATCTCCTGGCTCGTCGGACTCGCCGTACCGGCCGTCCTGTACTGGCTCGCCGCCCGTCACGACACCGCGCGCACGGCGCCCGGCACGCTCCACGAGGACCGCTCCCCCGCCGAATTGGGGGGTTAACCCCAGCGCGCCGCCCGCCCGCCGCCCGTAATCTCGGCAGCATGGCGACACACGACCCCGATCTGCGCAAAGAACTCGATGCGACCCTCCAGACGCGCAAAGAGCTGGGGCCGGAGTACGAGTCGGAGCTCCTGGAGTCCTTCCTGGAGAAGCTGGACACGCACGTCGACCGGCGGGTGCGGCGGCAACTCGCCGAGCAGCAGGTCCAGGTGGCGCGCGGCACCCGGCCGCCGCGCGGCGCGGGCGCCGGCAGGGATTTCTGGGAACGGTTCGGGTTCGCCGCCCTCTCCCTGGTGCTGGCCGTCCCGCTGTCCGCGATCGCCCTCGGTGCCGGGCTGCCGGGACTGCTGGCGGCCTGGGCCGGGATCGTCGGCGTCAACGCGGTCCACAGCATGGACCTGCGGAATCTGCTGCGCCCGCGTACGGACCGCCGCGACGGCGCAGGGGACTGAGGCTCCGGCGGGAGCGGACGGGGAGAGGTGGCGGGGACCGCCGCACCCCGGCCGGAGCCGGGGGCGGGACGACGGCGGTCCCCGCAGGGGACGCGCGCCGGGTCAGGGCCGGTCGTCGCGTCCGGGCGGCGACGGTGGAGGTCCGGGAGCCGCTCCGGAGGTCCGTGTCGCCGTACCTCCAAGGTGCCCGACGCGTGTTAAGCGCGTGCTGCGAGCACATGACGCATACGTACACCTTGCGGTGACGGCCCGTTTCCTGACGGCCCTTTGACGCCGTGACGGATGCGGGAACGGGTCGCGGCCGGGGCACCCGGCGGCCGCCGGGTGCCCCGAACCACTGCTACTTGCCGGCCTCGCGCGCCAGATAGGCCAGCAGGTCCTGCCGGCTCACCACGCCCTTCGGCTTGCCCTCGACGAGGACGATCGCGGCGTCCGCGGTCTCCAGGACCGCCATCAGATCGGCGACCGGCTCGCCCGAGCCGACCTGCGGCAACGGCGAGCTCATGTGCTTCTCCAGCGGGTCGGTCAGCGAGGCGCGCTGGGTGAACAGCGCGTCCAGCAGCTCGCGCTCGACGACCGAGCCGACGACCTCGGCGGCCATCACATCGGGGTGCCCGGCGCCCGGCTTGACGATGGGCATCTGCGAGACGCCGTACTCGCGCAGCACCTCGATCGCCTCACCGACGGTCTCCTCCGGGTGCATGTGCACCAGCGAGGGCAGCGCGCCCTCCTTGTGCTGCAGCACCTCGCCGACCCGGGCGGCGGGGCCGCCCTCCTCCAGGAAGCCGTAGTCGGCCATCCACTCATCGTTGAAGATCTTGGAGAGATAGCCGCGGCCGCTGTCCGGCAGCAGCACGACCACCACATCGTCCGGGCCGAGCTTCGCGGCGACCTCCAGCGCACCCACCACGGCCATCCCGCAGGAGCCGCCGACCAGCAGGCCCTCCTCCTTGGCCAGCCGCCGGGTCATCTGGAAGGCGTCCTTGTCCGAGACCGCCACGATCTCGTCCGCGACCGTACGGTCGTACGCCGTCGGCCAGAAGTCCTCGCCGACGCCCTCGATCAGGTACGGGCGCCCGGAGCCGCCGCTGTAGACCGAGCCCTCCGGGTCGGCGCCGATGACCTTGACCTTGCCGTCGCTGGCGTCCTTCAAAAAGCGGCCGGTGCCGCTGATCGTGCCGCCGGTGCCGACACCCGCCACGAAGTGGGTGATCCGCCCGTCCGTCTGCGCCCACAGCTCCGGACCGGTGCTCTCGTAGTGGGAGCGCGGGTTGTTCGGGTTGCTGTACTGGTCAGGCTTCCAGGCACCGGGCGTCTCGCGCACCAGCCGGTCCGAGACGTTGTAGTACGAGTCCGGGTGCTCGGGGTCCACGGCGGTCGGGCAGACCACCACCTCGGCACCGTAGGCCCGCAGCACATTGATCTTGTCCGTGGACACCTTGTCCGGGCAGACGAAGATGCACTTGTAACCCTTTTTCTGGGCGACGATCGCCAGGCCCACACCGGTGTTGCCGGAGGTGGGCTCGACAATGGTGCCGCCCGGCTGCAGCTCACCCGACTGCTCGGCGGCCTCGATCATCCGCACGGCGATCCGGTCCTTGACCGACCCGCCGGGGTTGAAGTACTCGATCTTCGCCAGGACGGTGGCCTGGATACCTCGAGTGACATTGTTGAGCCGCACCAGCGGGGTGTTGCCGACTAGCTCAATCATCGATTCGTAAAACTGCACGGTGGTCTCCGCGGTCGGGGGCACGCTCTCCTGCGCCCGTGCGGCCAGCCTATTGCCCGGGTCCGTTAGAGGAGGAGTGCGTTGCGTTCCGTGCAGGAACGGGCAACACCCTGTTGTAGGAGTTCTTGCCGATTCAAGCGCGCGTCCGGCCCCCGGGGCCGGGGCGCGCCCGCGCTGCACGGGGAGGTGCCCGGCCCATGCCGATGACGATGTCCAGGGCCAGAGTGGCACGGCGGATCGCCACCGCCGCCGCGTTCGGCGGCGGCGGGGTCGGGCTGCTCGGCGTCGCCACCGTCGGGGTGCTGCTGACCGAGGTCCGGCTGGCCCGCCGTACGGTCGGCGGCTCCAGCGACATTCCACCGTGCGCCGACGGCCGCTACGGCGCCGCCTTCGGCCACCGCACCGACCGCCCGCCGCTGCGCCTGGGCTTCCTCGGCGACTCCACCGCCGCGGGCCAGGGGGTGCACCGCGCCTCCCATACTCCGGGCGCCCTGCTCGCCTCCGGCCTGGCCGCGCTCTCCGAGCTGCCCGTCGACTTCCGCAATGTGGCGCTGCCCGGCGCGCAGTCCGACGACCTGGAGCGTCAGGTGGAGCTGATGCTGGCGGAGGGCACCGCGGTCCCGGACGTCTGCGTCATCATGATCGGCGCCAACGACGTCACGCACCGGATGCCGCTCGCGCAGTCCGTGCGCCATCTCTCCGAAGGGGTGCGCAGACTGCGCGCGGCAGGCTGCGAGGTGGTCGTCGGCACCTGCCCTGATCTGGGCAGCGTCGAGCCGGTCTACCAGCCGCTGCGCTGGGTGGCCCGGCGGCTCTCCCGGCAGCTGGCCGCCGCCCAGACCATCGGGGTGATCGAGAGCGGCGGCCGCACGGTCTCCCTCGGCGATCTGCTCGGCCCCGAGTTCGAGGCGCATCCACGGGAGCTGTTCGGGCCGGACAACTACCACCCGTCGGCCGAGGGCTACGCCACCGCCGCGATGGCCGTGCTGCCGACGCTGTGCGCCTCACTCGGCCTGTGGCCGGAGGAGGAGCGTCCGGAGCCGTCCCGTGGCGAGGGCATCCTGCCGGTCGAGCAGGCGGCCGCCGAGGCGGCTTCCGAGGGCGGCACGGAGGTCACCGCCTCCCGGGCCCCCTGGGCGCTGCTCAAGCACCGCAGGCGCCGTCAGCTGCCGGCGGCGGAGACGACGGATCCGTCGTCCGTCACCCCGTGAGGGACCGGGCGGCGGCCCGGCGGTGAGCGACGCGCGGGGGAACGGGGCGGGGCCGTACGGGAATACCCGGCGGCCCCGCCCCGTTCCCATAAGCGCCCGCTTAGAAAAGAGGCCCGCATCACAGCACGCACCCCGTGACCTCAGCAGTACGTGCAGGTAACTTCCCTCACAGTCCGCCCTTTTCCCGCGCACCTGGAGCCGTGTGATGCCCGAAGCCGTGATCGTCTCAGCCGCCCGCTCCCCGATCGGCCGCGCCTTCAAGGGCTCGCTGAAGGATCTGCGGCCGGACGACCTGACCGCGAAGATCATCGAAACCGCGCTCGCCAAGGTCCCCGAGCTGGACCCCACCGACATCGACGACCTGATGCTCGGCTGCGGCCTCCCCGGCGGCGAGCAGGGCCACAACCTCGGCCGCATCGTGGCCGTCCAGATGGGGATGGACCACCTCCCGGGCTGCACCATCACCCGCTACTGCTCCTCCTCCCTCCAGACGACCCGCATGGCGCTGCACGCCATCAAGGCCGGTGAGGGCGATGTCTTCATCTCCGCCGGCGTCGAGACGGTCTCGCGCAGCATCAAGGGCTCCTCCGACGGCCTGCCGGACACCCACAACCCGCTCTTCGCCGACGCCGAGGCCCGTACCGCGGCGCGCGCCGAGCAAGAGGGCGCCGACTGGCACGACCCGCGCGCGGACGGCCTGATCCCGGACGCCTACATCTCCATGGGCCAGACCGCGGAGAACCTCGCCCGTCTCAAGGGCGTCACCCGACAGGACATGGACGAGTTCGGCGTGCGGTCCCAGAACCTCGCCGAGAAGGCGATCAACGACGGCTTCTGGGAGCGGGAGATCACCCCGGTCACGCTGCCCGACGGCACTGTCGTCGCCAAGGACGACGGCCCGCGCGCCGGCGTCACCGTCGAGGGCGTCTCCGGCCTCAAGCCGGTGTTCCGCCCCGACGGCCTGGTGACCGCCGGCAACTGCTGCCCGCTGAACGACGGCGCCGCGGCGCTGGTCATCATGTCCGACACCAAGGCGCGCGAGCTGGGCCTGACCCCGCTGGCCCGGATCGTCTCCACCGGCGTCTCCGGCCTGTCGCCCGAGATCATGGGCTACGGCCCGGTCGAGGCCAGCAAGCAGGCCCTGCGCCGCGCCGGCCTCTCGGTCTCCGACATCGACCTGGTCGAGATCAACGAGGCGTTCGCCGCCCAGGTGATCCCGTCCTACCGCGACTTGGGCATCGACCTGGACCGCCTGAACGTCAACGGCGGCGCGATCGCCGTCGGCCACCCCTTCGGCATGACCGGTGCCCGCATCACCACCACCCTGATCAACTCCCTTCAGTGGCACGACAAGCAGTTCGGCCTGGAGACGATGTGCGTGGGCGGCGGCCAGGGCATGGCGATGGTCATCGAGCGGCTGAGCTGAGCTGTAGCGGAGGGTAGGGGTCGGGTGCGAGGTACGAGTGCCCGGCACCTGCCCGCAGCGGAAGCGAAGCTCAGCGCGACCACAAGCACGAGCGGCTGAGCTGAGCTGTAGCGGAGGGTGGAGGGGCCGGCCTGTCGGCTCCTCCCCGGCCCACCCCACGGGTGTGCGCGACAAAACGGACCAACTTCCGCCCCGCGCACACCCTTCGCGCTCGAATGAACACGGGCGGCGACACGGCGTGACGTGCGCCACTCGGTAACGAGATCGCGACCCAATCTCCCCCAGGATTGTGACCAACGCCCTGGGGGAGCAGTGTTCTTGCAGGTCAGCACGGGGGCACCCACACATACGAGCCCCCACTCCCCCTCCATTTCGGGACATAGGGCACGAGGTGCGGTCGCCGACCACCCGCAGGCTGATGTAGGAAGTCGGAGAACATTCTGCTAACGGGAGTACGCCGGTGACCGAGCCGCTACCAGGTGTGATCCCGAGCGAGCGCGTCAAGGGGTCACCCCGTCCGACCGGCCGGGGTGAAGTCCGTGTACCGATGCGCGGCCTGTGGGACCAGGGCCGCCGAGCGAAGTGGGGAGGACGCATGAGCGAGCGCCCCGAGCGAATCGAGAGGTGCGCGTCTCGCGCATGCGAGACCGAACGGAGAGAGGTTTCGGCGTGAGCGAGCCCAGCGAGCGAACCATTGAAGGGGGCGCGCCTCGCGAATGCGGGGCCGAGCGAAGCGAGGTTTCGGCATGAGCGTCACCACCCTGGTCCTGCTGCTGGCCGCGGCCACCGCCGTGGCGCTGGGCGCCGCCGCCCTGCGCACCGCCCGCGCCCTGCGCCGCCAGATCGCCGAGCTGCACACCGAGCTCCTCGCCGCCCGCCAGGACACCGCGGCCGACGCCGCGGCGCACCCGGCCACCGCGGCCATCCCGGCCGCCCGCACCGTCCCGGCCGCCGAGACCCCCCTCGCGGACATACGTGCCGCCGTCGCGGACGCTCTGGCCGAGGAGCGCGAGCGCGAACTGGCCGAGGCGCGCGCCTTCTGGGCCGCGCAGGAGGCCCGGGACGCCGCCGACGCCCCGTCCCTGCTCGGCGGGCTCGTCGGCCTCGGCGACGAGGGCCTGCTGGACCAGCGCGAGCTGTCCGAGCGCCCGGAGTCCGACCGGCTCGACATCCAGCCGTTCCTGCCGCGCCAGGCGGATCTGGCCGGCCTGGAGCCGCTGCTGGGCCCGGACGCCCTGGAGGCGATGGAGTCCATGGAGGCGCTGGAAGCCCTGGACGCGCCGGAGTTGGAGCCGGTCGAGGAGACCGAGTCCGCCGAGCTGGCCGCCGCGCGCCGGCGCCACCCCTCGCACCCGGACTTCTCCCCGTCCCCGGTGATCAGTGATCATGAGCGCACCGTGGCACGCCTGGAGGAGCTGGCACAGGAGGCCACCCCGCTCGCGGACGTCCGCCCCGGCCCGCTGGGCACCCTGGACGTCTATGTCTTCGCCGACGGCACCACGCTCTGTCTGACCCCCGGGCAGCGCGAGACCGCGGAGCGCGTGGCGAGCGCACTGCACGCGGGGCGCACCCCCGTCCTGCTGGGCGGCTCCGGTATCTCCGGGGCGTACGCGCTGACCTTCTCCTGGGGCGAGACCCGCGAGGAGAGTGTCTACATCCTCGCGGACCGCGTCATCGCCTCGCTCTGACCGCGGCACGGCGGGCCTGGGCCGACAGGCCCCTGGGGGTGTCTCCCCCTAGCAGCGGTCCGCCACCGCCCGAACGCATCGCACGGCCTCCGCCAGTTCGTCGGCGGGGGCCACTTTCGCGTCAGAGTCCGCCGTTCCGTCGGCCGTCCGCGCCGCCGCGGCGCGCAGCGCCTCGACCAGGTCATGGCCGGCCACCGCCAGCTGGTCGCCGGCCGCGAACATCCCGGCGTCCGGCAGCTCGTACGGGGGTTCTCCCGGCCGCTCGATCAGCTGCGCCCGGGTCGCCAACTGCCGTGCCAGTGCGAGCCCTTCGGCTGCGGCGCCGCGGTCGAGCCTGCTCTGGGGCAGCGCGCGGAGGCGGTCGGCGAGGGTGTCCACGGCGGTCTGCAAGGGGGTCACGTCAAGCACGCCGTGAGCCTATGCGCCACTCCCGGGTGGTTGCCAACGCCCGAACGCTCAGGCACGGTGGGCGGAAGAACCAGCATCGACCGCGTCCGGAGGCGCCGATGTCTCAGCTCTTCTCCGAAGAGACCCACCGGAACATGCTCTCCCGTATCCCGCACTGCACCGGCCGGGAAATCTCCGACTGGCTCCGCACCGTTGACGAGGGCCCCGCCCTCTTCCGTTTCGATGAAAAGGTCAGCTGGCTCCGCGGCGAGCACAACCTCGCCTACGGCCACGCCAAGGCAATCGTCCACGAATACGATCTCAGGCGCGCCGCGCGCAAGTTCTGATCCACCAGGCCGGGCTCGGTGCCGGTCCGGTTCAGGACACGCACCCCACCCGGCACTCCGCACACCGAAGGGCCCGCGGGCAGTTTGCCCACGGGCCCTTCGACGGTGACGTACGACGCATGGCGCGCCCGGCGGTCCGGGCCGTCAGTCGCCCCGGAGGATCGAGATCAGCCGCAGCATCTCCATGTAGATCCACACCAGCGTCAGCGTCAGACCGAACGCCGCCAGCCAGGACTCCTCGCGCGGAGCGCCGTAGGCGATGCCGTCCTCGACCTGCTTGAAGTCCAGCGCCAGGAAGAGCGCACCGAGGACCACGCCCACGACGCCGAAGAGGATGCCCAGCGGACCGCTGCGGAAGCCGAGGCCCTCGCCGCCGGCGAACACCATGAACAGCAGGTTGACCAGCGACAGCAGGACGAAGCCCATCGCCGCGATCATCACGAAGCGGGTGAAGCGGGCGGTGACCCGCACGATCCGCGTCTTGTAGGCGACCAGCATGGCGACGAACACCGCCATCGTGCCCAGCACCGCCTGCATGGGGGCGCCGTTCATCTTCGGCAGGTCGTTGATGAAGCCGCTCAGCGCACCGAGGAAGAGGCCCTCGAGCGCCGCGTACGCCAGGATCAGCGCGGGCGACGGCTTGCGCTTGAAGGACTGGACCAGCGCCAGCACCATCGCGACCAGACCGGCCCCGATCGCGAAGCCGAGGCTCTGGGTCAGGAACAGCCAGCCGACGGTGGCACCCGCGACGACCGTGCCGAGCGTCATGCCTGTGCGCGCGACGACATCGTCCATCGTCATCGGGCGGGTCTGCGGCGTGTGCTGCGGCGGTGCCTGGGTGACGTTCTGCTGGCCCTGGGCGTACGGGTTGGTCGCGTCCGGTGCGTAGGGGTTGCCGCCCTGCGCGTAAGGGTTCGCTCCGGCGTACGGGTTCGCGGCGGGGCCCCCGGCCTGCGGCGGCGCGTTGAAGCCCGCGTAGCCGGTGTCGCGGCTGAACCCCCGTCGCGAGAAGACCGGGTTGCTGCTCCTCATCTCACTCCTCCATGGCCGCCCTGCGCGGCCTTGACGGCAAGCGTAATGGCTTGGCAAAAGCGCGTCGCTAGTTCTTGAGCAGGATCTTTCCCTGAACCCGGGACGGCACATCCGCCATGAGGAGGACGTGCGGGCCGCCGCAGACGTGCCCGGTGCGGGGCCCGGACCGCGTCGCGCCGCCGTCCCGCCGCCCCGCCGTCTCACCCTCACACCGTCCGGTCCCGGGCATTCCGGGTATTCGATCTCTTGCCACCGTCCTGTCGCCTTCTTGCCACCCTCTTGTCATCGTCTGTTGTCGTCGTCCGTTGCCGACGGGCGGCGCCGTCGCACTCGAACTGGGATTTCCTTCTGCTCCGTCCGGGGCTCCTTCCCTCTGCCGCCCGAACGGAATCCGATTAATGTCTGATCGCAACGGACGTCACAGGACGCGGCAGGCAACCGATTCGCGGGAGGGGCCGTCTTCCCTGCTGGCCGGAGCTTGCCCTGGTGGGTGGATCTGCAGGGCTGACGCATGGTCAAGATCCGAACCCCGGAGTGCCCCATCTCGATGCTCCCGTGACTCACCTTCCGTAACGCTATGGGCGCGATCGGTTGTAATCCGAGGGCACAGATAGGGCTATTCTGGCGGGAAACAGCAGCGAAAGAGGGTTGAGGTGCCTGTGCCTGACGTCTCAGTAGTCGTCATCGTCTACAACGACGCCGACCGGTTGCCGACCGCGGTCCAGTCCGTGCTGGATCAAACGCTCCGGGACGTCGAGGTGGTGATCGTCGACGACTGCAGCACCGACCGCTCTTTCGAAGTGGCCCAGCGGCTCGCGGCCGACCACCCCGAGCGGGTCAGGGCCTTCCAGCTGCCGGAGAACAGTGGTGGCTGCGGCGAGCCGCGCAACGCGGGCATCCAGCGCACCCGGGGCCGCTACGTCATGTTCCTGGACAGCGATGACGTCCTGGAAGTCAATGCGTGCCGGAACATGCTGGAGGCCGCCGAGAAAACCGGCTCCGACATCGTTTCCGGTCTGTGTGTGCGGATGCACCGGGACACCCGCAATCAGAAGCGGGACGAGTGGTATTCCTGGCTGTATTCCACCACCCGCACCGTCGATTCCGTAACGGAATTGCCGGACCTGTTCGTGTGGGACACCCTCTCCACCAACAAGTGCTACCGGCGCGATTTCCTCATCGAACACAATCTCCGCTTCGCCAAGGGATTGTTCTACGAGGACCTGCTGTTTATCGCCGAGGCCTACCTCGTAGCGGAACGCATCACCCTGATTCCCAATCAGGTCTATTTCTGGAACGTCCACACGCAGGGCGCCGTGAAATCGGTGTCAAACCGCCGGCACGAGATGACGAATTACATCCACCGGCTGGAGGTCCACAAGCGGATCGACGCCATGCTGGCGGAGCGCGGGCTGACCGACATAAAGCGTGCCAAGGACGTGAAATTCCTCAAGCACGACCTGGTGCTGCATCTGCGGGACCTGCCGTTCCGCGATGATTCCTATCGCCAGGAGTTCTCCGAGCGCTCCCGCGAATACCTTGAGAGCATCGCCCCCGAGGCGTATGAGCGGGTCCAGCCGATACAGGCCATCTGCACCTACCTGCTCCAGCAGGGTGACTGGGACCACCTGATCCCGGCGGTCGACACACTCATCAACCGCGACAAGATCTCCTCGCCGCTCACCGAGCACGACGGCCGGATCTACTGGTGCGACGGATATTTCGACGATGCGTTCGGGCGCCGGATGCTGGACGTGACCGACATCGGCTACCACGAGAAGCCGGTCAACCAGCTGTTCCTGCGCAATCAGCTCACCCGCTTCAGCTCGTCCGGCCGAGCGGTCTCGCTGACCGGCCGGATCACCAATCCGCTCGGCGTCATCCCGCCCGGCACCCGGCTCAAGGGCCAGCTGGAGTTCAGTGCCCGGCGGCGCAGCCTGCAGTCCTTCCACTTCCCGGTGCACGAGCTGCGCCACGAGGGCGACGCCATCCACTGGGAGGCCGCCGCGGACCTCACCGCGAAGCTGCGCCCGCTCGGCATCGTCGACACCATCTGGGACGTACGGCTGCGCCTGGACGTGGACGGGGTGCGCACCACGACCCGGCTCACCGTCGCCGACACCGGGCTGTCCGGTCCGCTGCCGGTGCGGCCGCGGCTGACGCGGATGGTCGCCGACCACCTCGAACCGCATGTCTCGGCCAAGGGGCATCTGGCATTCCGCCTGGTCAGCGAGGGCCAGAGCGCCGAGCGCGTCCAGGAGCTGATCACCCGCGGGGTGCGCGGCAAGCCGGGGACGCTGGCCAAGACCGGCTACCGCAAGGCGAAGGCGCTGCGCAAGAAGGTCACCTCCGGCGACAACAAACTCCGCGCCTACCACGAGGTGTTCTGCCGGCTGCCGGTCAAGAAGCGCACGGTGGTCTTCGAAAGCCACCTGGGCAAGCAGTACAGCGACAGTCCGCGCGCCCTCTACGAGGAGATGCGCCGGCAGGGCCTGGACTTCGAGGCGATCTGGTCGTACGCCGGGTCCCCGAAGGACTTCCCGAAGGACGCCACGCTCGTCAAGCGCTGGTCGCTGCCGTATCTCAAGGCGCTGGCACAGGCCGAGTTCTGGGTGGACAACCAGAGTTACCCGCTCAAGCTCACCAAGCGCCCGGAGACCACCTACCTCCAGACCTGGCACGGCTCGGCGCTCAAGAACATGGGCTTCGACCTGCCGGCGCTGAAGGCACAGACCCGCCAGCAGCAGGCGGAGCAGCAGCGCTCGCTGGACCGCTTCGACCGTTTCCTGGTCCGCTCCGAGCACGATGTGCACACCCTGGCCAGGGCTTTCCGGCTCAAGGAGAAGACGCTGCTGCGGGTGGGTTACCCGCGCAATGACGCCCTGGTACAGGCCCGGCAGCGGGAGGCCGAACAGGGAGTGCGTGAACGCGGGCCGCTGGCCGCGGAGTTGGGCATTCCCGAGGACCGGACCGTACTGCTTTACGCACCGACGTTCCGCAAGGCGGGCGGCCGGCACGGGCGCTTCGAATTGCCCTTCGACGTGGAGCGTTTCGCCGATCAGTTCGGCGACCGCTATGTCCTCCTGGTGCGTTCGCACTACCTCAATCATGTGGTGCTGCCACCGACCGTGCAGGGCCGGGTCATCGACGTTTCGGCGCGCCACGATGTGACGCCCCTGCTGGAGCTGGCCGACGGGCTGATCACCGACTATTCGTCGGTGATGTTCGACTACGCGCTGCTCGACCGTCCGCTGGTGTTCTTCACCTACGACTACGACGAGTATGTGCACGAGGGCCGCGGCACCTACTTCGATCTGCTGGAGCATGCACCGGGCCCGGTGGTCCGTACCGAGGAAGATTTCCACGAGACGATCAAGTCGTTCGAGTCGCAGGCGCTGGAATACGCGCAGAGCCGCAAGGAATTCGTCGCCAGGTTCGGCGAATACGACCGGGGCGACGCCGCACGGAGCATCGTCGATCAGTTTTTTGCGCAGTGGAGCCGTTGATGACCAAGTCGAACGCAGCCGAGCCGCGGGACATCTTCTTCGTGTCCAACAGCGTCAACGAGGTGGGCGGGGTCACCAGTTGGTCGCACCAGATGGCGCGGCTGTTCAGCGAGCGGGGCCACCGGGTGCACATCGTCGGCGTGGTGCCGCCCCCCGAGGGACGGGTCCACGAACTGGCCCCCGACGTGCCGTTCCGGACCACCACGCTCTACGCCGAGCACCCTCCGGCCGTGACCCCCGTCCGCGGCCTCAAAGACAAGCTCAACGTCGTCGAGCAGCGCCGCCGGGCGGCCCGGGAAGCCGGGATGCGTGAGCAGGCGGCCAAGCTGAGCGCGCTGTTCCGGTCGGCCAAGCCTGGCGGTGTGGTGATCGTCACTCAGGTGTGGGCCATGGAATGGGTCGCGCTGGCCGACACCGCGGGTCTGACGGTGATCGGTATGAGCCATGAATCCTTCGACACCTGCCGCAAGTCCTCCCGCTTCGCCCGGGTCAAGCGGTTTTACCAGGACGTCGACCGGATGCTGACGCTCACCCGGGAGGACGCGGACCGCTGGATCCGGCAGCGGATGGACAACGTCGGCTTCATGCCGAACCCGCTGCCCTTCTTCCCCGAGGTGCCCTCGGACCGCTCCCACAAGTGCGTGGTCAGCATCGGCCGGCTGCACGAAGAGAAGGGCGTGGACCTGCTGTTGGAGGCCTGGGCCAAGGTCGCCCCGCAGCACCCCGACTGGACGCTGCGGGTCTACGGCTCCGGCGAGGAAGAAGAAGCGCTGCGCAAGCAGGCCGCGGAGCTGGGCATCGCCGCGACGGTCGCGTGGATGGGCCGGACCGGTGATGTGCCCGGCGCGCTGCGGGAGAGCGCGGTCTTCGCGCTCAGTTCGCGTGGTGAGGGCTTCCCGCTGGCGCCCATGGAGGCGATGGCGACCGCCGTGCCGTGTGTGGCGTTCGATGTGGCGCCGGGCGTCCACGAGATCATCACGGACGGCGTGGACGGATTCCTCGCCCCGCCGGGCAATATCGCCGAATTCGCCCGGCATCTCGACGCCCTGATGACCGACAAGGAGCTTCGGGACACGATGGGCGAAGCGGCCCGGGAGAACATCCAGCGGTTCTCCACGGAGGAGATTGTCGGCCGCTGGGAGAGCTTGTTCGGGCTCGTGGAGCGCTGAGCCGACAACTCACAATGCGAGAAGGGCCGCCGGACTTTCCCCGCGGCCCTTCTCGTTGAAAATTCAGTTAAGCTCCGCTGCGTGCGGAGTGCCCGGAGCCGGACTTGAACCGGCACGGCCCGTAGGCCAGCGAGGTTTAAGCTCGCCGTGTCTGCATTCCACCATCCGGGCCTGGGGTCCCCCATGCCACCTCAAAGAGGGCAGCACGAGCGTAGCCCGCAGCGCACCACGCAGATCGGCCGCTCTTCCCGAGGTTGTCTTATTTTATTGGCAACTGAGTGAGCATCAGCGCCCGGTACAGGCCTTCGGCACATGCCTGAAGGCCCCCTTCGCCAGGAAGCCCCCGGGGCATTTTCATGCCCGAATTGACGGAAACTCGACGCCTCGTCTGTGTGACCGTCACCCCCCACCGGGCCGCCCGCCCGGCCGCCGCGCGTACGGCAGCTGCATCAGGCGTCGGGTCCTCCCCAGGGATGAGGGGCGAACCGCTGCTACGACCCAGGTGTGGTCGAGGACGGGCACAGGGGTTGACGTCCGCGCCCCGTTCCCTGGCTCACGATGGGAATGCCCGCTTCCGTTCGCGGCCCAAGCCCTCCCGTGCACGACCCCGAACTCTCTTGGCCGCGGCAGATCTGATGCCCCCTCGTCCGACAGGAGCCTCCTCCCGTGAGCACCACCCACTCCGGCGTCGCCACCGCCACCCGCGCCACCGCAGCGGCCGCCCGCGCCACAGGCCTCACCAAGGTCTACGGACAGGGCGAGACCCAGGTGGTCGCCCTGGACGCGGTCTCCGTCGACTTCCGGCAGGCCGAGTTCACCGCGATCATGGGCCCCTCCGGGTCCGGCAAGTCGACGCTGATGCACTGCATGGCCGGGCTGGACTCGATCTCCCGCGGCTCCGCCCTGATCGGCGATACCGAGCTGACCGGGCTGAAGGACAAGAAGCTCACCCAACTCCGGCGCGACAAGATCGGCTTCATCTTCCAGGCGTTCAACCTGCTGCCGACCCTGACCGCCCTGGAGAACATCACCCTGCCCATGGACATCGCGGGCCGTAAGCCCGACCGCGCCTGGCTGGACCGCGTCGTACAGACCGTCGGCCTGTCCGGCCGCCTCAAGCACCGCCCCGGCCAGCTCTCCGGCGGCCAGCAGCAACGGGTCGCGGTCGCCCGCGCGCTCGCCTCCCGGCCCGAGATCATCTTCGCCGACGAGCCCACCGGAAACCTCGACTCGCGCTCCGGCGCCGAGGTCCTCGGCTTTCTGCGCAACTCCGTGCGCGAACTGGGCCAGACCGTGGTGATGGTGACCCACGACCCGGTCGCCGCCAGCTACGCGGACCGCGTGGTCTTCCTCGCCGACGGCCGGATCGTCGACGACATGCCCGACCCGACCTCCGACCGGGTGCTGGAGCGCATGAAGGGCTTCGACGCCAAGCACCGCACGAGCTGATCAGCGGCAGCCGCCACCCGTACTCCGGATCTCTCCTCAGGACCCCCTTATGTTCCGTACCGCCTTGCGCAATGTGCTTGCGCACAAGGCCCGGCTGCTGATGACCGCTCTCGCCGTGATGCTCGGCGTGGCCTTCGTCTCCGGCACCCTGGTCTTCACCTCGACCGTCTCCGAAGCGCTCCAGGCCAGCTCGCAAAAGGGCTACGACAACGTCGACGTCGCCATCCAGCCGGGCTCCTCCGACAGCGCCCCCGGTTCGCCCGGCGCGACCGCGCAGCTCGACCAGAAGCTGATCGACAAGACCTCCCAGGTGCCCGGCGCCGCCTCCGTCACCGGCACCGTCTCCGGCTTCACCGCCATCGCCGACAAGAAGGGCGAGCTGATCGGCGACGGCATGTCCGCCCGCGGCGGCAACTACTTCTCCGGCACGAACGGCATGGACTCCCGCTACCCGATGCGGGACGGCAGCCCCCCGAAGGGCCCGCAGGAGTTCGCACTGGACGCGCACTCCGCGGACAAGGCCGGCTACAAGGTCGGTGACACCGTCCGGATCTCCGTCGATGGACCGGTCCGTGAGCAGAAGCTGACCGGCATCTTCAGCACCGACGACGGCGCGGTCACGGCCGGCGGCAGCCTCGCGCTGTTCGACACCCGGACCGCCCAGAAGCTGTTCGCCACGCCCGGCGCCTTCAACGAGATCTACGTCAAGGCCGCCGCGGGCACCTCCCAGACGGCCCTGAAGAGCGCGATCGACAAGGTACTGCCCAAGGGCACCGCCGAGGCCACCACCGGCAAGACGCTCGCCGACGACCAGGCCGAGGCGATCGCCAAGAGCACGGACGGTATGAAGTCCGTCCTGCTCGTCTTCGCCGGCATCTCGCTCTTCGTCGGCGTCTTCCTCATCGTCAACACCTTCACCATGCTGGTGGCCCAGCGCACCAAGGAGCTGGCGCTGCTGCGGGCGGTCGGCGCAAGCCGACGCCAGGTCACCCGCTCGGTGCTGATCGAGGCATTCGTGGTCGGTGCGATCGCCGGCGCGGCGGGCCTGGTGGCCGGTATCGGCATCGGCGCGGGACTGCGCGCGCTGACGAGCAGCACCGGCGGGAACATACCCGACGGCCCGCTGGTCGTCTCGCTCTCCACGGTCCTGGTCGCGCTGTTCGTGGGCACCGTGGTGACGGTGCTGGCCGCCTGGCTGCCGGGCCGGCGCGCCGCGAAGATCCCGCCGATCGCCGCGATGAACAGCGTGCACGCCGCCGCCACCACCAAGTCGCTGGTGGTCCGTAACACCATCGGGGCGCTCTTCGCGGGCGCCGGTACAGCCGGCGTACTGACCGCCACCGGCATGGACGACGGCAGGCTCATGATGGGCGCCGGGGCGGTGCTGCTGCTGATCGGCGTGTTCATTCTGACGCCGCTGCTGTCCCGCCCGCTGATTGCGCTGGCCGCGCCCGTACTGCGCGGCTTCGGGATCGCCGGCACCCTCGCCCGGCAGAACGCGGTCCGCAATCCGCGCCGTACGGCCGCCACGGCCTCCGCGCTGATGATCGGGATGACCCTGATCACCGGCCTGACGGTGATCGCGGGCAGTGTGCAGAAGGGCGTCGGCAAGATGGCCACCGACTCGCTCAAGGCCGACTATGTCGTCTCCATGGCCACCCAGACGCCCCTCTCCCCCGACGTGGCGAAGAAGCTCAGCAGTCTGGACGAGGTCACCGCGGTCAGCCCGCTGCGCGAGTCCGCATCCGGGCGGCCCGGCGACGCCCCCGGCAGCGGGAACCTGACCGGCGTCAACGGCAAGGACTTCGCCAAGCTCACCCACCTCAAGTTCACCAAGGGCTCACTGGGCGAACTGCACGGCAACCAGGTCGTGGTCAACGAGATGATCGCCGAGCACAGGGGACTGCAGCCCGGTTCGCAATTCACGCAGACGTTTGAGGACGGCAAGAAGGTCACGCTGACCGTCTCAGGTGTCTACCAGAGCAACGCGATGATCAACGGCATCCTCCTGGACAACGCCACCCTGGCACCGCATCAGCAGCAGGTCGCCGATAAACAGGTGCTGGTCAAGACCAAGGACGGCGCCACCGACGCCGCCAAGGACTCGCTGGTCAAGGCGCTCGGCAAGAATCCGGCCCTGACCGTCGCCGACAAGAAGGACGTCTCCGACGACGTCGCCCACGTGTTCAACATGATGCTGAACATCCTCTACGGCCTGCTGGCCATGGCCGTGATCGTCGCGGTGCTCGGCGTCATCAACACCCTGGCGATGTCGGTCTTCGAACGCTCCCAGGAGATCGGCATGCTGCGTGCCATCGGCCTGGACCGGCACGGCATCAAGCGCATGGTGCGGCTGGAATCGCTGGTGATCTCGCTCTTCGGCGGGGTGCTCGGCATCGGCCTGGGCGTGTTCTTCGGCTGGGCGGCCGGTGAGCTGATCGCCAACTTCCTGACGACCTACGAGCTGGTGCTGCCGTGGGGCCGGATGGGTATCTTCTTCGCCCTGGCGGCGGTGGTCGGTGTGCTGGCGGCCCTGTGGCCGGCGCGCAGGGCCGCCAGGCTGAACATGCTGGCCGCCATCAAGGCCGACTAGCGCCCGGTTCCGACTGCCTCGGCGGTCGCCTCCACGGCCGCCTCTCCGCCCCCGCCCCCACCCCCCGCCACCGGCCCTCCCCCCTTCGGGGGGAGGGCCGGTGGGGGCGGGGGAGGGTGTGTGGGTGGGGTGGGGGGCCGCCTCAGCCGAACCAGCGCCCTTCCCACACGGGGCGCCTCAGCCGAACCAGCCCCCTCCCACACAGGGCGCCTCAGCCGAACCAGCCCTCCCCCACGAGCCGCCTCAGCCGGACCAGACCCGTTCCCGCAGCGCCGTCCCGGACGCACCGCCCTCCGGCGTCCGGACCGCCAGCACCTGGTTGACTCCTATCCGGTTCCGCTCGAAGGACAGGGCCGACGCGGCCATGTAGAGCCGCCACACCCGGGCCCGGCCCGTGGAGGTGAGCCGGGCCGCCTCGTCCCAGTGCCGCTCCAGGTTGGCGACCCAGCTCCGCAGCGTCAGCGCGTAGTGCTCCCGGATCGCCTCCACGTCCCGCACCTCGAACCCGGCCTCCTCCAGCTGGCCGACGGTCCGGCCGATCGGCGCCAGCTCACCGTCCGGGAACACATACCGGTCGATGAACTCATCGACGTGGTACGCCTCCTCGTCCACGACCGGCCGCCGGGCGATCTGGTGGTTGAGCAGCCGCCCGCCGGGCTTCAGGAGGGAGTACAGGACGGCCGCGTACTCCGCGTACTGCGTCCGGCCGACATGCTCGGCCATCCCGATCGAGGAGACCGCGTCGAACGGCTCGTCCTTGATCTCGCGGTAGTCCTGCACCCGGATCTCGATCCGGTCGGCGAGACCGGCCTCGGCGATGCGCTTACGGGCGAAGGTGGCCTGCTCCTCGGAGAGGGTGATGCCGACCGCCCGTACGCCGTACTCGCGGGCGGCGTGCAGCACCATCGAGCCCCAGCCACAGCCCACGTCGAGCAGCCGCCGGCCCTCCTGGAGGCCGAGCTTGCGGCAGATCAGGTCGAGCTTGTCGCGCTGGGCGTCCTCCAAGGTGGCGGCGGTGCCCTCGCCACTCCCCCAGTAGGCGCAGGAGTAGACCATGGACGGGCCGAGCACCAGCGCGTAGAAGTCGTTGCCGACGTCGTAGTGGTGGCTGATGGCTTCCTTGTCGCGGCGCAGAGTGTGCAGCGGTCCGCGGCGGCGTCTGACCTCTTCCGCGGGCGGGACCGGCGGGACCGGGGCGCCGGCCAGGGTCAGCAGCTCCCGGGCGGCCGCGCGGATCTCCGGGCGGGCCAGGGCGCGGAGTACGGCGGCGCGCTGCGGCTTGGGGGCGTCGTCGCGCTCCCAGATCAGTCCGGCGAGCCGGTCGAGCGCTTCGTAGAGATCGCCGTCGATGTCGAGGTCACCGGCCACCCAGGCGCGGGCCAGGCCGAGTTCGCCCGGCTTGAACAGCAGCCGGCGCAGTGCCCGGCGATGGCGGATGACGAGTGTGGGTGCCCCCGGTGGGCCGGACTCGCTGCGGTCCCAGGCGCGGATGCGCACCGGAAGCGGTGCTCCCAGCACCTCCTCGGCGAGCTTGGTGAGCCGTCCAGCGGCGTCGGCCATGTCGCACACCTCCGTGTTGACGAGTCGGGCGAAGAAGATTCACCCACCACGTAAACGCCAATGGGGCGCCCGGTTAGTCCCGTTCACACGTAAGAGAACCGCACACCGTCCGCTTTTCGCCAGAGCGGACACGCCAAAGGGCGCCCGCCCCACGGATGGCGGACGCCCTTCGGGCTGGTCGGAGTAGCCGACCGGGAATTCAGGAAGCCTTGGCCTTGGTCTTGTCCCCGGCCTCGGCGGCGGTCGGCGGGGCCGGCGCCGGCTTGGCGGCCTCGTAGAACTCCTCGCGGGGGTTCTCCATGGCGCCGAGCGAGACGACCTCGCGCTTGAGGAACATCGCCAGCGTCCAGTCGGCGAAGACCCGGATCTTGCGGTTGAACGTCGGCATCGCCATGCCGTGGTACGCGCGGTGCATGTACCAGGCGAGACGGCCCTTGAGCTTGATCTTCATCTTGCCCATGACGATCATCGCGACGCCCTTGTGCAGGCCCAGACCGGCGACCGCACCCTTGTTGGCGTGGCTGTACTCCTTCTGCGGGAAGCCCCGCATACCGGAGAGCACGTTGTCGCCGAGGACCTTGGCCTGCCGCAGCGCGTGCTGGGCGTTCGGCGGGCACCAGGCGTTCTCGTTGCCGTTCTTGCGGCCGACCATGTCCGGGACCTGGGCGTTGTCGCCGGCGGCCCAGATGTAGTCGGTGCCCTGCACCTGGAGGGTGGTGCCGGTGTCGACGTGGCCGCGCGGGCCGAGCGGCAGACCGAAGCGGGCCAGCGCCGGGTTCGGCTTGACGCCCGCGGTCCACACGATGGTGTTGGAGTCGACCTCAAGGCCGTTGTTGAGCTTCACATGGCCGTCGACGCAGGAGTCCATGCCGGTCTTGAGGTAGACCTCGACACCGCGGCTCTCCAGGTGCTCCTTGCCGTAGGCGCCGAGCTTCGGGCCGACCTCGGGGAGGATCTTGTCGGCGACGTCAACCAGGAGGAAGCGCATGTCCTCGCGCTTCACGTTGTTGTAGTACTTGGCGGCGTCGCGGGCCATGTCCTCGACCTCACCGATGGTCTCCGCACCCGCGAAGCCACCGCCGACGAAGACGAAGGTCAGCGCCTTGCGGCGGACGTCCTCGTCGGTCGTGGAGTCGGCCTTGTCCAGCTGCTCCAGCACGTGGTTGCGCAGGCCGATGGCCTCTTCCACGCCCTTCATGCCGATGCCGTTCTCGGCCAGGCCGGGAATCGGGAAGGTACGGGAGACCGCGCCCATCGCGATGACGAGGTAGTCGAAGGGCAGCTCGTACGCCTCGCCGACCAGCGGGGCGATCGAGGCGACCTTGCGGTCCTGGTCGATGGTGGTGACCCGGCCGGTGAGGACCTCCGCCTTGGGCAGCACGCGTCGTAGCGGCACCACGACGTGGCGGGGGGAGATGCTGCCGGCTGCAGCTTCGGGAAGGAAGGGCTGGTACGTCATGTACGAGCGCGGGTCGACGACCGTGACAGTCGCCTCGCCGTACCGCATCTGCTTGAGGATGCGGCGTGCCGCGTACAGGCCTACGTACCCACCGCCTACAACGAGGATCCTGGGACGCTCCGTGGTGCTCATGCAATCGAGTATCCACCCCCACATGGGGGGTCGCTCGTGAGCCCCTTCACAAGCACGCGGGGGGCATCTGCTACACTCCGCCGGCTCCGTGACCGACGCCATAGTCCAATCCGGAACCACTGTATGGCGCGAGGCGTTGGAGACCCCTGTTGATCAGGGATTGTCGGCCGTCGGACGGCTGAACCACTGCCTCTGCGAGCACGTCGCCGACGCACCGGCCACCGCGCATTCTCCGGGTCTGGGGGTCCTAGGACCTTCGAATGAGGGTCAGACGATCAGATTGTTCGTCCAACGGGAGGCTTTTTCATGTGAAGGATTTCACGAACTTTCTTCGCGGACCCGTCCCCGAGACCTGCCGAAGCCCCCTGAAGGCCGCTCGGACGGACGTCCCACCCGCTCAAAAAGCCAGTCGGCAGAGGCCGTTGCCGACCTCTGCCGCACGCTTGTCACTTCTCAGCCGGCGAGGCTCCAGGCAATGCCGTCCAGGATGTCGTGCTCGCTGACGACGACCTCCCCGGCGCCCACCCGCTCCATGATCGACAGCAGCACGAGCGCGCCCGCGGCGATCACATCGACCCGGCCCGGGTGCATCACGGGGATGGCCGCACGCTCGGCGTGGGTGGAGGACAGCAGACGGTCGGTGATCTCGCGGACCTTCGCCAGGGGGATCCGGGAGTGGTGAATGGCCTCGGAGTCGTACTGGCCGAGGCCCAGCGCGATCGCGGCGACCGTGGTCACCGAGCCGGCCAGGCCCACCAGGGTGGCCGCCTCGCGCAGCGGGACGGTCTCCTCGGCCCGGTCCAGCGCCGCGGCGACATCGGCCTTTATGGCGGCGATCTGCCCGGGGGTGGGCGGGTCGATGAGAGGGGCGTGCGGAGCACTCATGGCGGGGCGGTGGCCGGGAGACGGGTGGGCCTCGCCCTCGTGCAGCAGATGCCGCTCGGTCATCCGTACGCAGCCGACGTCGACCGAGCGGGCGGCGCGCACCGATCCGGAGCCGAGCACGAACTCGGTCGAGCCGCCGCCGATGTCGACCACCAGGAACGGCCGCTCCAGATCGGCGCGGGCGGTGAGCTCCTTGGTGGCGCCGTTGAAGGAGAACTCGGCCTCCTGGTCGCCGGTGATCACCTCCGGCTCCACCCCCAGGATGTCGACCACGCCGCGGACGAAGTCGTCGCGGTTCTCCGCGTCCCGGGAGGCGGAGGTCGCCACGAAGCGGACCTGCTCGGCGCCCAGGCCCTTGATCACCGCGGCGTACTCCCGGCAGGCCGCGAAGGTGCGCTCCAGCGCCTCGGGCGCCAGCCGCCCGGTGCGGTCCACGCCCTGGCCCAGCCGGACGATCTGCATCCGGCGGTCGAGGTCCTTCAGTTCACCCGTCGCCGGGTCGGCGTCCGCGACCAGCAGCCGGATGGAGTTCGTACCGCAGTCGATGGCGGCGACCCGCTTCACTTGGCGTCTCCTTCGGGAGCGTCCTGGGCCCCGGGAACGTCCGGGCCCCCGGCGGCGTCCTGACACGGGGTCACGCACGGCCCCTTCTTCCACCACTCCGGCAGCATCGCGAGGGCCTCGTCACCGAGCGGGTTGACGCCCGGCCCGGCCGCCAGCGAATGGCCGACGAGGACGTGCAGGCACTTGACCCGGTCGGGCATACCGCCCGCGCTCGGGAAGCCCTGCAGCACCTCGATGGCGTCCCGCCGCCGGATGTAGTCCTCGTGGGCCGCCCGGTAGGCGGCGGCAAGCTCCGGGTCGGCCGCCAGCCGCTCGCTCATCTCCTTCATCACGCCGTTGGCCTCCAGCGTGCCGATCGCGGAGGCCGCGCGCGGGCAGGTGAGGTAGTAGAGCGTGGGGAAGGGCGTGCCGTCCTCCAGGCGCGGCGCCGTCTCGACGACATCCGGCTGCCCGCAGGGGCAGCGGTGCGCGATGGCGCGCAGCCCGCGGGGCGGGCGGCCGAGCTGCTCCTTGAAGGCGGCGATGTCCGCGGCGGTGGGCTCGGTGGGCTCGGTCTGGGGCGGGGGGGTGTCCATGTGCGCTTTCGGTGAGGTGAGTGGTGTGGAGGGGGCGGTGCGGCGCTGCGGGCCGTCCGCTGTCGACAGTACGGGCTGCCGCCCGTCGGCGGTACGGGCCGGCGTCACCGCTTGTCGGCGGCGTCGACGGCGTCCCACAGATTCTCGTACCAGGGGGGCTGCGCCGCCTTCGCCGCCTTGGGTG
Organism: Streptomyces sp. NPDC048637; assembly: GCF_040650675.1. Classification (NCBI taxonomy): domain Bacteria; kingdom Bacillati; phylum Actinomycetota; class Actinomycetes; order Kitasatosporales; family Streptomycetaceae; genus Streptomyces; species Streptomyces sp. NPDC048637. The sequence continues at coordinate 62,513 of NZ_JBEZHQ010000041.1, forward strand.
CGGAGCCGGTGCCGGAGCCGTCCGGGACGATGTATCCGGCCTCGCCCGGCATGACGTAGTGCAGATGCCGGCGGGCCTGCTGGCGTACGTACGCCGGGTCCTGCCAGCGGGCCTTCTGCTCGCGCAGCCGGTCCAGGGCGGCGCCGGCCTCCTGGGCCTTGCGGCGCTGGTCGGCGATGTCCGACCGCTGGGAGACGTACTGCCTTATGGGATACGCGAGGGCGACGACCAGGGAACACATCACCAGGGCCAGCAGGGCGGCACGGCCGGTGAGGCGGTTGCGGCGGGGCGGGCGGGCGCGGTAGACGCGGGCGGCGGCCTGCTCGCCGAGCGCCTTGAGTCGGGTCGCGGTCGAGAACCGGTCCGCGGGCACGTCGTCTCCCCTTCACTGACGGACGCCTGACTGCTTCAAGCAGGTACGTCCCCGGCAACGGTACGGGACCGTCGCCGGGGACGTACGGGGTGCCGGGCGATTACCTCGCCCGTTCAGCCCCTGCTGCCGTGTCCGGCCTGGCAGCGGGCCGCCTTCGTCAGCTGCCGTGGCGGAAGCGCGGGAAGGCGGAGCGGCCGGCGTAGACCGCGGCGTCGTCGAGGATCTCCTCGATGCGCAGCAGCTGGTTGTACTTGGCGACGCGCTCGGAGCGGGCCGGGGCGCCGGTCTTGATCTGGCCGCAGTTGGTGGCGACGGCGAGGTCGGCGATGGTGACGTCCTCGGTCTCACCGGAGCGGTGCGACATCATGCACTTGAAGCCGTTGCGCTGGGCCAGCTCGACGGCGTCCAGGGTCTCGGTCAGCGAGCCGATCTGGTTGACCTTCACCAGCAGCGCGTTGGCGGAGCCCTCCTCGATGCCGCGGGCGAGGCGCTCGGGGTTGGTGACGAACAGGTCGTCGCCGACGAGCTGGACCTTGGCGCCGAGCTTGTCGGTGATGACCTTCCAGCCGGCCCAGTCGTCCTCGAACAGCGGGTCCTCGATGGAGACCAGCGGGTAGGCCGCCACGAGCTCCTCGTAGTACTCGGTCATCTCGGCGGCCGAGCGGTCCTTGCCCTCGAACTGGTACTTGCCGTCCTTGTAGAACTCGGAGGCGGCGACGTCCAGCGCCAGCGCGATGTCCTGGCCGGGGGCGTAACCGGCCTGCTTGACGGCCTCCAGGATGAGGTCGAGGGCCTCACGGTTGGAGCCCAGGTTCGGGGCGAAGCCACCCTCGTCACCGAGACCGGTGGACAGGCCGCGCTCCTTCAGGACCTTCTTGAGGGTGTGGTAGACCTCGGCGCCCCAGCGCAGCGCCTCGGAGAAGGACTCCGCGCCGATCGGGGCGATCATGAATTCCTGGATGTCCACGTTGGAGTCGGCGTGCGAGCCGCCGTTCAGGATGTTCATCATCGGGACGGGCAGCACGTGCGCGTTCGGGCCGCCGAGGTAGCGGAACAGCGGAAGGTCGCTGGCCTCGGAGGCGGCGTGCGCGACGGCGAGGGAGACGCCGAGGATGGCGTTGGCGCCGAGCGACCCCTTGTTGTCGGTGGCGTCCAGGTCGAACATCGCCTGGTCGATCAGCCGCTGCTCGGTCGCGTCGTAGCCGACGAGCTCCGGGCCGATCTGCTCGATGACGGCCAGGACGGCCTTCTCCACGCCCTTGCCGAGGTAGCGGTTCGGGTCGCCGTCGCGGAGCTCGATGGCCTCGAAAGCGCCGGTGGAGGCACCGGACGGCACGGCGGCACGGCCGGTGCTGCCGTCGTCGAGGCCGACCTCGACCTCGACCGTGGGATTACCTCGCGAGTCGAGAATTTCGCGGGCTACGACGACGTCGATCGACGGCACGTTGTCTCCTTCGTGGGTGTCTGGAGTCTGCAGCATGAGCCTAACGGCCCCGGGCGCGTCCGCCTGCCCTTGGCCCGCTCCGTGGGACGGAAGGCCCCCGAAAACCTGCCCAAAGGCCTAGTTCGCGGGACGTTTGGCGGATTGTTCGCCGAACGGGAAAAGTCGCGGAACGGCGCCGGTCAGCGGCCTGCCGCCGGCCGGGGAGCCCCGCGTGCGGTCCGCGACACGAGAAGCCCCGCCACGGCGCGCTGGGGGGAAGGGCGCGCCGTGACGGGGCGGTCTCACGGAGGAAGGGGGCCCGCCGCTCGGGCCCGCTGGAGCCCCGGTGAGAGAGCGGCTCAGACGGTGAGCTGCTGACCGGGGATGATCAGGTTCGGGTTGCCGCCGATGACCGACTTGTTGGCCTTGTAGACGGACTTCCAGTCGGTGCCGTGGGCCTTGGCGATCTTGGCGAGGGTGTCGCCCTGCTTGACGGTGTAGTTGCCGTCGCCGGTGGACTTGCGCTCGGCGGACCGCGAGGCACGGTCTTCGGAGGCGGACGGGGCCTTCTTGGCCTCGGGCTTGGCGGACTCCTGCTTCGGCGCGGACTTGGTCTGCGCGGAGGTGTCGACGTCGGCGGCGGGGCCGCCGGCGGTCAGGTTGCCCGCACCGGCGCAGGCCCAGGCGCCCGGGCCCTGGAGGGCGAGGAGCTTCTCGGCGGCGGCTATCTGCTGGGCCTTGGTGGCCTGGTCGGCGCGCGGCGCGTACTTGGTGCCACCGGCGGCGTCCCAGCTGGAGTTGGAGAACTGCAGGCCACCGTAGTAGCCGTTACCGGTGTTGATCGACCAGTTGCCGCCGGACTCGCACTGGGCGACCTTGTCCCAGGTGGCGACGGAGGCGGCGGAGGCGGAAGTGGCGCCCATCAGCGGAACGGCCACGGCGGCACCGGCGACACCGGCGAGGGTGGCGACGCGGACGGCCTTGGAGGGACGACGGTGCTTGCCCTTGAAGATCAGCATGGTTCGTTCGTTTCCTCACCGACGCCTACGAGGTGAGCTGTCGGGTTCGGACTGATGAGTCGCCCGGCCGTGTGCGCATGGCGCACGTGGCTTCACCCCAAGCCGGTTGACCCGCTTTCACGGGTGGGGCCGGCACGTACCTTGGGTCCCCCGCTCCTGCCTTCGGCGCTTGCGCGTCAAGTGCCTTCGATCACCGGCAGGATTCGGCGTGTGATCGAGGGGCCCGCTTTGGCGAGCGATCCTGACGTTAAGCAGTAATCCCCTTGGGGTTCAAACCCCACCATCTGGACCAAGTTGACCGTCTTTGATCACGGGTTGGTTACATATCCGCAGGTGGGGCCCGGTATGCCGGGGATGCGCAGACCGGGACCCACCGAAGTCAACGAGAGCCTTGTCTCACTTTCCCAAAAGAGGGCGAAAGTGGCGAACTACCCTGCGTCTCGCCCGAGATCGAGCTGCTGGCCGGGCTGGATCAGGTCCGCGTCGGAGCCGATGACGCCCTCGTTGCGGTCGTAGAGCGCGTGCCACCCACCGGACAGCCGGTGGGCCGTGGCGATGGCTGACAGGCTGTCACCCGGGCGCACCGTGTAGTCGCCGTCGGCCGCCGGGCCCGTGCGGTGCGCGTCGTCGCCCCGCGAGGCGTGCCGGCCGCCGGCGGACCTGCCGCCGTCACGGTCACCGGCGTCCTCGTCGCCCGCATCGCCGCGGTGCTTGCCCTTGGCAGGCACCTCGCGCGGGGTGCCGGTGCTGTCCGTACGGCTGCCGTCCCCGGACGGGTCCGCGGACGGGTCGTCGGACGGGTCCGTGGAGGGCTCGTCGGACGGGTCGGCGGAGGAGTCGCCGGACGGGTCCGTGGAGGAGTCACCGGACGGGTCGGCGGACTGCGACGGGTCGTCGTCCCGGTCGCCGGGCGTCGCCGGGTCGGACGGCTCCGGGCTCGTGGACGAGTCGCCGGGCCCGGCGGAGTCCGAGGCGTCGGGCGAGGGCGTCGCGTCGGACGGCGGACCGCTCGACTCGTCGCTGGGCTCGTCGCTCGGCTTGTCGTTCCTCCCGGCGGTGTCCCCACCGTCGTGGGCGTCGGACGAACCGGGGGTGTCCCAGGGGTCGAGGGAGCCCTCGGAGTCCGACGGGGCGGGCTCCGGCGTGCTGGTGCTGCCCGGGTCGACCTCCGGGGCCTGGCCGTCGCCGGTCAGCCCCGCGTTCACCGCGCAGCTCGGCCAGGCGTCCGGCCCGCGGTCGCCGAGGATCGACTCGGCCACGGCGATCTGCTGGGAGCGACTGGCGTAGTCGGGCCGTGAGGCGTAGGCGGAGCCGCCGTAGTTGTCCCACATCTCCTGGGTCAGCTGGAGGCCGCCGTAGTAGCCGTTGCCCGACGCCGCGCTCCACACGCCGCCGCTCTCACACTGGGCGACCTTGTCCCAGGTCGCGGTGTCGGCGGCGTGTGCACCGCTCGCACCGAGCAGTGGCAGGGCGATGCCCGCGCCGGTCACGCCTGCCGTGACAAAGATGGCCGGTGCCTGACGGGGGCGACGATGTCGGCCGTTCCCGGAACGCATGCGGATGCCTTTCGCGCGGCGGTTGAGTTATCGACGAGCTCTTCGAGCTGCTCGACGGGGCCTCCGGCCGGCCGACGCACGCGAGCGGCACCGTTACACCGGTCCCCCACATCACCGCTTCGACCGATCGAGTGAAGCCTGTCGATCGTCGGTCGAAAGGTAGCCGGGGTCCCGGGTAGTCACAAGTCGGTGTAGTGCGGATCACGTAAAGGTCACGCGGTTGACTCTGCGTCACATTTGGCCTTGTCGCTGGTCAGGGCCGCTCCGGGGTGAACTCCACCGGAAGTGAACGCAGTCCGCGCATGATGAGCCCGCCGCGCCAGCGCAAATCGTCAGGTTCCGCCGCAAGCCGGATGTCCGGGAGCCGGGTCAGCAGCGTCGCCAGCGCGGACTGTCCTTCGAGCCGGGCGAGCGGCGCACCCAGGCAGTAGTGGATGCCGTGCCCGTATCCCAGATGCTGGTTGTCACGCCGGGTCAGATCGAGCACATCCGGCTCGGCGAAGCGCGCCGGATCGCGGTCGGCGGCGGCCAGCACCACCAGGACCGGGTCCCCCTCGGCGATCCGCTGTCCGCCGAGCGTCAGCTCCTGGGTCGCGAACCGCCAGGTCGCCAGCTCCACGGGGCCGTCGTAGCGGAGCAGTTCCTCAAGGCCGGTGGTGAGCAGCTCGGTGTCGCCCGCCTCGATCGACTTCTGCAGCAGCTCACGCTGGGCGGGGTGGCGCAGCAGCGCATAGGTGCCGTTGCCGATGAGGTTGACGGTGGTCTCGAAGCCCGCGAAGAGCAGGATGAAGGCCATTGCGGCGGCCTCGTTCTCGGTCAGATGCTCACCGTGGTCGGAGGCCCTGATCAGGGCGGAGATCAGATCCTCGTCGTCCTCGGCGGTGTCGCCCAGGGACTCGCGCTTGCGGTGGATCAGCTCGGCGAGATAGCCGCGCATCTTCTTCACGGAGCGGGCGACGCCGCCGCGTGGTCCCCCGCCGTGGCGGATCATCATGCCCGCCCAGTCCCGGAAGTCGTCCTGGTCCTCGCGCGGCACCCCCAGCAGATCGCAGATCGCGTAGATCGGCAGCGGAAAGGCGAACTCGTGGATGAGGTCGGCCTCGCCCTTCGCCGCGAACTGGTCGATGAGGTGGTCGGTCAGCTCCTGGACCCGCGGGGCGAAGGCGGCGACCCGGCGCGGGGTGAACGCCTTCGAGACCAGCCGGCGCAGCCGGGTGTGGTCCGGCGGATCGATGTTGAGCAGATGCGTCATCAGGTTGGCGCTGCGCTCACCCGGGATGCCGACCTTGCCCTTGCCGTGCGCGGCCTCGCTGTGGTGGACCGGGTTCTTGGACAGCCGGGCGTCGGCGAGTGCCTGCCGTGCCTCCGTGTACCGCGTCACCAGCCAGGCCTCGACACCGCTGGGCAGCTCGGTCCGGTGCACCGGCGCATGCTCGCGCAGCCAGGCGTACGCGGGGTACGGGTCGGAGGCGAACTCCCAGGTGAACAGCGCGGGGGCGGGCCCGGCGGCGGGGCAGCCCGCGGGGGCGTCGGCGGCGGTGGTGTGGGGCTTGTCGTGCACCTTCCGACCGTAACCGCTGGGCGCACAACGGCGCGCCCGCGCCCGTCGCCGGGCCGGGCCCCGCGACCCCAGGGGCGTCTCCCCCTACGCCGGATCCACCCCCAGGCCCGTCAGGAACGCCACGGCCGCCGGCGACGGGCCGAGACCGCTCCACACCACCCGCTCGGTCCGCTCGGGCGCCGGCCGCACCCGCACGATGTGCAGCCCGGCCAGCTCGGAGGCGATGGCCTCCGGCACCATGCCCACGCCCAGGCCCGCCCGCACCAGCTTCGCCAGGAACTCGACCGTGGTCACCTCGAACGCCACCTCCGAGGTCAGCCCCGCCGCACGGAACGCGTCATCGCACTGCCGGCGGGCCGCGGACCCCGCCGTGAAGTCGACAAAGGTCTCCCGCGCCATCCGCGACAGCGTGGTCCACTCCCGCCCCGCCAGCGGATGCCCCGGCGGCACGACGGCGACCAGCTCTCCGCGCGCCAGCTCCTTCTCCCGTACGCCGACGGTGCGGGCGCTCGGCACCAGCCCGACGAAGGCGACATCCAGGACGCCCTGCCGCACCTGTTCGAGAAGCTGGTCGCTCATGTCGGTCTGCAGACTGATCCGTACCTGCGGGCACCGCGTACGGAAAGCCCCCAGCTCACGGGCGAGATCCACGGCCGCGACGGTGGAGATCGCACCGACCGCGAGCCGGCCGCGCACCTCCCCGGTCGCCGCCGCCACCTCGGCGCGGGCCCGTTCGGCCGCCTCCAGCGCCTGCCGGGCCACCGGGACGAAGGCCTCGCCGGCGGCGGTCAGCCGGACACTGCGGCTGGTCCGGTCGAAGAGCCGGGCACCGAGCTCCTTCTCCAGCCGGGCGATCTGATGGCTGAGCGCGGACTGCACCACATGGCAGCGCTCGGCGGCCCGGGTGAACCCACCGGTCTCGGCCACCGCGACCACATACCGCATCTGCTGAAGCTCCATGCGCACCCACCCTAACGACCATCGATCTTTATTCGCGATGGATGCGATGACAACGATGTGTTGGACTCATTGATCGCCCGGCCCCACGCTGGGACGTGCCCGCCGCCGCGGTGGCCGTGGGCGTACAGGGGAGGTCAGGTCATGCAGACCGAGCACATACCGGAGCCGGTCGCCGGGGACGCACCGGGGACCCGGCCGGGCCTGGGCCGCGGCGCCCTGCTGCTGATGTCGGTCGCCACCGGGCTCTCCGTCGCCGGCAACTACTTCGCCCAGCCGCTGCTGGACGTCATCGGGCGCGATCTGCACCTGCCCGCGGCCACCGCCGCGCTGGTGGTGACCGTCGCCCAGGTCGGCTACGGACTGGGCCTGCTGCTCCTCGTACCGCTCGGGGATCTGCTGGAGCGGCGCCGGCTGGCCGTCACCCTGACCGCGGCGACCGCGGTCTTCCTCACCGTCACGGCGAGCGCGCCCAATGCCGCCCTGCTGCTCACCGGCACCGCCCTGACCGGCCTCACCTCGGTCGCCGCCCAGGTCGTGGTGCCGTACGCGGCGACCCTCGCGGCGCCCGCCGAGCGCGGCCGGACCGTGGGCACCGTCATGACCGGGCTGCTGCTCGGCATCCTGCTGGCCCGTACGGCCGCCGGGCTGCTCGCCGAGCTGGGCGGCTGGCGCACCGTGTACTGGGTCAACGCGGCGCTGATGCTGCTGATGGCGGTGCTGCTGCGGCTCCGGCTGCCGGCCCTGCGCACCACGGCCGGGCTGCGCTATCCGGCGCTGCTGCGCTCCACGCTGGCGCTGTTCGGCCAGGAGCCGGTGCTGCGGTGGCGGGGCGCGCTGGGCGCGCTGACCTTCGCGGGCTTCAGCGTGCTGTGGACGGCGCTGGCGTTCCTGATGTCCGGCCCGGCCTACGGCTGGCAGGAGTCGGCCATCGGGCTGCTGGGGCTGGTGGGCGCGGCCGGTTCGCTGTCCGCCTCGGTGGGCGGACGGCTGGCGGACCGCGGCCTGGCGCACCGGGTCACCGGTGCGGCGGCGTTCCTGCTGCTGGGGTCGTGGGGTCTGCTGGCCCTCGGCGGAGCGGGCAGCACCTGGTCACTGGCCGCGCTGCTCGCCGGGGTGGTCATCCTGGATCTCGCCGCGCAGGCGGTCCACGTCAGCAACCAGAACCTGGTCTACGCGGTCCGCCCCGAGGCCCGCAACCGCCTCAACTCCGCCTACATGACCAGCTACTTCGTCGGCGGCGCGGTGGGCTCGGCACTGACGTCGGTGGTCTGGGGCACGGCGGGCTGGGGCGGGGTGTGCGTGCTGGGCGCGGGGCTGGCGGCGGTTGTCGTGGGCCTGTGGGTGGCGGAGCGGATGCGGCGGCGGCCGGACGGCGGCGTCCCGGCAGACCGTGTGCCGGTGGCCGCGCCCGAGCCGGCGCCCTCGGTCACCCCTTGACCGACGGCGCCTGCTCGCCGAGAGCGCGCCTGGCGCCACCCGTACTAACCGGCACCGCCCTCGGCGGCCACCACCGCATCCCGGTAGGCCCGCGCCGCCGCACGCAGGGCGGCCTCCGGGTCAACGCCTTCCGCCTCCGCCCGCACGGCCATCGCCAGCAGTTCATAGCCGATGCCGTCGCCCTTGGGCGGGGCCACGTCCAGTCCGGCCGACCGCACCCGCGACGCCAGCTTCGCCGCAAGCGCCAGTCCCGGCTGCGCCAGCGGAATGCCCTCGGTCACCGACTCCCGCTGCTTCTCCTCCGCCTTCTTCCGCAGCCACTGCGCCCGCACCTCCTCCGGGGTGGCCACCTCCGCCTCCCCGAAGACATGGGGGTGGCGATGGAGCAGCTTCTCCACGATCGTGCCCGCCACGTCGTCGATGGAGAACGGCTCGTCCGGATCGTCCTGGGCGATCCGGGCGTGGAAGACGACCTGGAGGAGCACATCGCCCAGCTCCTCCCTCAGCTCCGCGCGGTCGCCCTCCTCGATGGCCTCGACCAGCTCATACGCCTCCTCGATGCCGTACTTGGCGAGGTCGCGGTGCGTACGGACGCTGCTCCAGGGGCATTCGGCGCGGATCTGGTCCATGACCTGGACGAGGTCGAGCAGCCGGGCGCCGGGCAGGTCGTAGGAGCCGGGCAGCAGCTCCAGGTCCGGCATGGTCTCGCGGCCGGAGCCGGCCAGCCGGGCCAGGCCGTCGGTCAGTGTGCTCTCGCCGTCCGCCGAGGTCAGGACGGCGACCGTACGGGCCCCCGGCACGCAGTAGTCGACCAGTTCGCGGGCGGCGGGGGCGGCCGTCTCCACCTCGATGCCGGCCTCCCGCAGATAGGGCAGCTGCGGGTGGTCCGGATCGGCGCTCAGCACGCGGTCGGCCGCGCGCAGGATCTGCCAGGCGGGCCAGGACAGGAGTCCGGGGGCGACCCGGTGGCTGGTGGTGAGCAGGACCAGGCGTCCGGTGCCGGTGCCCTCGGGGCGGGCTTCGGCGCCGGTGTCGGCGGCGGAGGCGTCAGCGTTCACGCCTCGAACGTAACGCACCGCACTGACACCGCCCGGCGCCGGTCGGCCCTCACCCGGACCGCACGGGCGGCCCGCCCCGCTTCCGGGCGGACCGCCTCGAACGCGCACGGCTACCGCTCACCGCTGCCGGCCACTGCAACCGGGCACCGCTTGTCGACTCCCGGCCCCGGCCCTCGGCTTCCTTCCTTGCTCCGCTGTCGGGCCTGTCAGGCCTGCTGCCTCGCAGGCTCCCCGGTGATCCACGGGTCCTTGGTCTCGCCGAGGATGACCTGCTGGTCGTCCCACTTGCCGAACCGCGGATTGACGTCGATCCCCATGGACCGGGAGGTCTTGGCCAGCGCACGGGCGAGCTTCTGCTGGCCCTCCGGCGCACGGCGGTCCGCGTGCAGATGCTCGGCGACACCGTCGAGCAGCAGCTGATTGCGGACCATGGCGTCGATCTCGTCCGGGGCCACACCCTGCTGAAGCCACATCGCCTTCAGCCGCTCACCGCCACCGGCCTGCTTCTCGGCCTGGCCCCGCCACTTCTGGATCTCGCCGCGGCTGACCGTCACCCCGGCGTCCTTCGCACCGCGCTCCAGCACCTCGTCGAAGATCATGCCGTTGAGGGTGGCCAGGCTCAGCCGCCCGGTGTTCATGATGAGCTGACCGCCCTGCGGGGACTTGGCCTGGGCGGCGCGTACGTCCTTCACCTTCGCCTGCAGCTGCGAGACGGTGATGCGCTTCCCGTCCACGACGGCCGCGGCACCGGGGTGGGCGTCGCTGCCGCACGCGGCGAGCAACGGGGTCGCGGCCAGCAGGGCGGCGGTGGCGGATACGGAGAGCGCTGTCCTTCGGCGGAACACATGGCCTCCCGGCAGATCGTGCGACGGAGTCTCGACCTTGATTGATCGATGCTATGGAGTCGGCGTGGCCCAGGCCACTGCTTCGGCCAACGATCTGTGGCGGGGGTGGTTTCTGCTGTGGTGGGCCTTCTTGTCGGTGCCGCCGTGAGGAACCCGCTCACCCATCATCACCCGCCGCGATCCGCCCCTCCCGGGTCCTCGAAACCGTGAGTGCCTCCGGCTGCGCCGCCCATTCCCGGCTCCCCCGCCCGCGTAAGTAGAGGACGCCCTTCCGGATGTCCGTCACGATGGCCAGCCGCCCCGGGGCGTACTCGACCTGGTCACCGACCTTCGGTCCCGGTCCGGAACTCACTGCACGGCCTCGATCGTGTCCAGTCCGGTCGTCCACTCCACGCCGCCGCCCTCGGGGGACAGCCACACCACGGGCGGCGTGTCCGGGACCTTGAGGACGGGCCCGCGGTGGGTGGCCTCCACGTCGGGGGCGAGTGCGCGGAAGATCCCGATGCGGTCACCGTGGGCGTGGTCGACCACGCGTGCGCCGAGCAGAGGGTGCGACCAGTGGCCCAGACCGAGCGCCTGCGGCTGCCACGTCGTCTTCATTGGATGGTCCCCTTTCCGAAGCCTGCTGAGGTGGGGTGGTCCGCGACCGGAGAGGCCGACGGACCGCAAGCCGCCGCAGCCCACGAAGCCGAGGGCATTCCTTGGGCGCCGGAAGGCCGCCGGCAGCTGTGCTCAGCCAACGCGGCCGCGAGGGGACGCGGTTAGTGCGATCCAGCAGGCCTCCGCTCGCACACCTAGGGCGATTTGACCGCCTATTGGCCTGACTGCCGGGTGCTCCGGGGCCTACCGTGCGGGCATGGACACCACGCGGAATCAAGCGCTCACAGCGTGGATGGCTGAGCACGGCTACAGCTCCAACACGCTGGCTGACGCGGTCAATCGGGCCGTCGGTGACCTCACCGGCCGGACCGGAGGGCTGGACGGGTCATCGGTGCGGGACTGGAAAGCGGGGCGGGTCCGCTGGCCGAAGTCGGCCACCCGTACCGCGCTGGAGAAAGTCACCGGTCTGCCGGCCACCGCTTTGGGGTTCGTGCCCCGGTGCCGCGCCACATCCGCCCCGGCATCAGCACAGGAGGCCCCCGTGAATCGCCGCAGCTTCCTCACCGCCACCGCGGCTTCCGCCGTCGCGCCCCTCCCCACTGCCGCCGCACCCCACCGCATCGGCATGTCTGACGTCACCCGGCTTCAGCGGAAGTTCGCCGCTGTTGTGGCCGGCGATCACCAATACGGGGGCTTCGGCAGCATCGAAGCCCGGGCCCTCGAACTGGCCGCCGAAGCCTTGGACCTTCAGGACCGCGGATCTGCCAGTCAGCGCGTACGCAGTCAGTTATATGCGGTTGCAGCCGCCTTCACTTCTAGCGCGATGTGGGCGGCGATCGACGGCCGCCGCTTCGATGCGGCGCGACGACGCCACGAGCGGGCTGCCGGACTCGCCGCGATGTCGGGCGATCAGATGATCCAGTTCCGCATCTGGTCCCATGCGGGAAGCCTGCACCGGCACGTGGGCCGTGCATCGGACGCCCTCGCCGCCAACGATGTCGCACGAGCCCTGCCACTCACCCGGCGCGACCCGCTGTTCGCCTCTCTCGGGCACGCCCGGCACGCAGCCGTCCACGGCCTGACCGGCGATCGGTACGCGGCGGAACGTGCCATCGGTAGCGCCCAGGACGCCGCCGACCGCGCCGACCCGCACGCCCGGCGGCCGTTGTGGATGGCAGCAGTCCGCGACCGAGCGGAACTCGCCGAACTCGCCCTCTCCACCTACCTCAGCCTCGGTGATTTCGAGAAGGCCGAAGCGCAGGCACACCGCAGCCTGGCGCTGCTCCGCCCCTACATGCAGCGCGACCGCGCCCTCGTCACCGCCCGACTGGCTCAAGCCCAGTTAGGACAAGGGGATCTGGAATCCGCCCTGCATACGGCAATGAGTGTCCCGTTGAACGCGGTCGGCCATCCACGGGTGGCTCGCCTCCTCGCCGCGTTCGGCACCGGCCTGCGCGGGTGCGCACCGCACAGCTCGGCCCTCCGCACCTGGTCCCACTACCAGCAGGCGCATCTGTCGAAACGGCAGGCTGACACCAAGACCTGAAACAGGGCGCCCCGCTGGCACGAGGACTTCGGGGGTAATGCATACGGCACCACCGTCGAGGCTGACAACCGCTGGCGGGCCCGCATGGCCCCACCCACGCCAACGAGCTGCTCGCCCCGCTGGCACGGACCGGTGAAGGAGAGCGGAGAGCAACGATCCGCAGGGGAGGGGAGTTGACCGCAGCCTTCACGATGCCTGACCAAGCGCCTGACACCAGCCGAATGCGAGCTGATGGTGACTTCGGCCGCCGACGGGGAGAAGACCAGCTGCTCTAGGAAGGCTGGGTCACGCGGTCATCGGGCCGCACAGACGCCATCGACTCGCCGGTGCCTGGCCTCATGACCTGTCCCGCGCGTAGGCCAGCAGAGACGACCGGGCAGCACGCCACGCCACCGCTCATCATCTACCGCCGAGGCCGAGCGTCCCGGCTGCACGGCCCCCACCACCCCTTCACTCCTCACCCCTGCACCTCACTCAACCAATACAACGTCCGCCGCAGCTCCTCCGGGAACGGGTGGTGGGGGCCGTGCAGGCGCTCGGCGTCGTAGAGGAGGCGGGAGAGGGTTTCCTGGGCGGCGGGGCGTTCGCCCTGGGCGAGGAGCAGGTGGCCTATGGAGCGGCGGATTTCCAGGGGGCGTACGGGGTCGTCGGCGTAGTGCTCGAAGTAGGGGAGGAGGGCGCGGTACTCGTCCAGGGCCTGGGCGACCTCGCCGAGTTGTTCGAGGCACTGGGCGGCCTCGTAGTGGAACTGGAGGGCCTGGCGGGTGGCGCCGGCCCCGGATTCCTTGGCGAACTCCTCGGCCAGCAGGCGGAGTTCGGGCAGGGCGCGGCGGTACTGGCCGTCGTCCATGAGGGTGGCGGCGTACTGCTTGCGCAGGGTGCGGACGACCGGGGAGTGGGCGCCGTGCCGTTCGGCGGCGGCCGGCAGGATGCCGCCGAGGATGTCCACGGCGCGGGTGATCCGACCCTGGTCGAGCAGGTTCTTGACCTCGTCGACGGCGGCCGCGACGTCCGGTCCGGAGACGGAGGAGGCAGCGGAGGAGGCAGCGGACGAGGCAGCGGAAGCGGAGAGGGATGAGGTGCGGGGGTCGGGCGCGGAGGTCCAGGTGCCGGGGCGGGAGGCGCGGGGGCCGGCGGCCGGGTGGGCGGCGAAGGCGGCCCCGGCCGATGCCGCGACGGAGCCCGATCCGGGGTGAGCGGATCCGGTGGAAGCAGCGCCCGCCCCGGCCGGAACCAGGGGCTCCGGTACGCGTGGTGTGGACAGTGCGGCCGGTGTCGGGGCCGGTGCCCCGGAGGAGCGGGCCGGCCAGGGGGCGTGGGGCCGGCGGAAGGGGCGGGTGGGGTCCATGGGGGCGAGCGGGGCGGGCGGGGACTGTGCGGCCTGCGGGCCGATGGTGGCCGTGGGCAGCAGGGGGGCCAGTGCCTGGTAGACCTCCTGGGCGTCGGCGGGGCGGGCCTGGGGGTCCTTGCGGAGGAGGCGGAGAACGAGGGCTTCGAGGGCCTCGGGGACGTCGGGGCGCAGTGCGCGGACCGGGACGGGCTCCTCGTGCAGGTGGCGGTGGAGCACACCGAGGGCCGTGGAACCGGCGAACGGGACCTCGCCGCTGAGGAGTTCGTGGAGAAGGACTCCCAGGGCGTAGAGGTCGGTGTGCGGGCCGACGGCGCCGCCCATCGCCTGTTCGGGCGCCATGTAGGCGGGGCTGCCGATGGGGGAGCCGGTGTGGGTGAGGCGGGTGGTGTCGGTGTCCAGGGCGGAGGCGATGCCCAGGTCGAGGATGACCACCGAGCCGTCCGGCCGGATCATGACATTGCGGGGCTTGAGATCGCGGTGGACGATCGGCACCGCGTGGACGGACGCCAGTACGGCGCAGAGCTGGGCGGCGACGGAGACCGCCCAGGGCCACGGGTAGGGGTCGTGCTCGGCGAGGTGGTCGGAGAGGTCCGCGCCCTCGACGTACTGCATGACCAGGTAGAGGTCCTCGTCGTCGCTGCCCGCGTCATGGACGGTGACCAGCCCGGGATGGTCGACCTGCGCGGTGACCCGGCATTCGCGGACGAAGCGGCGGCGCATCTCCTCACCGTCCGGGGTGCCCGCCACCCGGTCGGGGCGCAGCAGTTTGACGCCGACCCGGCGGTCCAGGCGGCGGTCGTAGCCGATCCAGACCTGGCCCATCCCGCCCTGGCCGAGCAGCGCGGAGAGTTCGTAACGCCCGCCGATGATCCGGCCGTTCACCGGCCCTCCTCCTTGCGGAGGTAGTCGCTGAGCTCATCGAGCTCGGCCCGCACCCGGTCGATGCGCTGCGGCGGCCGGTGCCGGTCCGGGGGCGGGGCGTACGGGCCCGCGGGCGGCGGCGAGGGGCGGGACGGCGCGCCCGGCCCGCCGGGCTGCGGCAGCCGCGTCTCGGTCATGGCGTACGGGTTGGCGGGGGCGGGGCCCGGCGCACCGTACGGCTGGGCCTGGGCGTATCCGGGGGCCGGGGCGGGCGGCTGCGGTACGCCGTAGGGGTGCGCGGCGGGCGCGTACGGCATGCCGTAGGCCGGTGCGTGACCTGCGCCGTAGCCGGTGGCCTGCTGGGCCCGGACGTCGACGACCAGGTAGTACGCCACGGCCACCGCGATCTGGAGCAGTACCAGTCCGACCCCGAGGTCGGTGCGCCAGTCCGTTTCGGGGAAGTGGGTGACCAGCAGGAAGGCGCCGATCAGCACCACCACGTCACCGCCGAACAGCCACCAGCTCAGCCGCCCGCGCCGCACCAGCGCGGCCCGCAGCAGCGTGGCCCAGGCCAGCAGGCCGAGGCTGAGCACCGCGACGGCCACGAAGACCACCCGCAGCAGGATGACCGTCGCCCGCGCCGGGGGACGGTGCGGCGGGAGGGCCGGGACGGGGCCGTACATCACTGCTCCTGACGGATCGGTTCATGGCCGGTGGGGCCGTGCTGGGACGGCGGCCTCGCGCGCGGGCGCGCGAGGCGCCGGGGTACACACGTGCCTGCGAGCGTATAGACGACGCCGACCGCGCGTGCGGGGTTGTTCGGATTGGACGACCCGATCTGCCGGTCCCGGAACGGCCCGCCCGACCGCCCGCCGCTGCCGGTCCGCCGGGCGGTCCGCCGGGCGGTCCGCCGGGCGGTCCGCCGGGCGGTCCGCCGGATCAGTCCGGCGCCACCGAGCCGTCCGTCAGCCCGTCGTGCAGGCCCTGGACCAGTTGCTCGCCGAGCCGGGACGCCAGCCGCAACGCCCCTTCGAAGGCGGCCAGATCACGGAACCGCTGCCCGTAGCGGCGCTGCTCGGCGAGCGGCAGCCGGGGCAGTTGCAGTCGGCGGACGTCGAGCCGGGTGGCGGTGGAGGCGTAGCTGCTGGCCTGCCGGGTGTTGGCGGTGCCCCGCAGGAAGCCGGCGAGGAACCAGGGGTCGAGGGCGGCCGGGTCGGGCCGCAGCAGGGTGAGGTTGCGGCCGAGGGCGGCCCCGGCGGTGGCGTCGTCGACGACCCGGGCGACGGCGCCGCCGCCGAGGACCGGGACGACGACATCGCCCTCGCGGACCAGCACCGCCTCCTCGGCGGGCTCGGAGGCGGGCGCTTCGGGGAGGGCGCCGGACGGAGCGCCGCCGCCGATCACGTCATGGTCGGTGAGCACCGCAGGCACTCCCCCGGCTTCTCCGCCCGGTTCGGCCGGCGTGGCCCCCCCGCCCGGCGATGCGGTGCCGGCGCCGCCCGCGCGCAGCACCAGGGCGCCGGAGCGGGCGAGTTCGCCGACGGTGGTCAGCGGCCAGCGGGGGGTGGCGGCGAGGCCGGGGGTGTCGCCGTCCTCGGGCCGCGGGGTGAGCTCCGTCGTGCGGGCGAGGGTGGCGGTCAGCCGGTCGCGGACCCGGGCGAGTTCGGCGGGGCCGCCGGCCGCCGCGGGCGGCGGGAGGTGCCGGGCCGGGGCGAGGTCGACATCGTCGTCGAGGAGGTCGATGGCGGCCAGCGACCGGCGTACGCCGGGCCGTTCCTCGACGCCGCCCTCACGGTCGAAGGTCTGCCAGGCCTCGACGGCGGTGGCGTGCACGCTCTGCCAGTCGGGCCTGTCGCGGCCGGCGGGGGTGCCGGTGGCGAGGTCGGCGGTGTCGACGACGAGGAGCTGGGGGACGGGCGGCCGGCCGTCACCGGGCTTGCGCAGCACCCACAGATGCAGCGGGACGCCGTTGGGCGGGGCGGCGCCGGCGGGCAGCGCGATGACGGCGCGCAGGGCGCCGCGCCGCAGCAGGTCGGCGCGGATCCGGCGGCCGGAGCGGCGGGAGGCGGCGGCGGGCGGCATGAGGAGGACGGCGGTGCCGCCCGGCCGGAGCCGGGCCAGCGCGTGCTGGACCCAGGCCAGTTCGGATTCGGTACGGGCCGGGAAGCCGTACTCCCACCGGGGGTCGTAGGCGAGTTCGTCATGGCCCCAGTTGCGTTCGTTGAACGGCGGGTGTGCCAGGACGGCGTCGGCGGCGAGGTCCGGGAAGCCATCGGCGCGCAGGGTGTCCGCGGCGCGGACCCGGACCCGGGCGCCGGGGTTGCTGAGGGCGAGGCGGAGCGCGGTCAGTGCGGCGAGGTCGGGGTCGGCCTCCTGGCCGTGCAGGGTGACGGGGCCGTCGGGGGCCTCGGCCTGCGGTGCGGCGTCCCCGGCACCGTCCGTCCCGGCACCGTCCGTCCCGTCGCCGGTCTCCTGTCCGGCGCGCTCCTGGGCGGCGGTCAGCAGACCGCCGGCGCCGCAGGCCGGGTCGAGGACGGTGTGCAACGGGCCGGCCGACGCGGCGAGTTCGGCCATCAGCGCGGCCGGTCCCGGCGGGGTGAGGGTGTACTGCCGGGGGTTGGCGTCCAGGTGACGGCCGAGCAGGAAGGCGTACGCCTGCGGGGCGCCGTCCGCGGCCGCGAGGTCACCGGCGGCCCGCACCAGCGCGGCGGACGGGGCGAGCGCCTCGCGGGTCAGTCCGCGTACGGGGTGTTCCGGGCCGAGCCGGGCGGCGAGGACGGCGTCGAGCATCGCGGGGAGGACGCCGGTCAGTTCGGTGTCGTCGGCGGCGGTGCGCAGCTGCTGCCAGACGGCGGGCCGCTCGTGGACCAGCAGCAGGACGGCGCCGGCCTGGCGCAGTGCGGCCGCGGTGCCGGCCGGGTGCCCGACGAGCTGCTGCCAGACCCGTTCACGGAGCGGGACCTCGGCGAGTTTGCCCTGGTCGCGCAGCCATTGCTCGATGTCGCGGAGGGCGAAGGCGGGGCTGGTCTCGGTGCCGCCGACCGGCTTGGGGAAGTCCGCGTGCCGGCGCCGCCAGTTGCTGACCGCGGCCCGGCCGACACCGGCGAGCCGGGCGATCCCGGCGGCGGTCACCTCGGCCGTGCCGCCCGTCGCGTTGTCCGGTGATGCGTTGTCCGGCACCTGGCTGACTCCCATCCCGTGGCCCCCGACCGCTGTGTCGGCAAGCATACCCAGCAGCGATACACCTGCCCCTTCACAGCGTGAACTACTCACCTTCAACTGCTCATGTTGACTCGGTTCACAGCCTCTGCTGTTATTGACCCATCGCTTCGGCAGCAATCGATTCGAGCGCCCGGAAGGGGCCCCTTCGCATGTCTCAGCAGATGCACTACCAGCCCGCACCACAGGGGCCCACCGGCACTCCGGCCCCCCAGGCGGCCCGCAACGGACTCGGTATCGCCGCCCTGATCCTCGGCATCATCGGCGCGCTCAGCGGCATCCCGATGATCCTGTTCTGGCTCGCCGGACCGCTCGGCGTCCTCGCCCTGATCTTCGGGCTGGTGGGCCTCAGCCGCGCCAAGAAGGGCCAGGCCACCAACAAGGGCGTGGCCGTGACCGGCACCATCCTGGGCGCCCTCGCGATCGTCCTGGCGATCGTCGGCATCATCGTCACCGTGCTGGCCGTCAACAAGGCGGTCGACGAGGTGCACAAGCAGGTGGAGCAGAGCTCCGGCCAGCCGAAGAACGGCTCGGGCCAGAGCGCCAAGGACCTCGGCCCGGGTGACACGGCGAAGTACAACAACGGCGTCCAGGTGACCGTCTCCAAGGCGTCCCCGTACACCGTCGACCCGAACACCGTCGTCAGCGGCCACACCCAGGGCAACAAGGCCTACAAGCTCACCGTGACGATCAAGAACACCGGCAGCAAGCCGTTCGACAAGCCCCTCGTCCAGACCAAGGCCCGGGTCAACGGCAAGGAGGCCGAAGAGGTCGACGACGACAAGCACGGCATCCTGCACCACGACTACGGCAACGCGATCAGCCCCGGCGAGACCGCCAGCGTGGAGATGGTCTTCGACGCGCCGACGACCGCCAAGCAGCTCGACGTCGAGGTCACTCCGGACCTGCTGCTCGACTCCGTGAGCTGGAAGCTGGCCCTCTGAGCCACCGGCTCCCCTCCCCGCTCCGGCCCCCGGCCCGGCACCGCGACCCCGCGGTGCCGGGCCGGGGGCCGGCCCGTGTCCGGGAAGGACGGGACCCCCCCCCCCGCAGTTA
>NZ_JBEZHQ010000041.1:81387-83328 GCF_040650675.1 Streptomyces sp. NPDC048637
CCGGCGCCCCCCCGCGCCGCGCCCGCGCGCCCCGGGGGCCCCGGGCCGGGGTCCGTCCGTTTCCGGGAACGGACGGACCCACGCCCGCGTCTGAACCACTGCCGGCCCGGCCGTCGCAGCGCCGCGGCCTCCGTGCGGTCCGGTCAGCCGCTTCGAGTATCTTTTCGAGCAGGGGAGAGTGAGGATCCGCATGGACACGGCCGCAGCAACGGCTGGGGGCGCCCCCGGACGGATTCTGGGAGCGGACAGCGGCAGCGTGCCGCCGCCCCGGGCCGCCGAGCCGGCCGCCCCCGCGACCGCGACCACCGACGCGCCACCGGCCAGGACCGGCCGGCTGCGGCGCACCGTCCACCGCCTGCGCACCCGGACCGCGCCGCTCCGCGCCCCGCACCTCGACCCGTACTGGACCGCCGCGTTCTTCTTCGTCGCGTTCGCGCTGCTGTCCATCTGCCGGTTCCGGACCATGTCCCTCTCCTCCTGGGACCTGGGCATCTTCGAACAGGCCGTACGGGGCTACGCCCACTTCCAGGCCCCGATAGTCGACCTCAAGGGCCCCGGCACGAACATCCTCGGCGACCACTTCAGCCCCGTGCTGATCGTGCTCGCCCCCTTCTACCGGGTGTTCCCCTCCCCCCTGACCCTGCTGACCGCGCAGGCCGCGCTGTTCGCGCTGTCCGTGCTGCCGGTCGCCCGCGCCGCCGCCCACTACCTGGGCCGCGCCCCGGGCCTGGCCCTCGGCTTCGCCTACGGCATGTCCTGGGGCGTGCAGAAGGCCGTCGACTTCGACTTCCACGAGATCGCGTTCGCGCTGCCGCTGATCGCCTTCGCGCTGGAAGCGGTGCTGCGCGGACGGTGGACCGCGGTGGTGTGCTGGGCCGCGCCCCTGGTACTGGTCAAGGAAGACCTCGGGGTGACCGCGGCCACCATCGGCGCGCTCGCCCTGCTCCGCACCCGGCGGGCCAGCCCCCTGGCCATCGGCCTGGTCGCCTTCGGCATCACCGCCACCGCCGTCACCCTCGGCGTGCTCATACCCGGCTTCAACAACTCCGGCTCGTACGACTACTGGAGCAAGTTCGGCGCCGACGGCGGCGGGGCCACCATCCCCCTCGACACCGCCGTCCGCACCACCCTGTGGGTCCTGCTGCCCACCACCGGCCTGCTCGCGCTGCGCTCCCCTCTCGTACTGGTCGCGCTGCCCACCCTGGGGTGGCGCTTCCTGTCCCACGATCCGCACTACTGGGGCATCGACTGGCACTACAACGCCGTCCTGATGCCGATCGTCTTCCTCGCCCTGATCGACGCCCTGCCGCAGGTGCGGGTATCGGCCCGCCCCTGGCTGCGCTCGTACGCCCACCATCTGCCGGCCGCCGTCCTGGCCGCGGCCCTCGCCCTGACCGCCAATCTGCCCCTGGCCCGCCTCACCGAGGCCGCCACCTACCGCACCCCACCGAACGTCACCGCCGACGAGAAGCTGCTGGACCGCATACCCGACGGCGCGACCGTGGAGTCCGACATCCGGCCGCTGAGCCGCCTCACGCACCGCACCAAGGTCTTCTGGATCGGCGACACGGGTGGGCTGTCGCCCGAGTACATCGCCCTCCAGCTACGCCACGACCGCACCCCGCGCCAGGTGCTGGCGGAGGCGACCGGGCGCCATCCCCGGTCCACGTATGTGCTGCTCGGCGACACGGCGGATCTTCTGGTGTTCCACCGGACCTCTGGGAAGTGAGTTCCCCCCCACGATTCGGGTGGCCCCGCCGTGTCAGTTCCGCCTGTCGGCGGGTGGGGTGTGTTGGGGTGGGGCCCCGGTTTGTGGTGGGTGCCGGTGGCGGGGCCTCCGGGGTGGGTGTTCGGACTGCTTTCCGCGCCGGTGCCGCCCGGTACGGGCACCTGGGCCGCACCTTCAACGGGCCGCGGCCCACCGCCCGTACGACTTCCGCC
>NZ_JBEZHQ010000042.1:0-80475 GCF_040650675.1 Streptomyces sp. NPDC048637
CGTCGCCCGCGCCGTGGGGGCACCTCCCGGCCGAAGGCTGGGGGAGGGTACCGGTGCGTCCCCTCCAACCCCCGCGGCAACCACCCAACCCGCAAAACCCCAACCCCCACCGACCTGAGCGGAACGCACGAAACCCGCAGCGAGCCAGCCCCCACCCGGCGGCAGAAGGCACCCGGACCCTGCCCATCACCGGCGCGGAACTACCGCACGTCATCGACACGTCGGGCTCGTCAGATCCGAACACCGGCCCGTGCGGGGTGAGTTGTGTCGGCACGGCGACGGCGATGGCGGCCGGCGGCGGACGGCTCGCTCGCGGCGGGGGAATCCGTGGAACGCATCCTCGACCCAGCTCCTGACCTGACAGTAACCTTACTTCGAAGTAAATTTACGCGAGGACCTGATGCTGGCCAATGCCTGCGCACCACCTTCGTTCCGGAAATCCAGCGAGGGGCATGGCCGGCGTTCCACCTCGACCGTGCTCTACGCACCGGCCACGCCTCCCCGGCGTCCCGGTTGCACGCCGATCCGCGTGCCGGCCCTGGGACTTGGCGCGTGCGTGGGCACGCAAAACACTCCGCTTCGGTGCCGGCGCAGCTCCGTCGCAGGGGAAGGGCGAGCCCCCTCAAGGCGCCGCCCCGGCCCCGACGGACGGGGACCGGGGCGGCAGTCGGCGGGCGGGCCGTGTCAACGCCTGGCGCAGGATGGGCTCTCGTGGTCGGCGAGGCCGTTCGGCGCCCACCGGTCCCCGCCCATCAGCCGGCCGAGGCCCGTCCAGGCGAAGTTCATCATCGTGGCCGCCGTGTCCTTGGCCGACGGATGCTCCGGTGCACCCGAAGCACCTTCGTCCGTACGGACATTGGCCCACTCGGCGAGTGACTCGGCCGCGCCGACCAGGGCGTGCGCGAGCCCGGCGACCTCCCGTTCGGCCAGCTCACCGACGCAGCCCGCCTCCTTTGCGGCTGCACCGAGCAACTCCGTGACGAACTCGACGATCTCCGCCCGCATCGCGGCCACTTCGCGCGCGAACGGCTCACCGTGCGCCCGCGCCTGCTGATGGAGTACGGCCCAGCCGTACGGATGCTCGGCGGTGTGCGCGAAGAAGCCCTTCAGGCCGCTCCACAGCTGCCGGTCGGCCGCCACCCCCGGCTCGACGGCCGCCGTCACGGCCGCCACCAGCGCCTCCGACTCCCGTCGGATCACCGTGCTGAACAGGTCTTCCTTCGAATTCAGGTAGAGATAGACCAGCGGCTTGGAGACTCCGGCCAGCTCGGCGATCTCGTCCATCGAGGCCGCCCGGTATCCATGCCGTGCGAACGTCAGCACCGCGGCATCCAGCATCTGCCGCTCCCGGACGGCGCGCGGCACCCGCTTGCTCTTCACAGCTCCCACGCTGAAAGTCCCTCCATCCCGCCCCTTTACTGCAAAGTAAGTTTACGATCTTCGCTTCCCGCCCCTCACTCCTTGACACGTTCGCGCCATAGCGAGACGATACGTCTCGTCGCGACATGTCACATGCGACGCCCTCGTCCGCATCACTGGGAGGACCGCCCCATGCAGCAGTTCATCGACACCGCCCCCGGTATCCGCCTGTGGACCGAGCAGCGCGGTGCCGCCGACGCGGCCCCGCTGCTGCTGATCATGGGGGCCCAGGCGAGTGGCGTCGGCTGGCCGGAGCCGCTGGTCGACGCGCTGGCCGCGCACCACCGGGTGATCCGCTACGACCACCGCGACACCGGCCGCTCCACCTGGCCCTTCGAGGAGCAGCCGTACCGGATCGCCGATCTCGCCGATGACGTGATCGCGGTCCTGGACGGGCTGGGCATCGACCGGGCACATCTCGTCGGCATGTCATTGGGCGGCATGCTCGCCCAGATGGTGCTCGCCGACCACCCCGACCGGCTGCTCAGCGCCACTCTCATCGGCACCATGGCCCTCAGCACCACCCCCTACACCCGCCCCGACGGCAGCACGGTCCCGGCCGACGCACTGCCGGGCATCGCGCCCGAGGTCCTGGAGCTGTGGGCCCGTCCGGTCGAGGAACACGGTCCGACGGCCGAAATGGAGCGCCGGATCGAACACTGGCGCGTACTCGCCGGTGACCGGCTCCCCTTCGACGAGGTCTACTTCCGCGCCTTCGAGCACCGCGTCAACGAGCACACCGGGCACCACCGGGTGAGCACCGCACATAGCCGTGCGGGGGACGACGGCATGCTCCGTACGGACCGGCTCGCCAAGAACGAGGTACCGACCCTGGTGGTCAGCGCGCCCGCCGAACCGGTCTTCCCGCAGCCGCACCCCCAGCACGTGGCCCAGTGCGTCCGGGGCGCGAAGGTCGTCGAAATCCCGGGCATGGGGCATGCACTGCCGCCCGCCGTACACGCGCCGCTGGCCACGGCGATCCTGGCCCATACGGGGGCGGTGACGGCCTGAGGAGCGGTCCCCGGTCCCGGTCCGTCGGTCCGTCGGTCCGTCGGTCGGCCCGGCCGGCCGGCAGCAGACGCCGCTCCGCCGATATGGGCACCACCACACCCCCGGCCCGAGACCGGCTCCGCCCCCGGCTGACCCCCACTCGGCTGGGCTGCCCCACTGGCCCCTTGGGTACAGTTCAGGCCAAGTAATCCCCCTGTTTCCGCAAAGACTTGGGATAGCGCGGAGACAGGGGGACGCAGCAGGTCAACGGGAGGACGGGGCGAATGGGCGGGACGGGGTACGACGTAGAGAGCGCGGCTCTGCGTCGTTATGCGAACGCGGCGGACCAGGCGGCGGACCGGGTGGAGAAGATCCGGCACCGGGTCGGCCGACTGAAGCTGTCCAGCGGTGTGTTCGGCCAGCTGGCCGAATCCGACAGCCTCAAGTCGGACTACGACACACAGTCCGAGGAGGCGGTGAACGACCTCCACGACGTCAAGGAATCGCTGGGCGCCATCGCCGACGGGGTCCGTCTGGCGGCCGAGGCGTACGACAACAACGAGGATGACCAGGTCTACGCCCTCGGCGGGGGCAGCGCATGAGCCAGGCACTGGAGCGCATCGGATTCGACGTCGACTGGAGCAACCCGCTGGCGGGTGCGCTCGACTCCGTCATCCGGGGAGCCATCAAGGACCTCGGCCTCGACGAGTATCTGGAAAAGGTCAGCGGCGACAACGAGAAGCTGAGCGAAACCGCCAAGGAGTGGCGGGCCGCGGCCCGTGACATGAACGGCGTCGTCGAGGATCTGCTGGCCGAGCGCAAGACGTTGCAGCGGTCATGGACCGGTGAGGCGTCAGAGGCCTTCGGCAGCACCATGACGGAGTTCGAAAAGGCCCTCAAGGCCGAGGCCGAGGACATGATCACGGTCGCCGAACTCCTGGAGATGGCCGCCGAGGCGTGCACCGAGGCCGAGAACACGATGATCGAGCTGATCACCGAGATCGTCGAGGCCCTGCTGGTCGCGGCGGCGACGGCGGCGATCGTCGCGATCCTGACCGCCGGCGTCGGCGCCGCGATCGGTCCGCTCATCGGCGCCGCGGGGGCCGCGCACCGCGCGATGAAGGCCGTACGGATCACCGCGAAGCTGGCGGACAAGCTCAAGGATCTCGCCGACCGGATGCGGGCAGTGCAAAAGCTGCGGCGGGCTCGTATCAAGGCCAAGGCGCTGTGGCGGAACAAGAACGCCCGCAAGAAGCTCAACAAGAACATCAAGCGGGTCGGTAACAAGGTGGTGGGCGCCAAGGCCGCCGGTGCCGCCCTCGGTGCGGCGCCGCTGGCGAACAGCGTCATCGAGCACCACACCGGCGTCGATGTCGGCGAATGGGTCTCCGAGAAGACCGCCGGCGCCCGCGAGAAGGCCGCCGAAGCGGGCAACTGGGCGGAGCGCGAGCTCCACGACGCCACCGGCCTCAAAGAGGTCCGCATCGGCGACAAGCGCTGGGACGTCGAGCATCAGACCCCCGTCGGCCCAAGCGCCCCGAAGGCCGAGCAGCCGACCGAGCAGCAGAAGCAGTACGCCGACCGGCCCGACTCCGAGCGCTTCACCGACCGCCTGGCCGACAGCGCCGCGCGGTCCAAGCCCGTTCGGGAGGTCTTCGGATGAGTCTGCGGGTCGCATGGGGGAAAGTGCCGTACAAGGAGGCGAGGGAGCGCGCGGCGCAGGCGCTGCCGGCCGGGGAGCGGCTCGTGCAGAACGAAGTCGCCCTGCCCGGATGGAAGTTGTCCAAGCCGTGGCGGTGGAACCGCCCCCGCGTCCTGGTCGGCCGGCGTCTCCCGGGCGACCGCTGGGAAGGCACCAAGCGGGCTGTCTGGTCGGTCTACTGGGGCATCGAAGCGATCCTCGGACCGATCCCTGATCTCTTCGGGGGGCGGCGGCGGGGCAAGCCGCTCAAGGGCGGCTGGGGAAGCCTGGCGGGCGGGCTGGCCACTGCCCTGTGGCCGCGCGTCCCGACCACGGACGCGCTGCCGGTGCTCCAGCTCACCGACCGCCGGCTGCACATCAGCTATGTCCAGCGGGGCCGCCGCCGCGGCGAACTGGGCGCGGTCGAGCCGGGCTGGAGTACGGCGGCGGAGCAGGTGGCCTGGGTCCGGCACCGTACCGACGTCGACGCCGACACCTTCGAATTCGGCTTCACGGACGGCTCCTGGGTCCGGGTGGAGCTGCCGAGCCAGCACGCCGTGTACTTGACGGAGTGCTTTCCCCGGGCGGAGGCGGGACGGCCTTAGCGCGCCGGCCGCCACCGGCCTCCCGGCGAGGCTGTCCACACAGATGCGCCCCGATCCTTGGAATCCGCAGACTCAAGGTCGGGGCGCATCCGGGCGACAGGCCGGGAACTACGCAGCCGTCGGCACCGGCACGGAAATCTTCTCTTCCGCGCCCTCGGCACCGGCCGTCTCCGAGCTGATGCGCTGGACGCCGTTGTAGGCGTCGCGGTCGAGGATCTTCTCCCTGGCGGACACCAGGATCGGGATGACCGACTGGCCGGCCACGTTGGTGGCCGTACGCATCATGTCCAGGATCGGGTCGATGGCCATCAGCAGACCGACGCCCTCCAGGGGCAGGCCCAGCGTGGAGAGGGTCAGCGTCAGCATGACCGTCGCGCCGGTCAGACCGGCGGTGGCGGCGGAGCCGATGACGGAGACGAAGGCGATCAGGAGGTAGTCGCCGATGCCCAGGTGGACGTCGAAGATCTGCGCGATGAAGATCGCGGCGATCGCCGGGTAGATCGAGGCGCAGCCGTCCATCTTGGTCGTCGAGCCGAACGGCACCGCGAAGGAGGCGTACTCACGCGGTACGCCGAGGCGCTCGGTGACCTGCTGGGTGACCGGCATGGTGCCGACCGACGAGCGGGAGACGAAGGCCAGCTGGATGGCGGGCCAGGCGCCGCGGAAGAACTGCAGCGGGTTGACCTTGGCGACGGTCGACAGCAGCAGCGGGTAGACGCCGAACAGCACCAGGGCGCAGCCGACGTAGATGTCGACGGTGAAGGTCGCGTACTTGCCGATCAGGTTCCAGCCGTATGTCGCGATGGCGTTGCCGATGAGGCCGACGGTGCCGATCGGGGCGAGGCGGATGACCCACCACAGGGCCTTCTGGAGCAGTTCGAGGACCGAGCGGCTGATCTTGAGGACCGGTTCGGCCTTCTCACCGAGCTGCAGCGCGGCGATACCGGCGACGGCGGCCATGAAGACGATCTGCAGGACGTTCAGCTCGGTGAACGGCGTGATGATGTCGGTGGGGACGATGCCGGTCAGGAAGTCGATCCAGGAGCCGGCCTCGTCGGGGGCCTTGCCGTCCTCGGGCGTCAGGCCGGTGCCCGCGCCGGGGTTGCTGAGCAGGCCGATCGCCAGGCCGATCGCGACGGCGATCAGCGAGGTGACCATGAACCACAGCAGGGTGCGGGAGGCGAGCCGGGCGGCGTTGTTGACCTGCCGCAGATTGGTGATCGACACCAGGATCGCGAAGAAGACCAGCGGCGCCACGGCCAGCTTCAGCAGCTGGACGAAGAGGTCGCCGATGTGGTGCAGCGTGGCGGTGAGCCAGCCGACGTCACCGCTCTTGGCGATCCAGCCGAGCAGCACGCCCAGGGCGAGGCCGGCCAGGATCTGCACCCAGAACGGGACCGTGGGTATGCGGGAGGACTTGGGACTCTGCGGGGCCGGTGAGGACTCGGTGGTCTCGGCAGACGTGGACAACGGACACACTCCGGGGACAGGTAAGGCGTCAGGGGACGGCGAAAAGAAGCGCCAGGAACTTGAGCGGCTGCGGAGCAGCTGCATTGCGGGCCTCTCCCGCCCGGAGGGGTGGGGAGAAGGATCTCCGGCCGCTGGAGGAGAGAGGTCAGCGGCGGCAACAGGCCGCGGACATACAGCGGCAGAGATCGACATGCAGGCGCGCCACGAGCGCAGTGCTCATGGGGGACGGAGGCGCGGCTGCTGTCTTCATGATGAGTACGTTAACACTTGAACTTTGAGGAACCCAAAGAAAATCTTTGGGTTCCCGGGAGACCGACGAGCCGGACCCTCCGTCAGAAACGCGACAGGCGCCCGGCCGTGGAGCAAGGTCCACGGCGACGGGCGCCTGTCGCGGTTGAGCGGCTGTGAGGCGTCTTACCTAAAGGTCCAGGCCTTTAGAGCAGGCCGTCCTCCTGGCCGGCGTTGGCCGCGAGGCGCTCACGCTGGCGGTCGACCTTGGCGACGATCTGCTCGGACATCGCGTCCCGCTGCTTGCGCAGCAGCACAAAGCTGAGCGGCGCGGAGATCACGATGGCGAGCAGCAGCATCCACACGGTGTTGGCGGCGCCGACGGCGAGCGGAATGATCCGGAAGTACGCCAGCACCCACACCACGGCGAACGAGGCGACGAAGAGGCCGATGCGAAGGGCGGTGTAGCGGAGCGTGGCGAAGTTGTGGCTACTCACGGATGGGACCTTCTCCTCAACGGCAACCTAAAGGGTCTGCATCCAGTCAAGCACAGCGCTTCGGGCGATCTTCGCGGCCCCCGCCGCGGCCCGGTCCTGGCGCAGCCCGGTCCCGCCGCAGCCCGGTCCTGCCGCAGCCCCGGCCCCACGGCGGCCGGCTCGGGCCCCACTGCCGCCCGGCCCGGCCCGGCGGCCCGCCCGTCAGCCCAGATCCAGCCACATGGTGATGTCGTCGCGGTAATCGTCGTCGGCCACCCGGATCGCGCCGGGCACCCGGCCGACCTCCTGGTAGCCGCACGCCTCGTAGAAGGGGCGGGCGCCGGAGCCGCCGCGGCAGGTGAGGCGGAGGGCGGTGACGCCCTCGACGGAGCGGGCGGCGTCGGCGACCGCCGCCATCAGCCGGCGGCCGGCACCCTGGCCCTGGAGGGAGGGGTGGACCATGACGGTGTAGACCCACAGCCAGTGCTTCATCAGGCGGTGGCTGTTGGCAGTGAGGAACGCGGTGGCCAGGACCCGGCCGTCCGCGTCGCGGCCGGCCACCAGGTGCTGGCGGCCCTCGGCCATGGCCGTCAGATGCTTGAGCAGATCCGGGCGGACGTCCTCGCGGGTCACCGGCGGGACAAAACCGACCGCGCCCCCGGCGTTGGAGACATCGGCCCACAACGCGCATATTCCGTCGTGGAGTCCGGGGGTGAGGGAAGGGTCCAGGTCGAAACGCACGTTCATGACCCGGACCCTAGCTCTCCTCGCCGACGGCGCTCCCGAGCAGGTCAGACGCGCATCGGCTGCGGGGATTCGCGGCGGTCCGGGTCCGGGCCCGGGTACTCGCGGATGGCCTCGTAGCGGGTGTTGCGCTCGACGGGGCGGAAGCCGGCGTCGCGGATCAGCTCCAGCAGGTCCTCACGGGTCAGCTTGTTGGGCGTGCCGTAGTTGTCCGCGTCGTGCGTGATCTTGTACTCGACGACCGAGCCGTCCATGTCGTCCGCGCCGTGCTGCAGCGCGAGCTGGGTGGTCTGCAGACCGTGCATCACCCAGAAGCACTTCACGTGCGGGACGTTGTCGAAGAGGAGGCGGGAGACCGCGAAGGTCTTCAGGGCCTCGGCGCCGGTCGCCATCGTCGTCCGGGCCTGGAGCTTGTTGCGGACCTTGCCGTCCTGCATGTCGACGAAGTCGTGCTGGTAGCGCAGCGGGATGAAGACCTGGAAGCCGCCGGTCTCGTCCTGGAGCTCACGCAGCCGCAGCACGTGGTCGACGCGGTGGCGGCGCTCCTCGATGTGCCCGTAGAGCATCGTCGAGGGGGTCTTGAGGCCCTTTTCGTGGGCGAGGCGGTGGATGCGCGACCAGTCTTCCCAGTGGGTGCGGTGGTCGACGATGTGCTGCCGGACCTCCCAGTCGAAGATCTCGGCGCCGCCGCCGGTCAGCGACTCCAGGCCCGCGTCGATCAGCTCGTCGAGGATCTCGGAGGCGGAGAGCCCGGAGATGGTCTCGAAGTGGTGGATCTCGGTGGCGGTGAAGGCCTTGAGGGAGACCTCCGGGAGGGCTTCCTTGAGGGCCTTGAGGGAGCGCGGGTAGTAGCGCCACGGCAGGGTCGGGTGCAGACCGTTGACGATGTGCAGCTCGGTGAGGTTCTCGCCCTCCATCGCCTTGGCGAGGCGGACGGCCTCCTCGATGCGCATCGTGTACGCGTCCTTCTCGCCCGGCTTGCGCTGGAAGGAGCAGTAGGCGCACGACGCGGTGCACACATTCGTCATGTTGAGGTGACGGTTGACGTTGAAGTGGACGACGTCGCCGTTCTTGCGCGTGCGCACCTCGTGGGCGAGGCCGCCCAGCCATGCCAGGTCGTCGGACTCGTAGAGGGCGATACCGTCCTCGCGGGTCAGCCGCTCCCCGGCGTGGACCTTCGCCTCCAGCTCGCGCTTGAGGCCCACATCCATCGACGCAGCCATCCGGTCGCCTCCCAGTCTCTGCCGTATCGGTGCCGTTTCCCCGGCGCCTTCGCCGGAGCCGGAAACGGGCTTCGTCGAGCGTACTCCCCCGTAATGGGGGCGGACGGGGCCCCCTGGCCACCCGCCCGCTCCGGTGCGTCCCGCCGCGCCCGGTGACCTATTCGGCCTCTTCGGGCAGTTCGCCGACGCGGTTCTCCCACTTGGTGGAGAGCACGATCGTGGTACGCGTACGGGAGACGCCCTTGGTGCCGGACAGCCGCCGGATGGTGCGCTCCAGACCGTCCACGTCCCCCACCCGCACCTTGAGCATGTAGGAGTCCTCGCCGGCGATGAACCAGCAGTCCTCGATCTCTTCGAGGGCGCGCAGGCGCTGCGCGACGTCCTCGTGGTCGGTGGCGTCCGACAGCGAGATGCCGACCAGCGCGGTGACACCGAGGCCGAGCGATGCGGCGTCGACCGTCGCGCGGTAGCCGGTGATCACACCGGCCGCTTCGAGGCGGTTGATCCGGTCCGTGACGCTGGGCCCGGAGAGGCCGACGAGCCGGCCGAGCTCCGCATACGAGGCCCGGCCGTTCTCGCGAAGTGCCTGGATGAGCTGCCTATCCACCGCGTCCATGCCCTCAAGCCTTCCAATCTTTACGCATATTCGGGTTCTGCATGTAGAATCTAAGGCATACAGGGCCTTAACCCTGCGAATCTTTCAGACGATCACAGACGATCTCACAGGAGTTGTCACCGTGTACTCGATCGAGATGGCCTACGCCCGCATGCGCGAGCTGCAGGACCAGGCCAATCGTTCACGTGCCCACCGGTCCGCGGCACCGCGGACCCGGCGCCTCTTCGGCCGCGCCGCAGCGAAGACGCGCTAAGGAGCCTCCGGGGCCTCCTCCACGTCCTTGGAGCCGCCCCGCAGCTCCCCCTCCCACCGCCGGTACAGCCCGTGCGGCACCTCGGCCGCATCGAGCACCCGGCCCGCGACGAAGTCCACCAGATCCTGGATGTGCGTCGCCCCCGCATAGAACGCCGGTGAGGCGGGCAGCACCACGGCGCCCGCCTCGTCCAGCGTCACCAGATGCTTCAGCGTCGGACCGTTCAACGGGGTCTCGCGCACCGCGACCACCAGCCGCCGCCGCTCCTTGAGCGTCACGCTCGCCACCCGCTGCAGCAGATCCTTCGACAGCCCGAGCGCCACCCCGGCCACACACGCCGTGCTCGCCGGGACGATCAGCATCCCCTTCACCGGATACGAGCCCGACGAGGGCCCGGCCGCCAGATCCCCGGCCGGCCAGTGGCGCACATCCGCCAGGTCCGCCTCCGTCACCGGAAACGTCGCCGGTTTGCCATCGGCTCCGCGCGCCAGCCATTCCTGCAGGCCGGCGCGCCAATGAGCGTCCCGGAAGGCAATGCCCGTCTCGTCCAGGAGGGTCAGCCGCGACGCCCGGCTGACGATCAGATCCACCGCCTCCCCGGCGGCGAGCAGCCCGCGCAGAACGGACGCGGCATACGGCGTCCCGGACGCGCCGGAGATTCCCACGACCCACGGACGGCGTCGGCCGGGGCCCTGCTTACTGGTGTCGTTGTGCGGCGGCTCCACGCATCGAGCCTATCCGGCGGAACCACGGACCCCCTCACGGCCGTTCCTACCTGTGCGCCCCTCGCGCAACCCCGCCGAGGGCCGCCCCACCGGGGGACGAGAAGGGACGGCCGGAGATGACCTCACGCGCGAAGCCCGCGATCTGCCTGATGCTGGGCTGGGTGGGCCTGCTCTGGCTGCTGGAGTGCGTCGACTTCGCCACCGGCGGCGCGCTGGACACCTTCGGGATCGCACCGCGCGAACCCGCTGAGCTGGCCGATGTGGTGCCCGCCGCCTTCCTGCACTTCGGCTTCGGCCATCTCGCGGCGAACACCCTGCCGTTGCTGCTCCTCGGCCTGGTCGCCGCGCTGCGCAGCGGGGTGCGCCGCTTTCTCGCCGTCGCCCTGCTGATCATCCTCGCCAGCGGGCTGGGCGTCTGGTTCACGGCCGCGCCGGACAGCAACACCGCGGGCGCCTCCGGCGTCGTCTTCGGCCTCTTCGGCTACCTGCTGATACGGGGCTTCATCGAACGCAAACCGCTCGACATCGGCATCGGCCTGGTGGTCGGCGTGCTCTACGGCTCGATCCTGTGGGGCGCGCTGCCGACCGACAGCGGCATCAGCTGGCAGGGGCATCTGTTCGGGCTGATGGGCGGGGTGCTGGCGGCCTTCGTCTTCCGGGTGCGCGCTCCCGGCCGGCTGACCACCGCCGATGTCCGACCCATCACGTAGCCTCAGGCGGAACGGGAGGCGCGGGGCCGTGCACACGGCCCCGCACCGCGCGCGGCGACGCACGCGAGACGCAGTACTTACGGGGTGAGCAGAGCATGTCCGACCACTACCCGCCCGGTTATGGTCCACCGGCCGGCGGACCACAGCAGCCGTACGGGACACCGCAGCAGGGCTGGCCCGGTGGCGCGCCCGGCGGCTACGGCTACCCCGGCACGCCGCAGCCCGGCTACGGCCCCCAGCCTCCCGCGCCCTCGTCGGGCCCCGCGATGTGGTCCCACCTCGGCGCGCTGCTCACCCTCACCGCGGGCACGATGATGTGCTGCGGCCTGGGCGCCTTCCTCGGCTGGGTCTACCCCCTGTCCCTGCGCGGCAACGAGCGCCACAAGCACGACCCGTACCTCCGCCACCACGCCACCCAGGCGGTGAACTACGGCATCACCCAGGCCATCATGGCGGCCCTCGGGCTGGTGCTGTACGTCGCCAGCGCCCTCGTCTTCGCGGCGGCCGCCACGGAGGAACAGCGCAACGGCTCCGGCCTCGCGGTCCCCCTGGTGACCGTGATCGTCATCTTCGGCACCTACGCGCTCTCCGGCGTGGTCTGCGCGGTCATCGGCACGGTCAAGGCGACCCGCGGCGAGCTGTGGACCTACCCGCGCCTGATCGCCTGGCCCCTCAGCAAGGGCTGAGCGGCCGGCAGGGCCCGAGCGCACCGCAAGGAACCGATTACTCTCTGTAATCGTTGCCGGATAAAAGGAGGCGCGCGCACGGCCCGCACCGCCGTACAGCAGACATGGGCGGGCCCGCCCCGCCGCCCGTCAGGCCGGGCGGCCGGGCGCCGCCCGGCCGCCCGGCAACCGTCAGGACGTCACACCGTCAACCCACGCACCAGCAGATCCAGCAGCGCGCAGACGAAGAGCGCAATCCCGATGAAGCCGTTGACCTGGAAAAACGCCCGGTTCAGCCGGCTCAGGTCATGCGGCTTGACGATCGTGTGCTCGTACAGGAACGCCGCTGCCACGATCACCAGGCCCAGCCAGAGGAACACCCCCGCACCGGTCGCCACGGCGTACCAGGCGAAGAGCCCCGTCGTGACGAGGTGACAGCCGCGCGCCCCCCAGATCGCGGCCGGGATGCCGAAGCGGGCCGGGACCGACAGCACGCCGGTCTCACGGTCCGTCTCCACGTCCTGGCAGGCGTAGATCAGGTCGAAGCCGCCGATCCAGATGCCGACCGCGAGACCGAGGATCACCGCCTCCCACGACCAGGTCGCGCTGATCGCGAGCCAGGCGCCGATCGGGCCCATCGCCTGGGCGAGGCCGAGGATCGCCTGCGGGAAGTTGGTGAACCGCTTGCCGTACGGATAGACCACCATCGGCACCACCGCGAGGGGCGCGAGTGCCAGGCACAGGGGGTTCAGCAGGGCCGCGGCGCCCAGGAAGACGACGAGCGCGATCAGCGCGCCCGTCCACGCGGACTTCACCGACACCGCGCCGGTGACCAGTTCCCGGTGCGCGGTGCGCGGGTTACGGGCGTCGATCTCGCGGTCGATGATGCGGTTCGCGGCCATCGCGAACGTCCGCAGGCCGACCATGGCGACGGTGACGAGGAGCAGCGGGCCCCATTGGATGTACCGGTCCGCCTCGTACATCGCGGTCAGCGAGGCGATGTAGGCGAAGGGCAGCGCGAAGACCGAGTGCTCGATCATCACCAGGCGCAGGAAGGCCTTGGTGCGGCCCGGCTGCGGAACTGCTGCGGATGCGCTGCTCACGAGAGGCCGTACTCCTTCCAGCGGCGGTCGACCAGCGCCGCCGTCCGCGGGTCGGACTCGACCATCTCCGGCCAGCCCCCGTCCCTCGTATAGCCCTCCTCGGGCCACTTCTTCGTCGCGTCGATACCCGCCTTGCCGCCCCAGAACTGCTGGTAGGAGGCGTGGTCGAGATGGTCGACGGGACCTTCGACGACGGTGAGGTCGCGGGCGTAGTCGGTGTTGCCGAGCGCCCGCCAGGAGACCTCGTGGAGGTTGTGCACATCGCAGTCCGCGTCCACGACCACGATCAGCTTGGTCAGCGACATCATGTGTGCGCCCCAGATGGCGTGCATGACCTTCTGGGCGTGCTTGGGGTACTTCTTGTCGATCGAGACGATCGCGCAGTTGTGGAAGCCGCCGGACTCGGGAAGGTGGTAGTCCACGATGTCCGGGACGATGATCTTGAGCAGCGGGAGGAAGAACCGCTCCGTCGCCCGGCCCAGCGGCCCGTCCTCCGTCGGCGGCCGGCCGACCACGATCGACTGGAGCAGCGGCCGCTTACGCATCGTCACGCAGTCGATGGTCAGCGCCGGGAACGGCTCCTGCGGCGTGTAAAAGCCGGTGTGGTCGCCGAACGGGCCCTCGGGCAGCATCTCGCCGGGCTCCAGCCAGCCCTCGATGACGACCTCGGCGTTCGCCGGGACCTGCAGCGGGACGGTCTTGCAGTCGACCATCTCGATCCGCTTGCCCTGGAGGAAGCCGGCGAAGAGGTACTCGTCGATGTCCCCGGGCAGCGGCGCGGTCGAGGCGTACGTCACGGCCGGCGGGCAGCCGAAGGCGATGGCGACCGGCAGCCGCTCCCCGCGCTTGGCGGCGACCTGGTAGTGGTTGCGGCTGTCCTTGTGGATCTGCCAGTGCATGCCGATGGTGCGCTTGTCGTGGCGCTGCAGGCGGTACAGGCCCAGGTTGCGCACCCCGGTCTCCGGGTGCTTGGTGTGCGTCAGCCCCAGGTTGAAGAAGGAGCCGCCGTCCTCGGGCCAGGTGAACAGCGCCGGGAGCCGGTCCAGGTCGACGTCGTCGCCCCGGAGCACGACCTCCTGGACGGGCGCTTCCTTGACCTTCTTCGGCGGGACATGCGTCATCCCGGCGAGCTTCCCGAACGCCTCGCGCACGCCGACGAACCCGTGCGGCAGCTCCGGCTTGAGCAGCCCGCCGATCTTGCCGCTGATGTCCTCATAGGACTTCAGGTCGAGCGCCTTCAGGAGCCGGCGGTCGGTGCCGTAGACATTCATGGCGAGCGGCATCGCCGAGCCCTTGACGTTCTCGAAGAGCAGCGCCGGGCCGCCGGACTTCTGCACCCGGTCCACGATCTCGCCGACTTCCAGATACGGGTCGACCTCGGCCTTGATGCGCTTGAGGTCGCCTTCCCGCTCGAGCGCGCGCAGGAACGAACGAAGGTCGTCGTAAGCCATGCGTTCCAGTATCGGGTACGCACTACCCTGGACGGGTCACCGGGCCCCGCCGAGGGCCCGCCGTCGCGCGCAGGGGGCCCGTTCCGCAATGCTCAGGTATCTGCCGTTCCTACTGGTGCTGGCGCTGTGGATCTATGCGTTCATCGACTGCCTCAACACCCCCGAATCGCAGGTGCGCGGACTGCCCAAGGTGGTCTGGGTCCTGATCGTCCTGCTCTTCGGTGAGGTACTGGTCGGCCCGGTCGCCTGGCTGGTGGCGGGCAAGCAGCGGCAGCCGGTGGCGGGCGGCGGCAGCACGCCGTCGGAGTGGCACCGCAAGCGCCGTACGAAGTTCGTCGCGCCGGACGACAACCCCGAGTTCCTCAAGTCCCTCAAGAACGAGAACACGAAGGACGAGGCGCTGCTCAAGGACTGGGAGGCCGATCTGCGCCGCCGCGAGGAGGAGCTGCGCCGCAAGGAGAGCAAGCCGGGCGAGTCGAACGGCCCGGAAGACACCCCGCCGGCCACGAGCTGAAGCACTCCCCGCGGCGTACGGTGAATCCATGGACCGCACGCAGGACTGGGGGCAGGACCGCGACGAGTTCCGGCTGCACGGCAGCGTCGACGGCCACAGCGACCCGACCGGGCACCCCGACCATCTGCAGGAGCAGGCCCGCGCCATGCTGGCGACGGCGGTCGCCGAGGCGCGCGACGGACTGGCCGAGGGCGGCATCCCGGTCGGCGCGGCGCTCTACGGACCGGACGGCACCCTGCTGGGCCGCGGCCACAACCGCCGCGTCCAGGACGACGACCCCACCCTGCACGCCGAAACCGCGGCCTTCCGCGCGGCCGGCCGCCAACGCAGCTACCGCGGCACGACGATGGTCACCACCCTCTCCCCCTGCTGGTACTGCAGCGGCCTGGTCCGCCAGTTCGGCATCTCCCGGGTGGTCATCGGCGAGGCCCGCACCTTCCACGGCGGCCACGACTGGCTGGCCCGGCACGGCGTACGGATCGTGCTCCTGGACGACCCCGAGTGCGCGTCGATGATGCGCGACTTCATCGGGGCACGGCCTGAGCTTTGGCGGGAGGATATTGGGGGTGGGTGAGGGGGTGGGCAGGCATCCCGGGTCAGGATGCCCCAGCCCGCCGCCCGCCGGGACGACCAGCCACGAGCGCCGGTTTCGACACTTCGTACAGGCCACGCACTGCCCGTGGAACCCGTCACCCCACCGTGGCATCCATACCCCCGCGTCACTGGTCACAGGCCCCATCTGCTGCACGCCGTCTGAGCGCCAGCTGTCAACGCTGCCTTCATTTGCGCAGACCCGCGCACAGCGCAGGCCTAGCCGTTGCTTCTGCCCCGGCTGACGAGCCGGCGGCGATCCATAGAGCGATCTGGGCAGAAATTCACCGTAGCGGGGGCGTTCGGCTCCAGCTTTAGCCACCTCCCCCCGGTCCGCCATCCTTCGTCCTTACTTGGGCCCCTGCGACAAGTTTCGACAAAACCACACACTGCCCCCGCGGTAGAGCAGCACGCTGTAGATATTGCACTTCAGGCGTCCGCGACCTTAGGACCGGCTGGAAGGCGGAACTGCAATGTCGATCACCCCCCGTGGCATGTCCATCCAAGAGGCCTACAGCCTCTATCGAAGCAAGAAGCTAATAGTAAATAGAAACTACCAGCGGAAGCTAGTGTGGGGAGTAGATGAAAAGATTCACTTGATCGACAGCATCCTAAAGGGATTCCCTATTCCACTGTTTCTGTTAGCGGAGACAGTGGAAGGGGATTTTGAGATTATCGACGGCATGCAGCGCCTTGATGCCATCTTCGGGTATATCGAGCACAAGTACGCCATCCCTACTGGCGACTTGAGAGAGTTTTTCGACCTGCGCGAATTCTCCCGCGCGCGCCAATACGCGGAATCAGGCGCCTTTGAAATTGAGCCAGGCAATCCCCAACTACTGCCGGCAGCCAAGTGCGCCGACTTGCTGGACTACCAGCTAGCGGTGACGATTTTCGACTCGAAGGAAGAAACGCAAGTAACTGAGGTATTTCGGAGAATTAATTCAGGAGGTCGTCAGCTAAGCGCGCAAGAGAAGCGCCAAGCAGGCGTGGTCAGCGACTTCGTCCGCATGGTAAGAAGGCTCGCGTCAGACTTTAGATACGACGGATCGCCTGACGTGCTTCCACTCACGAAGATGCCGGTAGTTTCAATCGATTCAGCCCGCGAAAGACTCGGCTACGGAATTGCAGCCGAAGAAACTTTCTGGTGCAGCCTGGGAGTACTAAACCCTCGACAACTGCAACAAAGCGAAGACGAACAGCTACTGGCGGACATCTGCATTTCAGTCGTCAGGGGGAACACCTTCAGCGTCAGCTCTGATGTGCTCGATAAGTACTTTGACCCCACCACGACTGAGAGCCACTCGCTCGCTATCGATTTGAGCGCATACGGAACCGACACTCTCGCCAATGACGTGAAGGACGTACTGGGCGCCATGAAAACAATGGTGGAGTCGGAGCGACCCGGCGTTAGCGGCGCATTCCGCTCGCATGTCAGCACCAGCAGCTTCACGTCGGCAAAAACTCCCTTCTATGCAATATTTATGGCGTTCTATGATCTGATGGTTAGGCAGCAGAAGCAACTCGCAGACCCCAAGGCGGCTTTCGCTGCAATTCGAAAAGTTTCAGCAAAGCTGACTCCTAGTAGAAACACGACCACAGAGCAGCAGCGTCAAGAGAACATCGACATCGTGCGCGGCCTCCTGGAGAAGCACTTCGCCAGTGCGCCCCGCCCGGCTCTAACTCATGGCCCTGCGATGGAAATTGAATTTCCAAATATCATCAGGCGAGCTCCCATAGAGAGTGCACGGTACGAATTCAAGCAAGGCATAGCATCTCTCGACCACAAAAGGTCCGTCGATGAATCATTTCTCCAGAAATTGCCGAAGATTATCTCTGCGATCGCCAACGTGGGGCCAGAAGCCGACGGGTACATCGTATTCGGCGTGGCGGACACCGAAAAGGATGCCGACAGGATCGAGCGGCTTGATTCCGTATCCCCGCTTCGCATGGGAAGGCAACTCCTGGTTGGCGTCGATCGGGAGTGCCGAGTCCTGAACATTCAGCTTGGCGATTACACACGGAGGATTCTGAGGGAAATCCAGAACTCCCCTGTGAGCGAACCTCTCAAAAGTGCGACGCTGGCCAACATCGACACCGTCTCTTACTCGGGAAGGTCATACGTCATCATTAGAATCCCTGCCCAGTCTGATCTGTCGAGCTACGGAGAGGACTATTACATTCGAGACGGGGAAGATCTTCGCAGAATGAAGACTAATGAGGCACTTGCGACTTCTAAGCGATTTACTAAGTGATCTAAAAAGTGTAGGGGGTGACAGGGGATCACGGTTCTAGCGGCAGAGCCGAGGGTCACGCTCGCCGTTCTTCAAGGCATCCGCCGCTAGTTCCGCTCCCGCAGGTCCACACCCCACCACTGTCAGTGCGTGGACGAGTTCTGCCGCTTTCTGCATCGCATCTTGCAAGTCGGCCAGGTGCACACGCTGTGCATCCAGAGTGCCGTGTGAGGGCCCAGCTCATGAGTTTCGACCCCCGCCTCCCCAATGCCGTACATGGTCAAGTCCCCTTCCCCGCAGGCGGGCTGACACCGACTTGCGGCGCCGCGCCGTAGAAGGGCACGATCACGACCCCGGTGCCCACCGACGCCGGGGTCGTGATGGCTTGGAAGCGACCTCCTGCCAGAACCCTGGACCTCCCAGGGTTTGAGGGGCGGTTCAGTGCCGTTTCTGAAGTTGCCATGCGTGACGCCTCTGATCGGTCGCAGGCTGGGCAGAGGTCAGAAGCATCGTCTCGTTTTCGGCTCATGGAATTGATCGGTACCGGTGCGAAATCCAGTGCCTCGCGTGGTCCGCCGCGCCCGTTTCCCGCCGGCCGGTGTCAGCCCGTTGCCCGGCCCTCGCCGTCCTCGGGTTCAGACAACCGCCCACCCCTGCTCTCAGCAACCCTCAGCGCGTCCCGCAACGCCTCAGACAATCGAGCGCTAAGAAAGCGGAGTTCGCGGGCGCTGAGCTTCTGGTCTTTGACCATTTCGGCCGCGTGGTCCAGGAGTTCAGCGCCTGTTTCGAGCTGTACCTCTTCCAATTCGTCGGCGAGCTGGGAGAGATGGCTTTCGCTGTCGTCGGTCAGCAGGTAGGAGGGTTGTCCGGCCGGGCCCGGCCAGGGGAGGAGGCGTGGCTTGGCGGTCACAGTGTCACCGCCATCCATTGCGAGACGTACGCCGAGTCTTCCCAGCAAGCGGACTCCTCGCGGCGTTTCATCCGCTGTTCGTGGGCGACGAGGTAGGGGCGGACGAGCCGGGCATCCTCCCCACGGATCAGGCTCCCGGCGTACGGGGCGCGGGCTCGCGGCAGGCGCAGGTGCACCGTCTGCGCGTCCACCCGCACGGCTACCCGGCTTGTGCCCGCCGCACGATGCTGCCCCGGCGCGGGCAGTAAGAGATTCAGCAGCCGCTCGAAAACCCTGCCGATATGGTTCCGCATGTCGACCTGCTTCCATCAGGTTGGCCATGCCCCGGGGTGCCGTCACGCATCGCCGGGGTTTCTTGTCTCGACAGTCAATGGCCGTCTTGGGCGACGAGGCAGTGTTCATACGGGGGTTCACGTGCACACGGGGGTTCGCGATTTCACTGAGGGGGTTCACGGTGAACTCCCCCGACTCCCCCACTGTGTGACACGATGAATACTCAGCGTCACGCCGGGCGGGGGTGTCAGAGGAACGTGATCAGAGAGCCGAATCACCGGCTGGCCGCGGCCATGGCGGAGGCCGGTGCTTCGAACAAGGGGCTGGCCAAACGGGTCCGTGAGGTCGCGGAGCGGCATGGCGAGCACCTCGGGACGACGCACGTTGCCGTACAGCGATGGCTGGACGGGCGCGGCATCCAGCGGCAGACGGCGGTGTATGTCGCCGAGGCCTTGAGTCACAGGTTGCGGCGCAGAGTGACGCCGAGGGATCTCGGTTTCCCGGGTGGCTCGGCAGCCCCGGTCCCCGCCGTCGGCAGGGGCTACGCCGGCTCGCTGTCCGAGACGCTGCACACGCTGGAGGGCCTCACGCACCAGCGTCCGGAAGACGGCCCGTGGGACGAACCCCGGCCAGCGGACACCGAACTGCATTCCGCCGCCTTCACCTGGCTCGTTTCCCGCCCGGACGGTGTGCCCGTCGACGGCTCCGGCACTCGCCGCGTCGGAATGCGCGAGGTCGCGGCGATCCGGACCGCCGTCGGGTTCTTCATGCAGTTGGACTTCCAGTTCGGCGGCGGGCATGCGCACAAAGCGTTCCGGCACTACTTCCGGGAAGACGTACTGCCCCTGCTGGGAGGCAGCTACGGCGCCAGGGTGGGTGAGGCGCTGTTTCAAGCAGCCTCGGAGATGTCACAGTTGCTGGCCTGGACCGCGTACGACTGCGGCAACCACGCCCTTGCCGACCGCTACATGCTGTCGACGCTGCGGCTGACCCAGGTGGTGGGCGACCGCATGATGGGCGCGCGCATCCTGGCCAATATGAGTCATCAGGCCAATTACCTGGGCCAGGCGGACCAGGCCCTGAGGCTGGCCCGCGCGTCGGTCGAAGGCTGTGGGGCCGGTGCCACGCCTCGCGCGCAGGCGCTGTTCTCCGCCCACGAGGCGCGTGCCCTTTCCACCGCGCAGGACCGCAGGGGTGCAGTACGGGCCATGAACGAGGCGGAGAGGTTCTTCGAGCGGGCCGACAGTGAGGACGATCCCGCCTGGCTCTGCTACATGGATGAAGCCGAGCTGATGGGCGAGTTCTGCCACTGCTTCCGCGATCTCGGGCAGCGTTCGGAAGCCCTTCGGTTCGCCCGTCGCGCTGTCGAGCTCACCGACCCCAAGTACGCCCGTACTCTCGGGCTCTGCCGCCTGGTGCTCGCGCAGAGCCAGCTGATGAGCGGAGACCTTGAAGCCGCCGTGGCGACCGCAGCTCTCGCCGTCGAAGCGGGAGATGCTCTCCAGTCCGCTCGGTTCCAACGGTATGTGGGCGACTTTCAGCGCGAGGTGTCCGCCGCCCACGCGACACATCCGGTCGTCCAGCAGTTCAGCGGACAGGTGCGGGAGGCGATGAACCGGCTGGGCGACGAGTAGCCGAGGTCACCCCGGGTTCCAGTCGCGTGGCGCGTCCTCATTCCGGAGCGAGGAGATACGACGGGCGTACTCCGCTGCCGTCTCGGCGCTCTCAGAGACGTTCTGCATGAGCCACGTCGTCATGTTGAATTCCTGGACGGCCCGCAGAGTGGGGAAGCCCGGCCAGGTCCGGAGGTCCCGCCCGTATGCGCGGACGTACGCGCCGT
This sequence comes from Streptomyces sp. NPDC048637, assembly GCF_040650675.1. NCBI lineage: Bacteria > Bacillati > Actinomycetota > Actinomycetes > Kitasatosporales > Streptomycetaceae > Streptomyces > Streptomyces sp. NPDC048637. Next base: position 20,722 of record NZ_JBEZHQ010000042.1, read on the forward strand.
ACTCCTCCCTGGACTGCCAGCCCAGGCTGTGGTGCTCGGTGGCGGTGACCATCAGGTCCCACTCGGGAAAGTCGAAGCTGAACCGCTCCAGGTCGATCAGGATCACCCGATCGTGCCGGTCCACCATGAGGTTCTGTACGTGAGCGTCCCCGTGCACGGGGCCCTTCTCCGACTCGAACCGCAGATCCGCCACCCGGTCCCGGAGCTCATGCGCGCGCTTCCGCAGGAACGCGCGGTCGTCCTCGGGTATGCCGACTGCCGTATCGATCCGTCGGTCGGTCCGGTCCAGCACCGGATACGGAGGCAACGACAGCGTGTCCGGCAGGCTGAGCGAGTGCAGGTCCCGGAGAACCGCGCCCAGCTCCCCGTAGCTCGGCTTCCGCCTGCTCTCCTCGATCAGGTGCCAGAACGTCACTGGATGGCCGTCAACGGTCAAGGGCTGCTCCAGGTCATCGACCGCGCGTGTCACGGGGAAGCCCTCATGCAACAGCCAGCGCGACACCTCAACCTCGCCGCGGGCCGAGTCCAGGTATTCCGTCGAACGTGCGATCCGCACCACCACGGGATGGGCCGTCAGCCGGAACAGGGCGTTCTCCCCGAAGCGGATCAGGCGTGCCCCGTCATCGTCGAGCCCGGCCCGGCGGCACGCCGCGGCCAACACCCGTGCGGCCCCGGCCGACGTGAAGCCCAGTCCTTTGTTCCGTTCAGCCTCAGACGGCACGGCTGTCACCACTCCCTCGGTACCGCCACCCCAGTGACGCAGACCGTCGGGGCGGCCGGCGGTCGGCAACGGACATCAAGGCGACGGTACCCACGGCGGTGGAGGCAGGCGGGGCCAGGGCATGTCGATCGGCCGTTGCCGCAGGGGACGCCACTCCCCCGCCCCACAATTCGCTGGCCCCCACCCCCGCTCTCCGCCAGGATGACCGGCCATGACCACCAGCCCCAACGCCCCCGTACAGGCCGCGCACACCCCCGTGGACCCCGCAGACCCCGTGGACCCCGCGGACCCCTCGGCCCCCTCGGACGCCACCGAACCCCGCCGCCGTATCCGCGCCCTGCACACCGACACGACCGTCACCGTCTATCAGGCGTACTCCCCCGCGCTGGGGCTTCCGGCCGCGCGGGACGGGCGGTTTCCCGTGGCCTGGAAGCGGGAGCGGATGACGTGGATCAAGCCGTCGTTCCTGTGGATGATGTACCGCTGCGGGTGGGGTGCCAAGGCGGACCAGGAGACGGTGCTCGCCGTGGAGATCGCGCGGGGCGGGTTCGACTGGGCGCTGCGGAATGCCTGTCTGTCGCATTATGACGCCGGTGAGCACGCCGACCGCGGGGTCTGGCAGCGGGAGTTGAAGGGGGCGCCGGCGCGGGTGCAGTGGGATCCGGAGCGCGATCTGTGGTTGCGGGCGCTGCCGTACCGTTCGCTGCAGCTGGGGCTGGCGGGGGAGGCGTCGCGGCGGTACGCGGACGAGTGGACGGTGGCGATCACGGATGTCACCCCGCTGGCCCAGGAGATCCATGCGCTGGTGCGCTCCGGGGAGACCGCGGCGGCCGCCGCGCTGCTTCCTGAGGAGCGTGCCTACCCGGCACCCGAGGGAACTCCGGGCCTTGGCCGCGTGTCCTGACGCACCTTCGCAAACGCGTAAATCCGGCCACCGCGCGGTCCGCCGTGCGCTGCTTCGTGTGACGTACGGGACGTAGCGAGGTCCGGCCAACTGAGCGCCGTTCACAGCCAATTGATGCACCGTTCAGCTACCTCCCCCTGCCCGGGAGACTCAGGCGCCGCCACAGTCAAGTCGGCCCACGGAGGGCTCCCGCGACTCAGGGAGAGTGGCACATATGCCTGACATGACCCGACGAAGACTCCTCGGCTCCGCGGCCGGCGCGGTCGGCGGCGCCGCCGCGCTGTCGCTGCTGCCGCCCAGCGTCCAGCAGGCCGTCGCCGCCGGACCAGCACGTCACGGCTCACTGCACGACGTCGAGCACGTCGTGATGCTGATGCAGGAGAACCGCTCGTTCGACCACTACTTCGGCACCCTGCGCGGCGTCCGGGGCTTCGCCGACCCGGACGCGCTGACGCTGCCGGACGGCCGGTCCGTCTTCCATCAGCCGGACGCCCAGAACCCGGACGGCTATCTGCTGCCCTTCCGCCTCAACACGCACACCACCAGCGCGCAGGCCATCCCCTCCACCAGCCATGCCTGGTCCGTACAGCACGAGGCGTGGAACGGCGGGAAGATGGACCGCTGGCTGCCCGCGCACCGCAAGGCGGACGGCGTCAACGCGCCGTACGTGATGGGGTATCACACCCGCGCGGACATCCCCTTCCAGTTCGCGCTGGCCGAGACGTTCACCCTCTGCGACAACTACTTCTGCTCGGTCTTCGGCCCGACCTGGCCCAACCGGCTCTACTGGATGACCGGCACCCTCGACCCGGGCGGCACCCAGGGCGGGCCGGTGCTGAACAACACCGCGCCGCGGCCGTACCGCTGGACGACCTACGCCGAGCGGCTGGAGGCGGCGGGCATCAGCTGGAAGGTCTACCAGGAGGAGGACGACTACGGCTGCAATCTGCTGGAGCAGTTCCAGACGTTCCGGGACGCCAAGCCCGGCGAGCCGCTCTACGAGCGCGGGATGCGGGCGCAGCCGGCCGGCACCTTCGAGGACGACGCCCGCGCCGACCGGCTGCCGGCGGTCTCCTGGCTGATCCCCACCAGCCATCAGTCCGAGCATCCGGACTATCTGCCGGCGGCCGGCGCCGACTATGTCGCCAAGAAGATCGAGGCGATCGCGTCCAACCGGAAGGTGTGGGCCAAGACGGTCTTCATCCTCAACTACGACGAGAACGACGGGCTCTTCGACCATGTGCCGCCGCCGGTGCCGCCCCCGGGGACGAAGGACGAGTTCGTCCAGGGCCTGCCGATCGGCGGCGGCTTCCGGGTGCCGTGCCTGATCGTGTCGCCGTGGACGGTGGGTGGCTGGGCTGCCGGCGACCCCTTCGACCACACCTCGGTGCTGCAGTTCCTGGAGCGCTGGACGGGCGTCGAGGAGCCCAATATCAGTGACTGGCGGCGGGCCGCCTTCGGCGATCTGACCTCCGCGTTCGGCTTCCGCCACCGGGCACACCGCCCGCCGCGGCTGCCGGACGACACCGCCGAGCAGCTGGCCGAGGCGCAGTGGGAGGTGGCGCATCTGCCGAAGCCGACGCTGCCGGGCGGCGGGCAGCGGCCGCCGCGCCAGGAGCGTGGGCGGCGTCGGCGGCGCTGAGGGGGCACGGGCGGCGTGGGCGGCGTCGGCGGCGCTGACGCGGCGCGGGCCGGGCGCGCCGGTCCCCCGTGAAACGACGGTGCCGTACGGGCGGCCTCCTGGCGAGGCTTCCCGTACGGCACCGGGGTGGCGGCGCGCGCACCGCCGTGGGGCACGTGTGGTGCCCGGGGACTCCTGCGGTCAGACCCCCGCGTACGAGTGCAGGCCCGTCACGAAGATGTTCACGCCGTAGTAGTTGAACAGGTAGCAGGCGAAGGCGATCAGGCCGAGCCAGGCGGCCTTGCGGCCCTTCCAGCCGGCCGTGGCGCGGGCGTGCAGATAACCGGCGTAGGCGACCCAGGTGATGAAGGTCCAGACCTCCTTGGGGTCCCATCCCCAGTAGCGGCCCCAGGCGGCCTCGGCCCAGATGGCGCCCGCGATGATGGTGAACGTCCACAGCGGGAAGACGGTGGCGTTGATGCGGTAGGCGAACTTGTCGAGCGAGGCGGCCGAGGGCAGCCGCTCCAGCACGGAGGTGGCGAAGGTGCCGGGCTGCTTGGCCGTCGGGTCGGCGAGCTTGGCCTCGTGGCGGTCACGGAAGAGGAACAGCAGCGTGGCGACGGCGCCGAGGTAAAGCACCGCGCCGGAGATGATCGCGCAGCTGACGTGGATCCACAGCCAGTAGGAGTGCAGCGCGGGCACCAGCTGGTCGCTGGCGGTGTAGAGCACCGAGACGGCCAGACCGAGGTCCAGCAGGACGCTGGTGATCAGGGGGAGCCCGATCCAGCGGACGTTCTTCTTGAGCACGAGCAGCAGCAGGTACGCGCCGACCGCGACCGCGGCGAAGGTCGTGGAGAACTCGTACATGTTGCCCCAGGGGGCACGCTGCACGGACAGGGCACGGGTGACGACGCCGCACACGTGCAGCGCCCAGGCCAGCACGGTCAGCGAGATGGCGATCCGCCCGTAGAGGTCGCCCTTCTCGGAGCCGCCGGCGGCGCCCGGCCCGTCGGGGACGTCGCGGCTGCCGGTGACGGACCTGGTGACGACCTTGGGCCGCTCCAGTACGGCGGTCCCGGTGGAGCCGCTCGCACCGGCCCGGGCGGACGCCGTCGCGGGTGCCTTGGCCTGGACGGTCAGGGCGGCGGCGGTGCGGCCGACCTTGCTGCGGCTGCCGAACACCCACTCGGCCATGTGCGCGAGGAAGGCGAGCGTGTAGACCGCCATCGCCGAGTAGACCAAGATGTTGCTGTTGTGCGCCATTGTCTCGTTGGCTGCGGCAGCGAGGTTCACGCGCGCGCTCCTTCAGAGGGGTCAGCAGGTCCGTCAGAGTCAGTGGGCTCCGCGGGGTCATCGGAGTCGGGCCCGGGGCCGGTGTCCGGGGCCGGTTCGGGCTTCGGGTCGGGCTTCGGGTCGGATTCCCGGTCGGTGTCGTCGGCCGGGGCGAGGGGGGCGTCGGGCGCCAGCGCCAGCGCCAGCTCACCGAGTTCCTCCGGCAGCCGCGCGGACTCGCTGCGGCCGAGCCCGGCCACCTCGACGACGGTGCGGCCGTCCGCGTCCGGTTCGGCGCGGACCCACACCCGGCGCCGCTGGATGAACAGCGAGCCTGCCAGACCGATCAGGGCGGCGGCCGCACCGGTGAGTGCGAGGCCGTTGCCGGGCTGGTGGCTGATCTTGAAGCTGGCCCAGCTCTTGATACCGGTGAACTTGATGCTGCCGTCACCGTTGGGCAGCTTCATCGTCTCGCCGGGGAGCATCATCTTGGCGACCGGGGCGCCCTTGTCCTTGTATTGCTTGAGGCGCTTCTTGTCGAGCTGGTAGACGTTCTGCGGCAGCCCGGAGCCGACGCCCAGGTCACCGTGGTAGGCGGTCAGCGTCAGCACCGGATAGTCCAGCGCCGGGAACTGGGAGAACATCGAGCCGGAGCCCTTGCCGCCGAACGTCGGCACGAAGAAGCCCTGGAAGCCGAGCTGATTGCGCTTGCCGTCGGCGGTCTGCGCGCCGGGCACCTTGACCACACCGGTCGAGGTGAAGTTCTTGGGGTCCTGCGGGAGGAAGGGCACCGCGCCCTTGTAGACGACCTTGCCGCGGCCGTCCTTGACGGTGACCTCCGGCGAGTAACCGTGCGAGAGCAGGTAGACCTTGGAGCCGGCGATGTCGAGCGGGGTGTTCACCTCGATCGCGGTCTTGTGCTCCTTGCCGTCCGCGCCGGAGTAGTACGTGATGTGCGCGCGGAAGACCCGGGGAGTGCCCTTCTGCGGGCCGGACCGCTCGTAGGTCGCCTCGAACTTGTTGAGCGTGAAGCCGAACGGCTCCAGGGTGTCGGTGTCGAAGAAGGCACCGGACTTGAAGTCGTCGTACTGGGTGAGGCTGTTGGCGAAGCCGTCGCCCTCGGTGATCAGCTTGCCGCCCTCGGACTTCCACAGGCTGCCGACGGCGAACGCCACCAGCATCACGATCAGCGCGAGGTGGAAGACGAGGTTGCCGACCTCCCGCAGATAGCCCTTCTCGGCGGCGACGGCGGTGCCGTTCCGGTGGGCGCGGAACCGCCGCTTCTTCAGCAGCCGCTGCGCCGCCCCGAGGACCTCCTCGGGTGCCGCGTCGGTGCGCCAGGTGGTGTAGGCGGGCAGCCGGGTCAGCCGGCGCGGGGCGCCCGGCGGGCGGCCGCGGAGCTGTCCGACGAACTGCCAGCTGCGCGGCACGATGCAGCCGATCAGCGAGATGAACAGCAGCAGATAGATCGCCGAGAACCACACCGAGCTGTAGACGTGGAACATCCCGAGCTTGTCGTAGATGTCGGCGAGGGTGCCGTGCTCGGCCTTGAACTGGTCGACCTTGACCGGGTCGATGCTGGTCTGCGGGATCAGTGAGCCGGGGATGGCGCCGATCGACAGCAGGAAGAGCAGCAGCAGCGCGACCCGCATCGAGGTCAGCTGCCGCCAGAACCAGCGCGCCCAGCCCAGGGGGCCGAGCGAGGGGAGGGTGACGTCCTCGGTGGGCGCGGTCGAGAGCTGGGACCCGGCCGCGCCGAGATCGCTGCCCCCGTCGGCCGCGGGGCCCGGGTCGGCCGCGGGGCCCTCGTCGCGGGGGGTGCCGGTCTTGGTGGACATCAATCAGATCCCAACGGTGGAGCTTTGCGTCCAGGCCTGCACCTCGGACATCAGACTGTCCCAGACGCCGGTGACGAGGAGGATGCCGAGCGCGATCATCATGCCGCCGCCGAGCCGCATGACCAGCAGGTAGTGCCGCTTGACCCAGCCGAAGGCGCCGAGCACCCGGCGGAAGGCCAGCGCGACCGCGATGAACGGCAGGCCCAGGCCCAGGCAGTACGCCACGGTGAGCAGGGCGCCGCGGACGGCGCTGGCATCGTAGAACGTGAGGGTGCTGACGGCGGCGAAGGTGGGGCTCAGGCAGGGTGTCCAGCCGACGCCGAAGAGCACGCCGAGCACCGGCGCGCCGGCCAGGCCCATGGCGGGCTTCTTGTGGAAGCGGAATTCGCGCTGCCCGAAGTTCTTGAGGACACCGGCGAAGGCCAGCCCGAGCAGGATCATCAGCACGCCGAGGACGCGCGAGATGACGTCCTTGTACCCCTGGAGGTCCCGGCCGACGAAGCCGAAGAGCGCGCCGCCGGAGACGAAGACGGCGGTGAAGCCGAGGACGAAGAGGCCGGCGCCGGCCAGCATCCGGCCGCGCTTGGCCTCACCGAGGTCGGTGCCGGTGACGCCGGTGACGTACGACATATAGCCCGGCACCAGTGGCAGGACGCAGGGCGAGAAGAACGAGACGAGTCCGGCGAGCAGCGCGATGGGGGCGGCGGCGAGCAGGGTGCCGTTGAGGACGGTCTGGTTCTCCGCGGCGGCGGCGAGCAGGGTCACGTGATCACTTCTCGGCGATCAGCGGTTCGACCATCTTGCGCAGATCGTCCTCCGCGAGCGGGCCGATCGAGCGCGCGGCGATCTTGCCGTGCCGGTCGATGGCGATCGTGGAGGGGATCGACTGCGGGTTGAGGCTGCCCTTGGGGAAGCGCAGCATCAGCCGGCCGGTCGGGTCGAACAGGCTCGGGTAGGGCACCTTGTGCTCCTCCTCGAAGCTGGTGGCCTGCGACTTCTCGGAGTCGCGGGTGTTGATCCCGAGGAACTGGACGCCCTTGTCCTTGGTCTCGTTCGCGACCTTGGAGAAGTTGGGTGCCTCGGCGATACAGGGGCCGCACCATGATCCCCAGACGTTGAGGATGACGACCTTGCCCTTGTAGTCGGCGACGTCCAGCTTCTTGCCGGTGGTGGACTCACCGGAGAGCTCGGGCGCCGGCTGCCGCTCCGCCTTCTTGACGGTGTCGACACCGTTCTTCCCCTGGACGAACCGGGTCTGGGCGGAGCCGCCGGAGGCGCCGTCGCCGCAGGCGCTCAGCGTCAGCGCGGCGGCCGCGGCCCCTGCGGCGAGCAGGGTGGCGCGGCGGCGGCTCGTGAGGCGGCGTGGGGCGCGGCAAGCACTCATGTGAAAAGTTTCGCATGGGCCCATTCCGGATCTTCCGCGCCCCCCTCACCGGCCGCGCCCCCGCGCGCAGGGGCATGTCAGGCCGCGGTCAGATAGGACTTCCAGCCACCGGACGGCCGCTGTCCGACCGGGATCCGCTGGAGCTTGCGCAGCACCTCCGGGTCCTGTGCGTCGATCCAGTCCGTGAACTGCCGGAACGACACCAGATGGACATCCCGGTTCTGCTCATTGGCAATGTGCTTGATCGCGTCCTCGACGGCGTCCATATAGATGCCGCCGTTCCACTGCTCGAAGTGATTTCCGACGAAGAAGGGCGCGCGGTTGGTCTCGTAGGCCCGGCGGAATCCGGAGATATATGCGTCGGTGGCCTGCTGCCGCCAGCCCGGGTAGTTGACCGGCGGGGCCTTCGTCGAGTGCTTCGACTGATTGGCGAGGATGTTGTAGTCCATCGAGAGGACCTCGAAAGAGTGACCCGGGAACGGGACCTGCTGGAGCGGGAAATCCCAGAGGCCCATTTTTTTCTTCGGCCACATCTGCACACCACCGGGCGAACTGGCGTCATAGCGCCAGCCGAGTTCCCTGGCGGCGGGCAGCAGGTTTTTCTGCCCGAGGAGACAGGGCGTACGGCTGCCGACCAATTCCCTTCGGTAGTCGAAGGGCAGCGGCTCCAGATCGGCGAAGCCGGTGTTGGTGCGCCACCTGGTGACGAAATCCATCGCCTGGTCGATCTCGGACTGCCACTCCTGCGGGCTCCAGTGCCTGACGGCGCCCGAGCCCGAGCAGAAGTGCCCGTTGAAGTGGGTGCCGATCTCATGGCCGTCCAGCCAGGCCTCCCGCAGGTACTTGAGCGTCTCCTTGATGTGGTCATCGCTGAGGTAGCCGATGTCGGAGGCGCCCCGCGGGTTGTTCGGCGGCTCGTAGAGGTGCTTTTGGGATTCGGGGAGGAGGTACAGCCCGGAGAGGAAGAAGGTCATGGCCGCGCCATGGTCCCTGGCGAGCTGGAGAAAGCGGGGGAAGAGGCCGTTGCCGACCTCTCCCGCACCGTCCCAGGAGAAGACCACGAACTGCGGCGGCGTCTGACCGGGCTCCAGCCGTTCGGGGGATTTCGGCTGATGGGGCTGGGCACCGGAATGCGCTGTCGAGCCGTCACCGATGAGCTTGGGGCGGGCCTGGACGGAGTTCTTCGCGCGCTGCTTGTTGGCTCCCGCGTCCGAGTCCGGCGTGGAGCAGCCGGCGACGCCCAGCGCCGCGGCTGCCCCAACTCCCATACCCAGCAGGTTTCGCCGGCTGATCGCGCGCATACCCTCGTCCCCATCCGTGCTCGCCGAACTCAATATCCATATAAACGGACAATGGAGAGGAGGGCATGTTGAGCGGCGGGGAATCCGGGTCAATCGCTCAGGTATTTCATTTTGCTTGCTTTTGACGTTGCGCCAAGTGATGCACCGTCAGGCCCCGAAAGCCTTGGCCTTTCCCTTGACGGGTTTGGCGCCCGCCAGAAGATGGGAGGGAACCAGGTCGCGCGCCGGTTCGCTGTACCCCACCGAAATGATCTTGTCGCCGTGGAAAGTGAACGACGTCAGCGAGGCCAGCGTGCACTGCCGCTTCCGCGGGTCGTGCCACAGCCGCCGCCGCTCCGCGAAGCTGCGCACGATCCAGATCGGCAGCTGATGGCTGACCGCCACCGCCTCGTGGCCCCGTGCGGCATCGCGCGCCGCGCCCAGCGCCGCCATCATCCGTACGACCTGCTCGATGTACGGCTCGCCCCAGGACGGCCGGAACGGGTTCGTCAGGTACTTCCAGTTCCCCGGCTTCTTCAGCGCACCGTCACCGACCCCGAAGGTCTTCCCCTCGAAGACATTGGCCGCCTCGATCAGCCGCTCGTCGGTGGCCAGCTCCACACCGTGCGCACCGGCGACCGGCACCGCGGTCTCCTGTGCACGCTCCAGCGGCGAGGCGACGACATGTGTGATGTCCCGCTCCGCGAGATGCTCCGCCACCCGGTCGGCCATCTTCCGCCCCAGGTCGGAGAGGTGATAGCCGGGACGGCGCCCGTAGAGCACACCGTCGGGGTTGTGCACCTCGCCATGCCGCATCAGATGCACGACGGTGATGTCTTCGCTGCTCATGTCACCCATTCATTCAGCCGTCTCAATCAGTCGTCTCAAACGGTCGCCGGCCCGTGCGCCGCCGCCGTCTCAGGCCGTCGCCCCGGCCGCGGCGCGCGCGGCGGCCGGCAGTGCGGCGGCGATCCGCTCGACGGCCGCCGTGTCGTGCGCGGTCGAGACGAACCACGACTCGAAGGCGGACGGCGGGAGGTAGACGCCCTGCGAGAGCATCGAGTGGAAGAAGGCAGTGAAGCGGAACGACTCCTGCGCCTTGGCGGCGTCGTAGTCGGTCACCTCGGCATCCGTGAAGAAGACCGTGAACATGTTCCCCGCGGCCTGGACCCGGTGCGCCACGCCCTCCTTCGCCAGCGCGGCGGTGACCAGGCCACGCACCTCCGCCGAGACCGCGTCGACCTTCTCGTACGCGACATCGTCCAGCAGCCGCAGCTGCGCGACGCCCGCGGCGGTGGCGATCGGATTCCCGGACAGAGTGCCCGCCTGGTAGACCGGGCCGGCCGGGGCGAGATGCGCCATGACGTCCGCCCGGCCGCCGAAGGCCGCCGCCGGGAAGCCGCCGCCCATGACCTTCCCGAAGGTCATCAGATCCGGACGTACCCCATCGATCCCGTACCAGCCGGCCTTGCTGACGCGGAAGCCGGTCATCACCTCGTCGGAGATGTAGAGCGCGCCATCGGCGGAGCACAGATCCTTCAGGCCCTGGTTGAAGCCCGGCAGCGGCGGCACCACGCCCATGTTGCCCGGCGCCGCCTCCGTGATCACACAGGCGATCTCGCCCGGGTGCGCGGCGAACGCGGCCCGCACCGCCTCCAGGTCGTTGTACGGCAGCACGATCGTGTCACCGGCCTGCGCGCCCGTGACCCCCGGCGTGTCGGGCAGCCCGAAGGTCGCCACGCCCGACCCGGCCGCGGCCAGCAGCGCGTCCACATGCCCGTGGTAGCAGCCCGCGAACTTGATCACCTTGGGCCGGCCGGTGAACCCGCGGGCCAGCCGGATCGCCGACATCGTTGCCTCGGTGCCGCTGGAGACCAGCCGCACCTGCTCGACCGGCTCGATCCGGGCCACGATCTCCTCGGCCAGCTCGACCTCGCCCGCGCCCGGCGTACCGAAGGACGTACCGCGGGCGACGGCCCCCTGGACCGCGGCGATCACCTCGGGGTGCGAGTGACCGAGAATCATCGGTCCCCACGAGCACACGAGGTCGACATACTCACGGCCGTCGGCGTCGGTGAGGTACGGACCGGTACCGGACACCATGAAACGGGGCGTACCACCCACGGCGCGGAACGCCCGCACCGGAGAGTTAACGCCGCCCGGCGTCACGGCGGACGCACGGTCGAACAGCGACTGCGAAACAGGGGCTTCATAGGGAAAAGACACGGTGATCCTGACCTGCATAAACGGAGGGAGGGCAGCGGCGCGTGGACACGGCCCGGCTGACATCGGTGCGGGAATCCCCTCGCGGTACGCCTTCAGACGCCGCTCGGTTCAGTCTCGATCCTTTTTTGATTCCTCTCGCTTTCGACCGGGCGTCAGCCCCCACTCGTCTGCGAAACTGTGGAGACGTACGAGTAAGTCACGCAAGCAATGGTCTCAGAGGCGCACGGGGGCGTGCGGCCGGGCGTTTCACGCGCCGGTGACGGGGGAGGTCTCTGAGACGATGATCGGGTTGCGCGGCTGGGGCTGCGAGTGGTCGGGTGGAGATATGCATCGCGGTGGCGAACTGGGCGAGGGAACCAATGACCGGGGTCCCGACCGCGCCCAGCGCGGCCGTCACCGGCGTGAGGACACCACGGGCGACAGGACCACGGGCGGGGAAATCAGAGGCGGCCGCATGGGGGTGACGTACAGGTACTTCGGTGCGCCCAACGGTGCGACCGCGGCCCGGGTCCCGGTCTCCATGCGCCCCGAGGAGCTCGGCGGTGACGAGCTCGGCATGGGCGGCATGTTCAGCAAGATCAAGCCGGAGACCATGGCCGCCATGGTCCTCACCGGTATAGAGGGCATACCGCTCCATAAGGTTCCGCCGCTCGAACTCGTCGTCCTCCATCCCGACTACGCCGTGGTCAAGCTCCCCATGACCGTGGTCGACCCGCTGCGCGGGGTCGGCGAGGAGTCGGTCGGCGCGGCCGCCTTCATCTGGTCCACCGTCCCCGACCGCGGGGGCCCGCGGGACGCCTTCACCGTCTACCAGCTCCTGCACGAGTGGCAGGACTTCAGCCACCGGCTGCACGAGGCGGGGCACCAGGCGTACTGCCTGGTCTGGCCGTAACGGTTCAGCGCAGGTGCGGCGGCGTGCGCAGGGCGCGGCGCCGGGCCTGACTGGTCACCGGGCCCCGCCGGTCACCACGTGGGGCGGGCCGAGACACCGCCGTCCACGACCAGATCGTGCCCGGTGATCCAGGACGCCATCGGCGAGGCGAGAAAGACACAGGCGTCGCCCACGTCCTCCGGTGTGCCCAACCGCCCGGCGGGCGCCGCCGCTTGCCAGCGGCGCACCCCCTCCGGCCAGTCCTCCGCCAGGCCGGGCCGGTCGATCAGGCCCGGGGAGACGCTGTTGACGCGGATGCCGTCCGGCCCGTACTCCAGCGCCGCCGCGCGGGCGTGCATCGCCACCGCCGCCTTCGACGCGCAGTAGTGGGCATGCCGCGGCGCCGGACGGTCCGCCTCGATCGAGGCGATATGGGTCACCGAGCCGCCGCCGGCCGCCCGCATCACGGCCACCGCGGCCTGGGTGCAGGCGAAAACGCTGTGCACATTGGGATCCGTCACCGCCCGCCAGTCGGCGAGCGACATCTCCGCCAGCTCCTGGGTCGGCTGCACTCCGGCGTTGTTCACCAGCGCGGTGAGCCGCCCGCGCCAGCCGGCCGCCTCCGCCACCAGTCGGTGGCACTCCGACTCGACGGCCAGATCGGCGCGCAGCGCCAGCGCGCTCCCGCCGGCCGCCTCGATCTCCGCGACCAGCTCCCGCGCCGCGGCGGCGCCCGTACGGTAGTGCGCCACGACGGCGGCGCCTGCGGCGGCGAACCGCAGCGCGATACCGCGGCCGAGGACGCCGGCGGCGCCGGTGACGAGGGCGACCTGGCCCCGGAGGTCGGGGAGACCGGGGCGGGCGACGTCGGACGGAGTGTCGGTCATGGCCGGCTCAGGGCGGTGATCCGCGCTGCCTCCCCGGGGAAGCGCGCGGCCAGTGCGGCGGCGTCCCCGTGCTCGTAGTCCTCGAAGGTGAAACCGGGCGCCATCGTGCAGCCGAAGAGCGTCCAGGAACCGCCGTCGGCTACCTGGGCGGCCATCCACGTACCGGCCGGCACCGTGAACTGGACGTGCTGCCCGCCCAGGACGTCCGGCCCGAGGGTGACCGTACGGGCCGTGCCGCCGCCACTGTCCTCCCGGAGGAGGTAGAGGGTGAGCGGATCGCCCCGGTAGAAGTGCCAGATCTCGTCGGACGGCAGCCGGTGCAGGGCGGAGAAATCGCCCGGCTCGGCGGTCAGCAGCATTACGATCGCCGTTCCCTCGGGCCGCCCGTCGGGGCGCTCGGGGCCCGCCCAGGTACGCCGGTACCGCCCGCCCTCACGGGGCAGCGGCACCAGCCCGTAGAAGTCGATCAGCGCCTCGGGCAGACGGTCGCGGGAGGTGCGGTGCTCATCCATCTGCGGGCTGCCTCCGCCTCGTTCGCGACTGCCGGTTGGTTCAGCCTAGGCACGAAGTTGGTTTGGCGCGGTCGTAATCGGGCCATGTCCGATGTCCCGGCCGACGCCCCGTCAGCCGTTCGCGTCAGCCGTTCGCGTCAGCCGGCCGTCCAGTGCGGGTCGCGGCCCGTCTCCGCCAGCAGCACCTCCAGGTCGGAGGCGCCGGGCGGTACGGGGACCGGTGCGGCGAAGACGTTCATCGTGCGGGCCGTCGGGGCCATCTGGGCGGCCAGCGCCCGCAGCTCGGCCACACAGCCGGCGGCCGGCGCGTACGGCCGGCCGGTCGCCCGCGCCGCGTCCCACGCGTGCACGGTCAGATCCAGCAGCACCATCGCGCCGACGGTCCGGGCCGGCAGCTGCATCCCGCCGGTCAGCCCGTCCTCCGCGCCCGGTGCCGCCCACGCCTCGACCAGCCGCGCCGTCTCGTCCGCGAACCGGTCGGGCCACTGCGCCCCGTACTCGCCGAGCCGGTCGGGAGTACGGCTGAAGTCCACGTCCTTCTTGGCGGCCAGCGTCTGGAAGGCGACGACCACCTGGAAGAGGTGGTTGAGCAGCGCCCGTACGTCGTACTCGGAGCAGGGCGTCGGCCACGCCAGCTGGTCGTCGCGCACCGCGCGCAGTACGGGGAGTGCCGCCTCGGCCGCCGCGTCGAGCAGCGCGCTGATCGGTGGGGGCGTGCCGGCCGGGCGGGCCGCGTGGGCAGCGTGGGCCGCTTGTGCCGGGTGAGCCGATGGTGCCGGGTGAGCCGATGGATCACTGCGCGTTTCTTCCGGAATGTCGTGTGCGTCGGTCATATCGAGGACGCTACGGGCCGTCGCCTACGGCGGCTTGAAAAAACGCGACAGGGCCACCTCGCCACCGCCGCGGGCCGCCTTAGGATCCAGGCATGGCCGCTCCTCGGCGCGACACCCGGGGCATCGTGGACGCCCCCGGTCTCTTCACGCGGGTGCGCTTCCGCCGCCGCACCCCCGCCGAACCGCTGCGCCCCTATGTCGAGCATTACTGGCTGATCGACTGGGACCTGTCCGAGCCGTACGCCACACATGTGGTCCCGCACCCGTGCGTGAATCTCGTCTTCCAGCGGTACGCCGACCGCCCCGGGTTCGGCGAGGTCGCGGGCGTCGGGCTGGAGCTGTTCGCACAGAAGCTGGCGGGGCGCGGGCGGGTGTGCGGGGTGCAGTTCCGGCCCGGTGGGTTCCGGCCGTTCACCCCGGAGCGGCCGGCCACGGACTGGACGGACCGCCGGCTACCGCTGGCCGCGGCCTTCGGGCCCGCCAACGCCGCGGCCGCCGTGCTGGAACCGGCCGACGAGGACGCCCGGGTCGCCGCGCTCGACGCCTTTCTGACGCCGCTCCTGCGGGCCGGGCCGCGGGTTCTCGCCCAGGCCGAGCTCGCCATGGGGCTGGCCGACCGGATCCGCACGGACCGGACGATCCGCCGGGTCGCGGACTTCGCGCGGGCCGAGGGCCTGTCCGTACGGGCCCTGCAGCGGCTGTTCGCCGGATATGTCGGGGTCAGCCCCAAGTGGGTGCTGCTGCGCTACCGGGTGCACGAGGCCCTGGAGCGCGCCGCCTCCGATGCGGAGGTCGACTGGGCCGCGCTCGCGGCCGAGCTGGGCTACAGCGACCAGGCGCATCTGGTCCGCGATGTCACCGCCACCGTCGGGGTCCCGCCGACCGCATACGCGCGATGAGCGGCCACCGGGGAGACCGCCCGGCCCCGGCGGCCGTCAGGGGTGCTCGGCCGTCAGATAGCGCTGGACGGTGGGGGCCAGCCAGGCGATGACCTCGTCGCGGCTGAGGCCGACGGCCGGCGGGATGTGCAGCACATAGCGGCACAGCGCCATGCCGAGTATCTGGGAGGCGATCAGCGCGGCGCGGGTCGGCGCCTCCTCGGGGACCGGGCAGACCGCGGCGAGGACCGGCTCGATCTGCTCCGCGAACACGCCGCGCATCCGCTCCGCGCCCGCCTCGTTGGTGACGCCGACCCGCATCATCGCCGTCAGCGTCTCGTCGCACTCCCAGCGCTCCACGAAGTGGCGGACGAGCCGGGCGCCGGCCTCGTCGCGCGGGAAGTGGGTGAGGTCCGGGGCGTGCACTTCGATCTCGGAGGCGGCCGCGAAGAGACCGGCCTTGTTGCCGTAGTAGCGCATCACCATCGACGGGTCGATGTCCGCGTCCCTGGCGATGGCGCGGATGGTGGCGCGCTCGTAGCCGTCCGCGGCGAAGCGGTCCTTGGCGGCGGCGAGGATCGCGGCCCGGGTCGTGGCGGAGCGGCGGGGGCGGGCGGGGTCGGGCGCTTCGTCGGGCGCGGGGTCCGCGGCGCCGGGGGCAGCGGCGGGGCCCGCGGTGGCGCCGGGCGTTACGTCGGATGCCGCGGTGGGGGCGGCATCCGGCACGGCATCAGTGGTGGAGGGGGCATGTTCAGCCATGTCAACAACTGTAGGCCAACAGCTGTTGACATGCCAGCCCCGGCCGCCCTACGCTTGCCAACAAGCGTTGACCAACGTGCGTTGGCACAGCCACGGCCCACAGCCGCGGCCACAGTCACAGCAGGCACAGGAGGCGGAAGCCATGGACGCCATGAACCGCAGGACCGGCCGGAGCGACAGCGGGGCCGCCCAGGCCCGCGATACGGACGTCATCGTCGTGGGCGCCGGCCCGACCGGCCTGCTGCTCGCCGGAGACCTCGCCGAGGCGGGACTGGGCGTCAGACTCCTGGAGCGCCGCCCCGCCGAGATCAGCAACCTCACCCGCGCCCTGGTCGTGCATGCCCGCACCCTGGAGCAGCTGGACGCCCGCGGCCTCGCCGATGAGCTGATCGCCGGCGGTCATCCGCTCACCGGCCTCCGCCTCTTCGGCGGCGCCACCATCGACCCGACCCAGCTCCGCACCCGCTTCCCCTTCGTGCTGGTCACGCCCCAGTTCGAGGTCGAGCGGCTGCTGGAGCGCCGGGCCCGCCGGGCCGGTGTCACCTTCTGCCACGGCTCCGAGGTGCTCGGCCTCGATCAGGACGCCGGCGGTGTCACGGTGCGCTTCCGCACCGCCGAGGGCCTCGGCACCGTCCGCGCCGCCTACGCCGTCGGCACCGACGGCTTCCGCAGCACCATCCGCGAGGCGATCGGGCTGCCCTTCCCCGGCAGGTCCGTGATCCGCTCCCTGGTGCTCGCCGATGTCCGGCTGGCCCAGGAGCCCGATTCGCCCCTCATGGTCAATGCCAGCGGCGAGGCGTTCGCGCTGATCGCCTCGTTCGGCGACGGCTGGTACCGCGTCATCGGCTGGAACCGCCGCCGCCGGGCCGACGAGGACGCACCCGCCGACCTCGACGAGATCCGCGAGCTGACCCGGCTCGCCCTCGGCAGTGACTACGGCATGCATGACGCCCGCTGGGTCTCCCGCTTCCACAGCGACGAACGCCAGGTCCCCTCCTACCGCGTCGGCCGCGTCTTCCTCGCCGGGGACGCCGCGCATGTGCACTCCCCCGCCGGCGGCCTCGGCATGAACACCGGTCTGCAGGACGCCGCCAACCTCAGCTGGAAACTGGCCGCGGTGCTCCGGGGCCGTGCCCCCGACAGCCTGCTGGACAGCTACCAGACGGAGCGCCACCCGGTGGGCAAGCAGGCGTTGCGCAGCAGCGGCGCACTCGTCCGGCTCGCCCTGCTGCCCACCGCCCCCGGACAGGCCGTCCGCGCCCTCGGCGCTCAGCTCGTCAACCGTCTGCGGCCGCTGTCCCGCCGGGCGATCCGCACCCTCACCGGCATCGGCATCGCCTATCCGGCCGGGCCCGGCGCCCACCCCCTCGCGGGCCGCCGCGCCCCCGACATCCGGCTGGCCGGCGGCGGCCGCCTCTATGAGCTGCTCCGTCAGGGCCGGTTCGTCCTCATCACCCCCGCCGACGAGCCCGGCGTCCCCCGGACTCCGACAGGCGGCGGGGACGCCCCTCGCCCCGCCGACGACCGCGTGGTGACCGCCTCCTGGCGCAGCGCCCGCCGCACGGCCCTTCTCGTCCGCCCCGACGGCTATATCGCCTGGGCCACCGACGCCACCGCCCCCGCCGAGCGCACCGCGGCGCTACGCGGCGCCCTCGCCCACTGGACCGGGAGCGAGGACGGGGCCTCCATAGCCGCCGCCCTCACCCCTCCAGCACATGCCGCAAATACGCCTGCGGGTCGCTGAGATAGCGCCGCCAGTGGTCGACCAGCCCCAGCTCCGCCCACTCCACCCGCCGCATCCCGTGCTCGCCGACCTCGACGATCTCGGCGCCGGGCAGCGCCGTCAGCAGCGGGGAGTGGGTGGCGCAGATGATCTGTGCGCCGCTGCTCCCCAACTCGTCCATCAGCCCCACCAGTTCAAGACAGGAGGTGAAGGACAGTGCCGCCTCCGGCTCGTCCATCACATACAGGCCACGCTGCGAGAACCGCTCCCGGAAGGCCATCAGAAAGCCCTCCCCATGGCTCATGTCGTCCGGGGACCGCGACAGCTTCAGCGCGCTCCGCTCCCGGTTCAGCGCCTCCATCGCCGTCTCGGCCCGAAGGAAGAACCCCCGCCGGCGGACCCGCGGCCCGCGCACCATCCGGCGGCCCTCGTACGTGGGATCGAACCGCATCAGTCCGCCGAGCAGCGACGCCTCCCGCGGGCCGGCGTACTTGTATCCGGCCGAGCCGCCGTACGAGTCCAGCCCGAAACCCTCCGCCAGCGCCTCGGCCAGGGTCGATTTCCCCGAACCGTTCTCCCCCACCAGGAAGGTGACCGGGGCGCGGAAGGCCAGCCCCTCCGTGGCCAGCTGGCGCACACACGGCACCGTCCAGGGCCAGCCGTCCTCGGCCGCCCCTGCCCCCTCCGGAACGTCCACGTAAGCCCGTTCGATCAGCATGCCCCCGAAGTTCTCACACCCCACTGACAGCCACCCCCACTGACAGCCACCCCCGCTGGCAGCCGCCCCCACTGACAGCCGCCCGCTGACAGCCACCCCGCCCGCACGGGAGCCGGGCTCCTGCTCCGTACGCTTCCCCCATGCTGATCGCCCGCTCCGCTGCCCTCTTTGTCGTCGCCGCCCTCTTCGAGATCGGCGGGGCCTGGCTGGTCTGGCAGGGCGTCCGCGAACACAAGGGCTGGGCCTGGATCGGCGCCGGAGTGCTCGCGCTCGGTGTGTACGGCTTTGTCGCCACCCTCCAGCCGGACGCCGCATTCGGCCGGATCCTCGCCGCGTACGGTGGTGTCTTCGTCGCCGGATCGCTGGCCTGGGGCATGGTCGCCGACGGCTACCGTCCCGACCGCTGGGACGTGATCGGCGCGCTGGTCTGCCTGGCCGGTATGGCAGTGATCATGTACGCCCCCAGGGGCCGCTGAACCTCCTGCATATGCTGGCCGCGGACCATTTTGCCCCGGCTCGTGCAGAGCAGGGGGACCCATCGCCCAAGGAGAATGCATGACCGCCGAAGCCCGTACCGCCGTCGTCACCGGAGCGAGCAGCGGCATCGGCGCCGCCACCGCGCGGGCGCTGGCCGCGGCCGGCTACCACGTGGTGCTCACCGCCCGCCGCAAGGACCGCATCGAAGCGCTCGCCGCCGAGCTGCCGCACGCCGAGGCCTACGCCCTCGACGTCACCGACCGCGCCGCCGTCGACGCCTTCGCAGCCGCCCTCGACCGCTACCCCTCCGTCGACGTCCTGGTCAACAACGCCGGCGGTGCGCTCGGCGCGGAGCCGGTCGCCACCGGTGATCCCGCCGACTGGCGGACCATGTACGAGGTCAATGTGCTGGGCGTGCTCCATATGACCCAGGCGCTGCTGCCCGCGCTCACCGCCTCCGGCGACGGCACCGTCGTCGTGCTCTCCTCCACCGCGGGGCATGGCACCTACGAGGGCGGCGGCGGCTATGTCGCCGCCAAGCACGGTGCGCATGTCATCGCCGAGACCCTCCGCCTGGAGCTGTGCGGCGAGCCGGTGCGCGTCATCGAGGTCGCCCCGGGCATGGTCAAGACGGACGAGTTCGCCACCACCCGCTTCCGCGGCGACACCGCCAAGGCCGCCAAGGTCTACCAGGGCGTCGAGCAGCCGCTCAGCGCGGAGGATGTCGCCGACACCGTCGCCTGGGCGATCACCCGTCCCTCCCATGTCAATGTCGACCTCCTGGTGGTCCGCCCGCGCGCCCAGGCCTCCAACTCCAAGGTCCACCGCACCGGTTGAGCCACCCGGCGGGACCGCCCCCGCCGGACGCCACCCCTCATATACGGGGCCTGGGTACACCCCCCGCCGGGTGTCCGGGCCCCGTGTCCCGGCGCGCTCCGCTCGCGACAGTGGCCCCATGACCTCCACCAGTCACGGAGCACCCCCCGCCGGGGCCACCGCGGACGGGGCCACCACTGACGGGGCCGCCGCGGACGTGGCCACCACCGACGGGGCCGCCGCCAACGGGGAGCGGCCCACCATCACGGGCACCGGCACCGGCACCGGCACCGGCACCGGCACACACCCAACCACCACGGGCACCGGCACACGCCCGGCCATCACAGGCACCGGCACACCCCCAGCCACCACGGACACCACAGGCACCACGACCACCCCCGTCGCCGTACGGCGCCGCAGCCGCCTGCGCACCGTCGCCTGGCTGCTGCCGCTCACCGTGGTGACCGTCCTCGTCACCGCCCAGGCCCTGTCCGCCTGAGTCCCGCCCGACCTGCACACCAGCCGTGTCCCACCACGCAGTGCACTCCACTTCGCCCTGCTGGTGGCGCACCTCTTCACCGCCGCCGTCGCCGTGCTCACCGGCCTCGCCCAGTCCTGGCCCTGGCTGCGCCACCGCCATCCGGCCGCACACCGCTGGACGGGCCGCGCCTACTTCTTCGCCGGGGTCTTCCCCTCGGCCCTGGTCGGCATCCCCGTCATCTACTTCACCCCTGGGCCTCAGCAACCAGGCGTCCCTGGCGGTCCTCGACACCCTCTGGCTGCTCACCGGCTTCGCCGGCTACCGCGCCGCCCGGCACCGCCGCTACGCCGACCACAGGGTGTGGATGATCCGCAATTACGCCCTCACCCTCGTCGCCCTCACCTCACGCCTGATCCAGCCACTGATCGAGCACCTCGTGGCCGCCCAGCTCACCGACCCCGTCTCCTACACCGGCGACGCGCTGTCCGCCGCGCACGACATCGCCGGCGCCAGGCGCTCGGCCATTCGGCGGTGGCCGGCTCGCGTGCAGTGCCGCGCCGCGGTGTGGTGGACACGGATGCGTGCCGACGTCCAGCGCATGGGAGGCATCGGGCGCTCAGCCGTGGAAGGACGAGGCATGCTCATATCCGGGCCCATAGCGGGCCGTAGGCGTGGTGCCGCGGTCGTCACCGCGGTGGTGACCTGCTCGACGGTGCTCGCCGGGCCGGACCTCGCCACGGCCGCCGGTCCGCCGTCACCTTCGGCCGGCGGTCCGCCGTCACCTTCGGCGTCCGCCCCACAGCTGGAGTGGAGCCCCTGCGTCCAGGGCAGTGCGTTCGACTGCGCGACCGCGAAGGTGCCGCTGGACTACCGCAACCCCGGCCGCCGCACCATCGAACTGGCCGTCATCAAGCGGAAGGCGACCGGCCCCGGGCGGCGCATCGGCACCCTGTTCTTCAACCCCGGCGGACCCGGCGGGCCGGGAACGGTCCAGATGCCACAGAATTACCGCTTCTTCCCGCGCGAGGTGCGGGAGCGGTTCGACATCGTCAGCTGGGATCCCCGCGGGGTCGGCAGCAGCACCGCGGTGAACTGCTTCGCGGGTCCCGAGGAGGCCCACGCGTGGCTGTCGGGCAAACCGGCCGGCTTCCCGGTGGGCGCACGACAGCGGGCGGCCTGGATCGCCGCGTACAAGGAGCTGGGCCGGCGCTGTCAGCAGCGTGACCCCGAGCTCCTGCGTCATGTGTCGACCGCCGACACGGCTCGCGACCTCGACCGGCTCCGGCAGGCGGCGGGCGACCCGCAGCTCACCTACCTCGGGATCTCCTACGGCACGTTCCTGGGCGCCACCTACGCCAACCTCTTCCCCAGCAAGGTCCGCGCCATGGCCCTCGACAGCACCATCGACCCGCAGGCCTGGACGAACCACGCCTCGACGGAAGACCCCCGGCTCCCGACCTTCCTGCGCATGGGCGCGGACCGCGGCGCGGCCGCCATCCTGGACCAGTTCCTCGCCCGGTGCGGCGCCGCCACCACCGCCCGCTGCGCCTTCTCCGCCGGCAGCCCGAAGGCGACCCGGGACAAGTTCGACCGGCTGATGCGGCGGCTCCGGGAGCACCCCGTGGGCGCGTGGACCTACAGCCGCACGGTGGGTGACGTGGTGAACGGCCTCTACATCGTCCACCCCGGATGGACGACTCTCGCCGGCCGGCTGCAGACCCTGTGGCAGGGGCGCGCACCGGCCCCGTCCCCGGCCCCGCCCGCGCCACCGGTCCCGCATCCGGATCCGTACCTGGGCGACGAACAGGCCGCTGCGGTCTTCTGCAGCGACAGCCCCAATCCACGTGCCCCCGGGGCCTATCACGCCCTGGAGGAGGCCAGCGCCCTGCGCGCAGGCGACCCCGGACGCTTCTGGACCTGGGCCGGGGAGCCGTGTGCCACCTGGCCGGGCGTCGCCGCCACCGGTTACCGCGGCCCGTGGAACAGGCCGACGGCGCACCCCGTCCTGGTGATCGGCACCCGCTACGACCCCGCCACTCCCTACTCGGGCGCACAGGCCATGGCCGAAGAACTGGCCCACGCCCGCCTGCTCACCCACCACGGGTACGGGCACACCGCGCTGCTCAACCCCAGCAGCTGCGTCAACGCGTACGAGAGCCGCTACTTCATCGACGGCACCCTCCCGCCGGCCGGAGCGGCGTGCCGGCAGGACACGCCCCCCTTCACCGCGCCCAGGCCGAGCGGCGGCGTCGCCACCGGCGGCGGAGCGATGGCCGGCCGCGTCTCCTGAGCCGGCGGCCGCCCCGCAGCCGGGTCAGCCCTTGACGCAGATGACCTGCTTGAGCTTCGCCACGAGCTTCGCCACGACCTCGACCAGGTCCCGCCAGGTCCTGCCGGGTCCCGCCGGGTCCCGCCAGGTCCCGCTGCTGATCGATGACCTTCTCGATCGGCTCGCAGGCGCCCGGGATCCCGTCCACGACACCGGAGTCCTTACGGCACTCCACACCCCACGCCTTCCTTACGGCACTCCACCCCACGCCTGCTCCTCCAGATCCCGGGTGGAGAACCGCTTTTCGCGGCGCTCCGGCTCAGCAGCAGGTCCATACGGTCGTACCGCTTCTTTGCGGCGTTCCGGCTCATCAGCAGGTCCATGCCGTCGTACCGCTCCTCCGCCACATGGTTGCGGTGCCGCCACCTCACGCGGACCGAGCACGGCCCGGCACCACGCACACTCCGGACACGCAGTTTCTGAACCCACCGTCCGGCAGTCGCAGCTCGGACAGTCACAGTTCCGGCGGTCACAGTTCCGGCAATTGCGCTTCAGGCATGCACACTTCGGGCTCGTAGACGCCTGACGAATGTCATCAGTGTTGGTGAGACAGGTCGTTCTACGGGAGGACGTGGGGACGGCGGTCGGCCGAGAGAATCGAGATGACCAAGATCACATGCGTGATCGACCGCAGTAGCAGGAAGTTGTAACGGGAGAAGACATGACTCTGCCCCGCCCGGCCCGCCCGGCCCGCCGCCATCGCGCACGGATCGCCGGCACCACCACGGCCGTGATGCTCTCACTGGTGGCAGCCGTGGTACCGGCCCAGGCCGCAACGGCCCCCGCGCCCGGCGCTCACGCCACCACAGGAACGACGGCCCGCCCGGGCCATCTCGACCACAAGGCACTGGACGAGAAGCTGGCGGCACTGCGCAGAGCGGGCATGTACGGCACCTACGCGGCCGTCCGGGAGGGCCGGGACGAATGGCGGGGCGCGGCCGGTGTCGCCGACCTCGCCACCAACCGCCCGGTCGAGCCGCAGATGCAGCATCGCTTAGGCAGCCTCACCAAGGCGTTCACCGCCGTCGCCGTGCTGCAGCAGGTCGACGCGGGACGGATCGATCTGGACGCCCCCATCGCCCGTTACCTCCCCGACCTCGTCCCCGGTGAACGCGGCCGGAAGATCACCGTCCGTATGCTCCTCAACCACACCAGCGGCATCGCCGACTACATCCTCGGCGCCTTCCCCTCCCTCCTCAAGGGAAGTACCGAGAGCCTCGACACCAACCGTCACCGCCACTTCGCCCCTGAGGAGCTCGCACGCTTGGGCCTGCAGGCGGAACCGACGGGCAAGCCCGGCGAGAAGTGGTCCTACGCCAACACCAATTACGTCATCGCGGGAATGCTGCTGCAGAAGGTCACCAGCGAGGATCCGCAGGAGTACATCACCCGCAAGGTCATCCGCAAGGCCGGGCTGAAGCACACCTACTTCCCGGCCTCCGCACGGATATCCGGGCCGCATTCCAAGATGTACGAATCCTTCTACGGACTGATCAGCCCGGCCCGTGACTACAGCACCTACGACATGTCCTGGGGCGGTACCGCCGGGGCGCTGGTCGCGACGATGGAGGATGTGAACACCTTCTACCGGGCGCTGCTGACCGGCGAACTGCTCGCCCCCGCCGAACTCCGCCAGATGCAGACCACCGTCGAGGCCAAGGACGAAGAGGGCAATCTGCTGATGCACTACGGCCTCGGCATCGGCGCGATCGACACGGCGTGCGGGCGCTTCTGGGGACACACCGGCGCGGTGTGGGGCGCCGAGACGGTGACGTACTCGACGCCCGACGGCAAGCGCCAGATGTCGCTCGGGTTCAACCGGTCCAAGTACCAGCAGCTCGACGCGACGGGTCACATCAAGCCGGGCCCGATCGACGCCGCTACCGGGGCCTTCCAGGCGAAGGCGATGTGCGACATCGATGTGCCCGCCGAGCCGCGGCGGTTCGCGCACCCGGCCGCGCCGAAGGCCCCCGAAGGGCTGCCCGTCCCGCTCACCCGTCCACTGACTCCGCTGTCGCCGGGCCGCTGACCCGGGACGACGGCCTGCACCATCCCAACGGAGTCGTACAGGCCGTCGTCCGGAAGGCCCGCGCCCGTCCGCCAACAGTGTCCGCGTCCGGTCCGGGGCCTGCCGCTCACGTGGAGTGCCGCGCTCAGTCGCTCATGTGGAGTGCCGCGCTCAGCCCTTGACGCAGATGACCTGCTTGAGCTTCGCCACGACCTCGACCAGGTCCCGCTGCTGATCGATGACCTTCTCGATCGGCTTGTAGGCGCCCGGGATCTCGTCCACGACACCGGAGTCCTTACGGCACTCCACACCCCGCGTCTGCTCCTCCAGATCCCGGGTGGAGAACCGCTTCTTCGCGGCGTTCCGGCTCATCTTGCGGCCGGCGCCGTGGGAGGCGGAGTTGAAGGACGCGGCGTTGCCCAGGCCCTTGACGATGTACGAGCCGGTGCCCATCGAGCCCGGGATGATCCCGTACTCGCCGCTGCCCGCCCGGATCGCGCCCTTACGGGTCACCAGCAGGTCCATGCCGTCGTACCGCTCCTCCGCCACATAGTTGTGGTGGCAGGAGATCACGTCCTCGAAGGTGACCTTCGCCTTCTTGAACTCCTTGCGGACGACGTCCTGGAAGAGCCCCATCATCACGGCCCGGTTGTGCTTGGCGTACTCCTGCGCCCAGAACAGGTCGTTGCGGTACGCCGCCATCTGCGGGGTGTCGGCGATGAAGACGGCGAGGTCACGGTCGACCAGGCCCTGGTTGTGCGGCAGCTTCTGCGCCTGCCCCATGTGGAACTCGGCCAGCTCCTTGCCGATGTTCCGGGAGCCGGAGTGCAGCATCAGCCACACCACACCGTCGTCATCGAGGCAGAACTCAATGAAGTGATTGCCCGAACCGAGCGACCCCATCTGCTTCGTGGCCCGCTCCTGACGGAACTTGACCGCTTCGGCAACCCCGTCGAACCGCGCCCAGAAGTCGTCCCACCGGGCCGTCGGGAACCCGTGGATCCGCCCCGGGTCCACCGGATCGTCGTGCATCCCCCGGCCCACCGGAATCGCCTGCTCGATCTTCGAGCGCAGCCGGGAAAGATCACCGGGGAGGTCATTGGCGGTGAGCGAGGTCCGCACTGCGCTCATCCCGCAGCCGATGTCGACGCCGACCGCCGCCGGGCAGACCGCGCCGCGCATGGCGATCACCGAGCCGACCGTGGCGCCCTTGCCGTAGTGGACATCCGGCATCACGGCCAGGCCCTTGATCCACGGCAGGGTGGCGACATTGCGCAGCTGCTGCATCGCGACGTCCTCGACCGTGGCCGGGTCCGTCCACATCCGGATCGGTACCTGGGCACCCGGCACCTCGACGTACGACATAACTCCCTCATTCCCCCGAATTTATGAAAAACGCAAAAGCCGGACAAGTTATCCGATCTTGGACGGCGGACCGGCATGCGCGGCAAGACGTGCGGTAGACATTGTGTCCATCGGCCGCTGACCGGCGGCAACCGCATTTTCGTAGGGGAAGGAGCCGCGAGCGATGCCACGCAAGCCGTTCGTACCCGGCGCCGCACTCGTGGTGGCCGCGGCACTGGCCGCCGGCCTCACCGCCTGCACCGGCGGCTCCAGCGCCGACGACGAGACCGGAGACGCCAAGAGCGGCGGCACCGCCTCATCGAGCCCGGCCGCCGAACCGGGCCGCTACCAGACCCTCCCCGAGGCCTGCGGGCTGCCCGCGCGCGGCACCCTGCGCGGCATGCTGCCCGGCGGCGGCCAGCAGCTCTCGCGCGCCGAGGCCAAGAAGATCTACGCCGGCCAGGCCGACATCACGTACGACACCGACCGCCGCGTCGGCTGCCGCTGGACCCGCGAGACCACCGCAGGCACCCGCCATCTGAGCCTCGACATCCAGCGTGTGGTGTCCTACGACGCCGCCGTCAGCGATGACGACAAGGCGCAGGGGATCTACGACAGCAAGGAGCTGGCCGCCCAGATCCCGCCCGGCGGCACCGGCTCCCCCTCGCCCGCCACCCCGAGCCCGTCCGCCACCAAGGGGGAGGGCAAGGGCGAAGGGGCCACCACGAACAGCTCGACGGGCAAGAAGGGGCAGGCGGCCTCCGGGAGCCCCTCGGGGACGTCCGCCCCCGGTACGGACCCCAGTGCGGACCCCAGTGCGGACCCCAGCGCGGCCCCCACTACGGACCCCAGCGCCGACCTGAGCGACTCCACCGCCCCGCGCGTCCTGGACGACCTCGGGGACGCGGCCTTCCTCAATGACAAATTGGTCACAGCGGACTCGGGGGTGCACCGCGATGTCACTGTGGTCTTTCGCACGTCGAACGTCATCGTGACGCTCACCTACGACCAGTGGTCCACGGACAAGACGATGTTGCCGGACAGCCAGGAACTGCAGGACAAGGCACGTTCGCTGGCCGGCGAGCTGTCCGAGAGCCTCAGCGAATAGTCCGGATCGGGCACATTGACCGAATCGGTAAGTGTGAGGGAATGCGCCCGGTTTGGCCGTTGTGCTGATCGACAGGAATCGGTCACCCACCTCGCTGCGCCGCGTACCGTGCCCCTAGCCCTGCCCGTACGGGAGAAAAGGCGGACCACCGCCACGGTCGTGCACCACGCCGACCCGACGACGACGAACAGCGAAGGAACCATGCACCGTTCAGCCAAGCGCCTCGCCAGCCTTCTCACCTGCGCAGCAGTTCCGGTGCTGCTCGTCGCCGGCTGCTCCGGCTCGGACAGCGACAGCTCCGGTGACGCCTCCGCCTCCACCGCCTCCGGCAGCTCCGCCAAGCCCTCGCCGACCGTCGCGCCGGCGAAGTTCAAGAAGCTGCCGAACCCGTGCACGGCGTTCTCCAAGGACACCGTGAAGAAGATGCTGCCCAAGGCGAAGGACGCCTCCGGGGAGCGGGGCACCTCCACGGACAACTCCGTGCACGGCACCTGCTCCTGGAGCAGCTCCGACGAGAACGGCGTCGACGGCACCCAGTTCCGCTGGCTCGACATCGGCTACCAGCGCTACGACTCCGACCCGGGCGTCGGCTCCGGCGAGAAGCGCGCCACGGACTTCTACACCAAGCAGGTCATCGAGGCGAAGGACACCAAGGGCGCCAAGAAGCTGTCGGCCGTGCAGACCTCCGGCACCGGCGACGAGGCGACCGCGATCACCTACGACGTGAAGAAGGAGGGCAACGACTTCAAGAACACGACGGTCATCGCCCGCACCTCCAACATCGTCGTCACGATCAACTACAACGGCGCCGGCCTGGCGGGCGCGGACGCCCCCAAGGGCGCCGACCTGCTCAAGAAGGTCCAGGCGGCCGCCAAGGAAGCGGTCACCGCCGCCACCAAGGCCAACTGACGGTATCGACGCCCCCTGCCCCCCGCCCCGGCCGACGCCCCCGTGCCCCCGGCCGGGGGCACCTCCCGGTCAATCGGCAGTTGGCATGCAGAGAGGTCTCGTGCCTGATTCTGGGATCAGATCATCCCGTAAGAAGCCATCTCATTTGGCGAGTCGGCGGTAGCAGATGAGGGTGCAGGCGATGGCGGTGAAGGCAAGGAAGTGGTCGGCTATGCGTTCATAGCGGCGGTGGAGTCGGCGGCAGCCGGCGAGCCACGCCACGGACTGCTCTACGACCCAGCGGTGACGGCCCAGACGGGTGGAGGACTCAATGCCGCGTCGGGCCAAATGAGATGACGCCTGAGCGACAGCCCCCGCAGAGTCCAGAGTCCAGGAAGAGGCTCGGAACGCCACTGCAGGTCAAAACCGGGCCAGCGGACCGGACGGGTGGGTCGACCGTGTTCCACCTGAGGGAGAGATCACCGAATTTTTGATGGCTGATCTCGACCTGTTTGCTGTCGAAGTCGAACAGCACCGGGCAGTCGCAGAACCACTCGCCATCCCTTAACCGGCAGTCACCAAAGCATCCTTACCCCGCACACCATTATGAAGAAACAGAATGCCCAGAGAATGATTGACCCCGCGGCACCTTGGAAGCGCACAATGCCGAAAAACTCCATCTCCACCCTGTCGTAACGGGCTTCGAGTAAGACCACAAGGAGGAATGAGAGAAGCGCACAGGCAGGCAGTCCGACGACAGCCGCTAAGTGGTCTTCATACTGCTTCAGTAGTCACGGCGCTTGGTCGCCTGTCGGCTCGTCAGGGTTGCCGCGCAGTAAATGCCGGATTTACTGCGGCAGAGCCCTTACCCTGATCACCGCAACCTGCGGCGGGTTCTCCGGCCGCCGCAGGCGAGGTGTACGCATTTACTGCGGCAGCACCGGGAGGGCGGGACGGGTATGACGATCGAACCGGTGACCGAACTCGGAGGCGGGGGCGCGCTCCGGCTGCCGTTGAGGCACATGGCCACGGCTGCGACCGCTCTCGCTCTCGTCTGCGGCCTTGCGGTCACGGGCTGCGATGGCGGCAGGACGGCTGGCAGCGGTCCTGCCGCCGTGGGGCCGGTCGGGGTGGTCGTCCCCCTTCTGAATTCCCCGTTCTGGCGGGCGTACAACGCCGCCATCCATCAGCAGGCCAAGGCGCAGAGGGTCGAAGTCCTCCCCACGATGAATTCCCTCTCCGACACCGAGAAGCAGATCTCCGACATCCACAGCCTGATCGTCCAGGGCGCCAAAGGTCTGGTCATCGCACCGGTTGACTCGGCGGCGATCAGGCCCGGGCTGCATGCGGCCAGGCGCGAGCGGGTGCCGGTGGTCGCGGTGAACGACGTACCGGACAGCGGCGAGGTCAAGATGGTGGTCCGCGCGGACAACCGTGCATACGGCCAGAAGGCGTGCCGGTACCTCGGCGATTCGGTGAAGACCGGCAAAGTGGTGCAGATTCAGGGTGCCCTGGCTTCGGCCAGCGCCCGGGACCGGTCGGAAGGCTTCAGCAGCTGCATGGCTAAGAACTACCCCGGCGTCGAAGTTCTCGACCTCCCCGCGTTGTGGCAGTCCGGCAAGGCCGCGGCCGACCTGGAGGCCCTGCTCAGCACCAATCCGGATATCAAGGGCATCTACCTGCAGGCAGGCGGTGTCTATCTGACGCCGACGCTGTCGATGCTCAGACGCCGCGACGCGCTGTTCCCGCTCGGCAGCTCCAAGCACATCACCATTGTCTCCAACGACGGCGTCCCGCAGGAGCTGGACGCGATCCGGAAAGGAGAGATCGACGCCACCGTCTCCCAGCCTGTCGACCTCTACGCGAAATACGCCATCTTCTACATCAAGAAGGCAATGGCGGGCCAGAGCTTCAAACCTGGTCCGACAGACCACGGCAGCACCGTCGTCAGGCTGCCCAGCGGGCTCCTGGAGGACCGGCTCCCCGCTCCGATCGTGACCAAGCAGAACGTCAACGACAAGGCGCTGTGGGGCAACCGCGTCGAGGGGTGAAGGGGCCCCGGGCCGTACACCGGTCCCAGCGCGCTCACGCGGTTGTCGAGCCTTCGCGGCGCCGGTTGACGCCCCGCCGCTGGTCGTCGCCGACGAAGTGCAGCACTGGCAGCTACGGGGTGCGTGAGTATTCCGCGTACAGCTCGCGCTAGCGCTCGCGGGTCCAGGTCGCCCAGTCAACCGGGTGACTTGCCAGGGCGTGGTCGAGGCACTCGAAGTGCTGGTGCCGGCTGGCGAGACGACTTACCCGCTCCTCGCCGGGGCCGCCGCCGAGCCAGCCACCGCCCACGCCCACGGCCGCCAGATCTGCAAGACGACCCCCGCCCTGTCCGACGAGTCCCTGGCGATCCTGCGGCGCCAGGTCGGTGAGCAGATCGGCGGTCTCGGCGGTGGCGGTGCGGCGGACCGGGGCGCCCTGCTCGCCGTGGAGTTCGGTCAGCGGCGGCTCCCACAGCGCGAAGACCACCTCGCCGCGCGGCGAGGTGCCGCGCTGCGCCGCCTCCTGGCCGCTGTTACCCCGAGGCGGACATCACCGTCCACCAGGCCCACGGGGCGATGCGCACGGGAGGCAGTGAGTCACGGGCTCTGCCCGACCCACTCCTCCGCCTTCAACGAGCGCAGGAAACAGACTCCCCGACTGCAGGTTTCGGCCTGGCAGCGCTCAGCCACACCCCACCCCTTGCCCCACCAAGGAGAATGCCTCGTGGGCGGATGCAACCGCGAGCAGCAGCAACTCCGGCTGTGCACGTCACACCACGGAAAGTGGCGCGCATGGTCGAGCGCGCTCGGCGGCAGTATGAGGGTGCCGATCCGATGCAGGGTGACACACGGGACGCGGCCGCCGTGGGGCTGTGGGCTGCGACCCATCGTCGCTATGACGCGGTGAAGGGCGGCATCGACTTCCGTGTCGTACGCCAGGCGTGGTTGCGCTTTACCGCATCCAGTCCACATCCACGAACCAGGAGCATCGACATGAGATTCGACAACCACCGTGTCGTCATCACCGCCGCCGGCCGCGACTTCGGGCGAACCCTGGCACTCCAGCTCGCAGACCTCGGCGCGGAGATCTTTCTCTCCGCACGCAGCATCGCTGCCGCAGAGTGTGTCCGCGACGAGATTCGGGACCGAGGGCATCAGCAGGTCCACGCCTTCGCCTGCGACTTGACGGACTCCGCCTCGATCCGCGACTTCGCCACCAGGGTCGCTTTGCATACCGATCACATCGACTTGCTGGTCAACAACGGCTCGCGCTACCTCGAAGGGGCAGACCTCCTGTCAGCCTCCGACTCCGATGTCATCGACACCATCGCGTCCGGCGCCACCGGCACCGTCCTGACAGTGAAGAACTTCCTCCCTCTTCTACTTAACTCGAACAAGCCGGATGTGGTGACCATGGTCTCAGCCTGCGGGACGGCCGGCCATCAGCGCTCGGACGCGCACGACGCCTTCTATGCGGCCAAGAGTGCCCAGGCAGGGTTCGCCGAGATCCTCTCCAAGCGTCTGCGGCCCCAAGGAGTTCGGGTGATCTCGCTCTACCCGCCCGACTTCGACAACACCGACCCGCTCTCTGAGGAGTGGGAGAACACACCGCGAGGGGCCAACGACGCCCTCACTGCCCAGTCGCTTGTGGAGTGCATCCTGTTCGCTGTCGCTCAGCCTCGTGACTGCTTCATCAAGGCGTTCCACTTCGAACAGGTCTGACTGATCCCTCGGAGGTTCCCACGCGGCTGATGCCAGTTCCGGAGCGACATATGAGCCCCGCACCGCGGGCATTCGGGCAGTTCCAATACCCGACTCCACCATTACAGGTGACGCTGAAGCGGAAGCGAGAGGCCATCGGCGCACTGCACCCCTGGCCGTGGACCGCACCGGCCGCTCGGCTCCTCTCCCCCCAAAGCACGTACGAGGTCGCCTCGGTCGCTGTCCCGTTCGGCAACTGCACCGAGCCCTCCAATGTCAAGGCCGGAGGCGGGTCCTGTCCCATCCGTTTCCAGTGCTCGGGCTGCTCCTTCTACCGCCCCGGTCCGTCGTACCTACCCGCCATCGAGGATCACGTACGCGGCCTGAAGTCCGACCGCGAGACCACAGACGCCATCGGGGCCGCCGACTTCGTACTGACCAACATCAAGGCCCAGATCGACAGCCAGCCCGTACCATGCCGGTGCTGAACACTTCCGCCCCCTGACAGTGGAAAACATGCCCCCGAGGAAGAGCCCAGTCCCCTTGATCCACTTCCTCCTGGCCCCGCGCATGGCACGGCGCCTGTACCTGTGGACGCTGGACAACCCCGGCCTCACCTACCAGGAAGCCCGGGCCTCCTCACTGAGATGTGGGCCGCCCAGAGATCCGTGAGTGGCAGCGGAACAAAGCAGGGTTAGGCGGACCTGGCGAACAGTTAGGAACCGCAGGTCGGAGTCACGTTGCGTCTCGGCCTGCCGAATCTCAGAAGGGGAGGCCGTGGAGAACCGGTTCGCAGGAGGGTGCGCATTGTGTTCTGTATGGGTAGCGGCGCACGGCGGGTTCGTGCAGAGGAATGAGAGCGGTACCTGGGAAGTGCGCTGTGCGACGTGCCGCCACATCGATGAGCTCGCCGAGGCAGACGCCTTCGGCCCCGACGCGATCGTCCTGCCCGCCCTGCCAGCGCCCGGTGCTGCTCCCACCCTGCCCCTTCGCGTTCTCGGACTGCATCGGGCCTGCTGGAAATGCGGGAGCGACACCACCTGCGTCGCCGGCTTGTATCCGGCCCGTCCAGCACGCGGCTACTGCGGGCTGTTCACCACGGAGAACGCCCGGGCGATGGCGCTCGGCGTGCAGCTCCTGGAGCAAAATGGCCGGGCGGACCTGGCGGCGCCGGTGAAGTCCCGGTACAGCAGGACCATGCGCGAGCAGCAGCTGACCAACGGGTGCCAGTACTGCGACGCACTCCAAGGCAACTTTCCCGTCCAGGAGGAGGCGTTCGCCCGGGTCGCGGCAGCCGGTGGGGCGGACGGACTCGACACACTATTGATTGCCGAGTGCCCGGTCCTGGAGTGGCAGGCGGTCGTACACGACAACGGTGGCGGCGTCATCGCCGTCTGATGAGGCGGACCGAAAGCTCGCTAAAGCCTTCCGCCACGCTTCACGCAAGGCCTTCGTCAGGCCGATCGCTCCTCCCGTGAGGAACTCTGCTGCTCCAGCTGCAGCTCACGCTTGCGCTGCTCCTCCTTGAGCCGCTCGACGAACCGTGCGAACTTCCTCAGCCTCTCCGCCTCAGACAGCGGGTGGGCCGCATCCGGCCCGGCATAGTCGTCGAGCATGAACTGCGAAGCGTTGTAGTGCTTTTCGATGTCATCAGCCGTCGACTGCAGGTTGTAGCCGCGCTCCCGGAATTTGAAGTAGCCCGTGATACCGGCCGCCATACCCACCAAGGCGCTGAGCGCGGACGTGGTGATCCTCAGAGCAAAATTAGAGCCCTCGTTCATCGCCGTCAGAGTCGACGTGACGATCGACCCCGTGATGATGATGACCTGGAAGAAGTTGTGCACCCGCCGGTTCCTGGCGGCTCCCTGCCGGTACTGCTCAATCAGATCGAGCGATGCCTCCCGGTAGATCCTCAACCCGGACGGGGAATCGAGAGGCAACTTCGCCGCTGCCGTCTGCCGCGCAGACAAAGCAGTCCGTAGAGCAGCGTTCTTCGTGACGAGGTCCTTTCGGCCCTTCAGCCACAAGCGCCCCATCAAGGTGGCCAGACCCAGAAGGATCACAAGCCCGACGTACCGCGTGATGACCGGCTGGTCCCGCCACAGCCCCACGACCACCGTGTACCCGAAGAGCCCGGCGAGGGCCAGGGCACCCAGTTCTCCCAGTATGTAAAGCCTCTGCCACGTCTTCACCGCCCTGAGGTCGGAGGCGGCTCCATCGTGGGTTTCGGCCTTCTCCCGGTACTGGCGCTGAAGCTCGCGCTCCTCGCTCTCCGGCACCCCCGAGGTCCCGCCGTCCATCCCTGTCGTCACGCCACTCCCCCGAATACATGCCACCGGCGAGCAGCTGCAATCAGCTCGCCAACCGCCTTAACTCACCTACCAGGAACGGCACATCGTACTGAACAGGAGTAATACCGGGAACATAGAGATAAGGATGAAGCTGTGGGAACTGCGCTCGTACGACCAGGTCATCCAGCTGGAACAGGACCGCCTCGTCTACCAGGCCCGGCTGCGGGCCCGCTACGGGCGGGCCTGGCGCCGCCGGGCGCCCGTCGACGCGATGATGCCGCTGCGGCTGGCGCGCTACGGCGTACCGCTGGCGAAGACCGCGCCGGCCGGGCTCGCCGCCGCGGGGATCGAGCTGCCGGCCGTGGCGGCGGCACCGGTGACCGGGCCGGGTGCGGCAGCCGCACCGCGGACGGCCGACGTGCCGGACGGCATCGAGGGGCCCGTACGTGCGGACATCCCCGGGCCCGTGGGTGAGGTACCCGCCGAGCCCGTGGGTGACGTACCGGCCGGGCCCGTACGCGCCGCAGACCCCGCACCCCTGCACGAGACTCCCGCCGCCCCCGTACCCGAGCCGGCTCCCGCGCCCGCCCCCGAACCGGCTCCCGAACCGGCTCCCGCCGCCCAGCTGACCGTCCCGGTCGGCCCCGGGCGCAGTCGTCCGCTGGGCAACGCCGGTGACCCGCTGCCGGTCCCCGAACAGCGCGCACCCGCTCCCCGGCCCGCGCCGGAACCGGATCCCCAACTCCCCCCGGATCCCGAGCAGTTGCCCCCGGCCTCCGCACTCCCCGACGATGTCCCGCGGGACGAGGCGTACTACACGGCGTACCGCATGTACGTGGCAGAGAAGAACGACTTCCCCGACTCCCGGCAGTTCGGCCGTTATCTGCTGAACTCCTACGGGGTCACCGGCCGGGACGGCGGCCCGCTGAGCGACGGCTATCTGCGCGGATTCGTCCGCGAGTTCCAGCATCGCTTCCGCATGGAGATGGAGAACGAACACATCCCGTAGGGGCCATCCCTATGCCGCCCCCGAGCGCTCCTGCTGCTGCTTGCGCTTCTTGGCCGTGTCCCCCCATACGGCCAGCGCCGCACCGGCCGCGAAGAGGCCGACGTAGGCGGGGGACGGCAGCTCGAACCAGCGGGGCAGCAGCCCCCAGGCGCCGTCGAAGAACACTTGCCCGATGAATCCCATCGCGCCCTGAATCATGATGATGAAGCCGAGTAAACCTCTCATGGCTCCAGCCTGAAGGGTCCGGCCCCGGGTGTCCTCGTCCCCGGGGCCGAACCCCTCTCCTCCCTCAGTCGGAGAGCACCCGGGGGCGTCTACGACTCAACGGCAACTGCTCTTTGACGATCCGTCAGCCACCGAGCAGCTTGCGCACCCGGTCGGCGCCGACGGCCAGCAGCAGGGTGGGCAGCCGCGGACCGGTGTCCCGGCCGACCAGCAGGTTGTAGAGCAGGGCGAAGAACGCGCGCTGGGCAGCCTTCAGCTCCGGGGTCGGCTTGGCGTCCGGCTCCAGACCCGCCTGGACCTTCGGCACGCCGTAGACCAGGGTCGTCAGGCCGTCCAGCGACCAGTGCTCGTCAAGGCCGTCGAGCAGCAGCCGCAGCGAGCCACGGGACTGCTCGTCGAGGGTGCCGAGCAGCTCCCCGTCGGGCTCGTCACGGACGATGGTGCGCTGCTCGGCCGGGACCTGGGTGGTGATCCAGTACTCGGCCTTGGCGAGCCGCGGCCGGGTCTCGTCCAGGCTGGTGACGGGGTTGTCCGGGTCCAGGTCGCTCAGGATCCGGAGCGTCTGCTCGTCATGGCCGGCCGTGATGTCCGCGACCGAGGCGAGGGTGCGGTAGGGCAGCGGGCGCGGCGTACGGGGCAGCTCACCGTCGGCGGTGCGGGCCGCGCGGGAGTACGCGGCGGCGTCGGCCGGCAGCGCGCTGCCGTCCGCGACCTTGGACTCCAGCTTGTCCCACTCGTCGTAGAGCCGCTGGATCTCCTGGTCGAAGGCGATCTTGAAGGACTGGTTGGGCTTGCGGCGCGCGTACAGCCAGCGCAGCAGCGGCGCCTCCATGATCTTCAGTGCGTCGCCCGGGGTCGGCACCCCGCCGCGCGACGAGGACATCTTGGCCATGCCGCTGATGCCCACGAAGGCGTACATGGGGCCGATGGGCTGGTCACCGTCGAAGATCTTGCGGACGATCTGGCCGCCGACGACGAAGGACGAGCCGGGCGAGGAGTGGTCGACACCGGACGGCTCGAAGATCACGCCCTCGTAGGCCCACCGCATCGGCCAGTCGACCTTCCAGACCAGCTTGCCGCGGTTGAACTCGCTCAGCCGGACCGTCTCGCCGAACCCGCACTCCGTGCAGGTGTAGGCCAGCTCGGTGGTCTCGTCGTCGTACGAGGTGACCGTGGTGAGGTCCTTCGCGCACTGCCCGCAGTACGGCTTGTACGGGAAGTAGCCGGCCGAGCCGCCGCTGCCGTCGTCCTCACCGGCCGCGCCGGAGCCCTCGGCGGCCTCCAGCTCGGCCTCGTCGACCGGCTTCTGCGACTTCTTCGCCGGGGCCTTCTTCGTGCGGTACTGGCCGAGGATCGCGTCGATCTCCGCGCGGTGCTTCATCGCGTGCAGGACCTGCTCGCGGTAGACACCGGAGGTGTACTGCTCGGTCTGGCTGATGCCGTCGTACTCGACACCCAGCTCGGCGAGCGCCTCGCTCATGGCGGCCTTGAAGTGCTCGGCCCAGTTCGGGTACGCCGAGCCGGCCGGTGCCGGGACGGAGGTCAGCGGCTTGCCGATGTGCTCGGCCCAGGACTCGTCGACGCCCTCGACGCCGGCCGGGACCTTGCGGTAGCGGTCGTAGTCGTCCCAGGAGATGAGGTGGCGGACCTCGTGACCACGGCGGCGGATCTCGTCGGCGACCAGGTGCGGGGTCATGACCTCGCGGAGGTTGCCGAGGTGGATCGGGCCGGACGGACTCAGGCCCGAGGCGCAGACGACCGGTTTGCCGGGGGCGCGGCGCTCCGCCTCGGCAATGACCTCGTCCGCGAACCTGGAGACCCAGTCGGTCTCGGTGCTCTGCTGAGCCACGATCGGCCTTCCTCTTCCTGATGATCCTCGTTGCGCCGTCCTGCGCGCGGGCGCACAAAAGCCTGACGGTGCCCATTGTCCCAGACGGAAAATCAGTGGTAGTGCCGTGGGATACTCATTGGCAAACCCTTTCCACTCCAACGGAACGGCACTTCTCCATGGCCTCGGTCACTTCCCTCGCAGCTTCGGTCCACCAGCGCGTCGCGGACGCCCTCTCGGCAGCCCTGCCGGAGGCCGGCGCCGCCGACCCGCTGCTGCGACGAAGCGACCGGGCGGACTTCCAGGCCAACGGCATGCTGGCGCTGGCGAAGAAGCTCAAGGGCAACCCGCGGGAGCTGGCCACCCAGGTCGTCGCGGGCATTCCCACGGGCGCGAGCGGCGCCGTGATCAAGGAGATCGAGGTCTCCGGCCCCGGCTTCCTCAACATCACCGTCGCCGACGAGGCGATCATCTCGACCCTCGCCGCGCGCGCCGCCGACGACCGCCTGGGCGTGCCCTACGCGGACGGCGCCGGCACCACCGTCATCGACTACGCCCAGCCGAACGTCGCCAAGGAGATGCACGTCGGCCATCTGCGGTCGGCGGTGATCGGCGCGGCGATGGTCGAGATCCTGGAGTTCACCGGCGAGAAGGTGATCCGCAGGCACCACATCGGCGACTGGGGCACCCAGTTCGGCATGCTCATCCAGTACCTCATCGAGCACCCGCACGAGCTGGACCACAAGGGCGGCGGGGACACCGACGTCTCCGGCGAGGAGGCCGCGTCCAACCTCAACCGGCTCTACAAGGCCTCGCGCGTGCTCTTCGACTCCGACGAGGAGTTCAAGGAGCGCGCCCGGCGCCGGGTCGTCGACCTCCAGGCGGGCGACGCGGAGACGCTGGCCATGTGGCAGCGGTTCGTGGACGAGTCGAAGATCTACTTCTACTCGGTCTTCAACAAGCTCGACTTGGACATCCGCGACCCCGACATCGTCGGTGAGTCCGGCTACAACGCCATGCTGGAGGAGACCTGCCGGCTGCTGGAGGAGTCCGGTGTGGCGGTGCGCTCCGAGGGCGCCCTCTGCGTGTTCTTCGACGACGTCAAGGGCCCGGACGGCAACCCCGTCCCGCTCATCGTCAAGAAGACCAACGGCGGCTACGGCTACGCCGCCACCGACCTCTCCGCGATCCGCGACCGGGTCCAGAACCTCTCCGCCGACACTCTGCTGTACGTCGTCGACGCCCGGCAGTCCCTGCACTTCAAGATGGTCTTCGAGACCGCCCGCCGGGCCGGCTGGCTGAACGACAAGACGCACGCCGTCCAGCTGGCGTTCGGCACGGTCCTGGGCAAGGACGGCAAGCCGTTCAAGACCCGTGAGGGCGAGACGGTGCGGCTGGTCGACCTGCTCGACGAGGCGATCGACCGGGCCACAGCCGTCGTCCGGGAGAAGGGCGAGCCGATCGGCCTGACCGAGGAGGAGATCACCGGCAACGGCGCACAGGTCGGCATCGGCGCCGTGAAGTACGCGGACCTGTCGACCTCGGCCAGCCGGGACTACAAGTTCGACCTGGACCAGATGGTCTCGCTGAACGGCGACACGTCGGTGTACCTCCAGTACGCCTACGCCCGTATCCGCTCCATCTTCCGCAAGGCCGGTGACGCGGCCCCCGCGGCGCACCCGGAGCTGCCGCTGGCCCCGGCGGAGCGGGCGCTGGGCCTGCACCTCGACCAGTTCGGCGAGACCGTCGCCGAGGCCGCCGCGTCCTACGAGCCGCACAAGCTCGCCGCGTACCTCTACGGCCTCGCCTCGCTCTTCACGACCTTCTACGACCAGTGCCCGGTCCTGAAGGCCGAGGGCGGACCGGACCAGATCGCCAACCGGCTGTTCCTGTGCGACCTGACCGCCCGCACCCTCCACCAGGGCATGGCCCTGCTCGGCATCCGGACGCCCGAGCGCCTCTGACCGGAGCGCGCCGGGCCGGCCGCCCGTCGCTTTCCACGACGGCCCCGTACCTCACAAGTGAGGCTCACAAGTGAGGTACGGGGCCGTTCCGGTCTCCAGAGGAGGGACAGCGACACCGGGTGGCCCTCACGGCCAGCGCTTACGCACCTCGTCCTTGGTCTTCTCGCTCACGTCCAGCCCGTGACCGGCGGTCTTCTCCGCCTTGCCCTCGGCCTGCAGCTTGCGGTTGTGCGTCGCCTTGCCGACGACTTCCTTCATGGCGCCGATGACCTGCGCGCCCTTCGCCTGCATCTTGCGCTTGGCAGTCATGGTGACCCGCTCCTCGGTCCCGGTCGCGGTCTTCCTGACAACGGGCCCGTGCCCGGCACAGGGCGGACAAAACGTCACACAGCAAAGCTCCCGCCCCCGGGGCCCGGGGACGGGAGCAAGTGCGGCGTACGGGCGCCCGGCGGCTCACAGCCCCCGCGCGACCTCCGTGGCCCAGTACGTCAGGATCATGTTCGCCCCGGCCCGCTTGATGCCGGTCAGCGCCTCCAGGATCGCCTTGTCCCGGTCGATCCAGCCCTTCTCGGCGGCTGCCTCGATCATCGCGTACTCACCGGAGATCTGGTACGCGGCGACCGGCACGTCCACCTCGTCCGCGATCTTCGCCAGCACGTCCAGGTACGGCAGCGCCGGCTTGACCATCACCATGTCGGCGCCCTCCGCCAGGTCGAGCGCCAGCTCGCGCAGCGACTCGCGGAGGTTGGCCGGGTCCTGCTGGTAGGCCTTCCGGTCGCCCTTGAGGGACGAGCCGACGGCCTCCCGGAACGGCCCGAAGAAGGCGGAGGAGTACTTCACGGTGTAGGCGAGGATCGACACGTCCTCGTGCCCGGTCTGGTCCAGAGCGTCCCGGACCACCCCGACCTGGCCGTCCATCATCCCGCTGGGGCCCACCACATGGACGCCCGCGTCGGCCTGCACCTGCGCCATCTCGGCGTAGCGCTCCAGCGTCGCGTCGTTGTCGACCCGGCCTTCGGTGTCCAGGACACCGCAGTGCCCGTGGTCGGTGTACTCGTCCAGGCACAGATCCGACATGATCACGAGGTCATCGCCGACCTCGTCCCGCACATCCCGGATGGCGACCTGCAGGATGCCGTCCGGGTCGGTGCCCGCCGTACCCGCCGCGTCCTTCTTCGCGTCCTCGGGCACCCCGAACAGCATGATCCCGGCGACCCCGGCCTCGGCGGCCTCGACGGCGGCCTTGCGCAGCGTGTCGCGGGTGTGCTGGACGACGCCCGGCATGGCGGAGATCGGCACCGGCTCGCTGATCCCCTCGCGGACGAACGCCGGGAGGATCAGGTCCGCAGGATGCAGCCGGTGCTCCGCGACCATCCGCCGCATCGCGGGAGTGGTGCGCAGGCGCCGCGGACGCGCCCCTGGGAAGCTTCCGTACTTCGTCATACCGCCCACGCTACGCCCGCTTTGTGCCTGCCTTTGCCGACGGGCCGTCGGAGGGAAAGGGTCCGGCGGCGGCGTGTCCGCCGGGCCCGCTCAGGCCGCGACAGCGGGATCACGAGCCTCCGGCGCGGCACGGCAGTCCCGGCAGTCCCGGCAGAGTCCCGGTTCCCGGCCCCGGAAGGCGCGCTCGCAGCCGTCGCAGGTCTGGAAGGGGGCGGGCCGGGGTGGCCGATCCTCGCCCCTGTCAGGGTCCGGCGGGGTCTCGGGGCCTGCGGGAAGGGGTGGCGGAAGCAGCTCCCGGAGACGGTGGGCGAGCAGCCCCGCCGGGTTCTTCAGGTCCGGCGGGAGGCCCGCCGTCAGGGTGCGGCGCACGGCCGCAGCACTGGCGCCGTTCTCGAACCATGCGGCGACGGCGGGGGCGAGGCGTCGCACGTCCCGTTCAGGGAGCGTGAGCCGGTCGTCCGTGCGACGCAGCGATACGAGGAGAGCGCGGGCCGGGGCCTGGTGCTCGCCGGAGGCGGAGGACTCTTCGACGGCGGGAGTCGTCGGTGCCTGCGGCCGGGGCGGCTCCGCTGCCACCGGCGACGGGGCGTCCTCCCGCTCCTCGTCCCCCTGGCTCGGCCCCGTGACGCCCGGAGCGCTATGGGCGTACGTACGCGTGATCACGCGCCCCTCAGCCGTACGCCCCCGCACCCTCTCCACGTAACCGTGAGCCTCCAACTCCCTTAGGGCGAAGGCGATCCGGTCCCGCCCCTCGGGGAAGCGGGCCGCGAGCGTACGGATGTCGACCGACGCGCCCTCGGGCAGCGACAGGATGTGGGTGCCGACCCCGATCGCGGTCAGGGACAGGTCGCGGTGCTGGGCGAGGTGATTGCCGATGATCGTGTACCGGTCCGGCTGGTACTGCCGGATATGTGTCACCCCGCTGTGGGTGGCACTTCGTCGAACTCGGGAATGCGGGCGCACGGCGGCGCTAGGGTTCTGTTCAGCCATCGGGAAGTCTGCTTCTTCCTCTGGTGGTCAGGCCCTCGCACTGGGATGGCAGTCCCGGCGGGGGCCGTCGCATGTCTGCGGTGGTCAGGCCCGAGACTGCCCACTCAAGTCGCCCGCGCGCCAGCCGAGTTGGGCCGGTTCACCCCCACGAGTGACGTACGCGGGGTTTGGTGGGTTTGGAAGGTTCTCTCCCGGGGTTCTTTGTCCTTGATCGCCCGCCGCACCGACGGACAGGCCACCGGGTCCCGGGATTCCGGGCGCCGGTCCGGCGTTCAGCACCCGGCACCGAGATCGACCTCCGCCCACACCGTCTTGCACGGCACCGGCCCCTCCTCGACACCCCACCGATCCGCCAACTCCCCCACGAGCAGCAGCCCGCGCCCCGACTCGGCCGGCACGCCACCGACATCCGGCACATGGACGGGCAGCCGATCACCGCGCGTATCGGTGACTTCAATACGGAGCGTGGCGGGCGAGGGGACGACAAGGCCGAGGCGGAAGCACCGCCCGGGGACCCGGCCGTGCAGCACCGCGTTCGCCGCCAGCTCGCCGACGA
The DNA here is from genome assembly GCF_040650675.1 of Streptomyces sp. NPDC048637. Lineage (NCBI taxonomy): Bacteria > Bacillati > Actinomycetota > Actinomycetes > Kitasatosporales > Streptomycetaceae > Streptomyces > Streptomyces sp. NPDC048637. The sequence goes on from NZ_JBEZHQ010000042.1 coordinate 62,637, forward strand.
GCAACAAGGAAGGGTCGAACGGCAGCCCCCACGAGCGCAGTTGCTCGGTGGCCAGGAGGCGGGCCAGCCGCGCTCCGCGCCGGGTGGCGGAGAGCGGCACGGAGAACCGGAGCGCCGGGACGGGACCGACGGCGAGACCGGTAACGGAATTGCTGGTTCGGGTGATTCGCTGATTCACGTCACACAGCGTGGTCGTGCGTATCTAGCCTGAGAAGGAACGGGAGCCGGACAGGCGGCAACTGTCCGGGCCGGTACGGCTCTCGTCCGGGCCGTGCGGCGTAGCGGGCACGGACGACGGACGTTGAACATGGTCAGCAAGGCGGAGGGACGTCAGGCATGAGCGAATGGGATACGGGTCCGGAGGACGAGGAAGCCGGGGCCGTGATGAAAATCGTCGGGCGGCAGCTCAAGCTGTGGCGCGAGGCGGCCGGGCTCACCCAGGCCGAATTCGGGAAAGCGATCGGGTACAGCGAGGAGTCGGTGTCCGCGGTGGAGCGCGGACGTCGGGTTCCCCAGCCGGAGTACCTGGACCTGGCCGACGAGGTACTGGGAGCCGGTGGCCGACTCGCCGCACTGAAGGAGGACGTGGCACTCGTCCGCTACCCGAAGAAGGTCCGGGACCTGACGAAGCTGGAGGCAGCGTCGGTCGAGCTGTGCTGCTACGAAAGCTCCGTCCTCAACGGCCTGCTGCAGACCGAGGAGTACGCACGAGCACTCATCGGCAACCGCCGCCCGTTCTTCACGCCACGCGAAATCGAGGAGCGGGTCGCGGGTCGCATGGCCCGCCAACAGATCCTGGACAGTTCAGCGACTCCGCCCATCTTCAGCTTTGTTCAGTGCGAGTCGACGCTGCGCCGCCCCCTCGGGGGCAAACCGGTGATGCGCAGGCAGCTCGAACGGTTGCTGGAGGTAGGTCAGTTCCGGAACGTGGACCTCCAAGTACTTCCACTGGGACGGGAAGTGAACCCAGGTCTCAGCGGTTCGTTCAGCCTCCGCCGGCTGAAGGGGGGCGATACGGTCGCACACGCCGAGGTCCAGCATCTCAGCCGAGTGATCTCCGAACCACCACAGGTACAGATGCTCGACATGCGTTATGGCAGCATCCGAGCGGAAGCTCTCACACCACGTGAGTCACTGGCCTTTATCGAGAAAGTGCGGGAAGAGACATGACCCTCAAGCCTTGCTCCGGGACCGAGTGCGAACCGAACTGGGCGAAGAGCAGCTACAGCAGCGACGAGGGGGGCGAGTGCGTCGAGGTCGCTGCCGCCCCCGACACCATCCTCATCCGCGACTCCAAGAACCCCCACGGCCCCCGCCTCACCTTCACCCCCACCACCTGGGCCGCCTTCCTCCCGTACGCCAGCAAGCACTGACGGGCGAAAGCAAGAAGGGCGCCCCATGGCGAGGCGCCCTTCCAGGCGTACTACTACCGCTCAGCTCAGCTACGAGCCCGCCGACGCGACCCGGGCCGCCGCTCGCTAGGCCGCGTGACCGGGTCCCCGGCCTCCAGCGCGGCATCGCGGCGCGCCGCCCCGAAGTCCGCGAGCGCCTCGGCCAGCTTGTGCACCGACGGCTCGGGCGACATGACATCCACCCGCAGCCCGTGCTCCTCGGCGGTCTTGGCGGTGGCCGGGCCGATACAGGCGATCACCGTCACGTTGTGCGGCTTGCCCGCGATACCGACGAGGTTCCGCACGGTCGACGAGGACGTGAAGAGCACCGCGTCGAAGCCGCCGCCCTTGATGGCCTCCCGCGTCTCGGCCGGCGGCGGCGAAGCGCGCACGGTCCGGTAGGCGGTGACATCGTCGACCTCCCAGCCCAGTTCGATCAGCCCGGCGACGAGAGTCTCCGTGGCGATGTCGGCGCGCGGCAGGAAGACGCGGTCGATCGGGTCGAAGACCGGGTCGTAGGGCGGCCAGTCCTCCAGCAGGCCGGCGGCGGACTGCTCACCGCTCGGCACCAGGTCGGGCTTCACACCGAAGGCGACCAGCGCCTTGGCGGTCTGCTCGCCGACCGCGGCGACCTTGATCCCGGCGAACGCGCGGGCATCCAGGCCGTACTCCTCGAACTTCTCCCGGACGGCCTTGACGGCGTTGACCGAGGTGAAGGCGATCCACTCGTAGCGGCCGGTGACCAGGCCCTTGACCGCGCGCTCCATCTGCTGCGGGGTGCGCGGCGGTTCGACGGCGATGGTCGGGACCTCGTGCGGCACCGCGCCGTACGAGACGAGCTGGTCGGAGAGCGACGCGGCCTGCTCCTTCGTCCGCGGTACGAGCACCCGCCAGCCGAACAGCGGCTTGGACTCGAACCACGAAAGACGGTCGCGCTGGGCCGCGGCACACCGCTCACCGACCACGGCTATGACCGGCTGGCCGCCGTCCGGCGACGGCAGCACCTTGGCGGCCTTGAGCACCTGCGCGACCGACCCGAGGGTGGCGGTCCAGGTGCGCTGGCGGGTGGTGGTACCGGCGACGGTGACGGTCAGCGGGGTGTCGGGCTTGCGGCCCGCGGACACCAGCTCACCGGCCGCCGCGGCCACCGTGTCGAGGGTGGTGGAGACGACGGCGGTGGCGTCGCTGGCACCCACTTCGGACCAGCAGCGCGCATCGGCGGTGCGGGCGTCGACGAAGCGCACGTCGGCGCCCTGCGCGTCCCGCAGCGGGACACCGGCGTACGCGGGCACGCCGACGGCCGCGGCGATACCGGGCACGACCTCGAAGACGATGCCTTCGGCCGCGCAGGCCAGCATCTCCTCGGCGACGTACCCGTCGAGGCCGGGGTCTCCGCTGACGGCACGTACGACCCGCTTGCCCGTACGGGCGGCCGTCATGACAAGATTGGCGGTGTCCCTAATTGCAGGGACACCGGCGGGGATTGACGCCTCGTCAGCTGACGCCTGCAGTGGTGTGTCCACCTGTGCGCGGGCATGCACGCGCACGACGTCCAGCACCTGCGGGTCGGCGATCAGTACGTCCGCGGAGGCCAGCGCCTCCACGGCACGCAGCGTCAGCAGACCCGGGTCTCCCGGCCCGGCACCCAGGAAGGTGACCTGACCGGAGGCGGAGTGGTTTGGGGCGGTGGGGTTCAAAGTGCTCGCTCCCCCATAAGACCGGCCGCACCCTTTGCGAGCATCTCGGCGGCGAGTTCACGGCCCATGTTCAGCGGGGTCGCGGCATCGTCGGGAGAGGCGGGTACGTGCCCGGTGGTGGACATCTGCACCAGCGTGCTGCCGTCGGTCGTGCCGACGACACCGCGCAGGTGCAATTCGGTGACAGCCTGCTCGTCGGCCTTGGGGCCTCCCCTGCTCGAACGAAGTCGAGAGCTTGGGGAAAGGTCGGCCAGTGCTCCGACGGGTGCGGAACAGCCGGCCTCCAGGGCGGCGAGCAGGGATCGCTCGGCGGTCACGGCGGCCCGGGTGTCCGGGTCGTCGAGCTCGGCGAGCCGGGCGGCGAGGTCCGCGTTGACCGCGGCGCACTCGATCGCCAGCGCCCCCTGGCCGGGGGCAGGCAAAACCACGTCGGGCGACAGCAGCTGCGTCGCCTCGTCGATCCGGCCGATCCGGGTGAGTCCGGCGGCGGCCAGTACGACCCCGTCCAGTTCACCCTTTTCGACGAAGCCGATGCGGGTGTCGATGTTCCCGCGTATCGGCACGGTCTCCACACGCCGGCCCAGCGACCTGGCCCAGGCGTTCAGCTGCGCCATCCTCCTGGGGGACCCTGTCCCCACCCGGGCGCCATCCGGCAGCTGTTCAAAACGGAGCCCGTCCCTGGCGATCAGTGCGTCCCGCGGGTCTTCCCGTACGGGGATGGCTGCCAGGGTCAGGGTCTCGGGCTGCGCGGTGGGCAGGTCCTTGAGCGAGTGGACGGCGAAGTCGATCTCCCCGGCGAGCAGCGCGTCCCGCAGCGCGGAGACGAACACGCCGGTGCCGCCGATCTGCGCGAGGTGCTCACGGGAGGTGTCGCCGTAGGTGGTGATCTCCACCAGTTCGACGGGGCGGCCCGTCAGCGCACGCACCGCCTCGGCGACCTGCCCGGACTGGGCCATGGCGAGCTTGCTGCGCCGCGTGCCCAGCCGCAGTGCTCTCGTAGTGCTGTCGGTCATGCCCGCTCCCGTGCATCGTGCCTGTCGGCGCGCGTGTCGGCCCGGCTGACGGCAGCGACCGTCTGGGGGTCGAGATCGAAGAGTTCCCGCAGGGCGTCCGCGTACCCGGCGCCGCCGGGCTCGCTGGCCAGCTGCTTGACCCGGACAGTGGGCGCGTGCAGGAGTTTGTCGACGACGCGGCGCACGGTCTGGGTGATCTCGGCGCGCTGCTTGTCGTCCAGGTCGGGAAGGCGGCCGTCGAGCCGGGCGATCTCACCGGCGACGACGTCCGCGGCCATGGTGCGCAGGGCGACCACGGTGGGGGTGATGTGCGCGGCCCGCTGGGCGGCGCCGAAGGCGGCGACCTCGTCGGAGACGATGCCGCGCACCTTGTCCACGTCGGCCGCCATCGGCGCGTCCGCGGACGCGTCGGCCAGCGACTCGATGTCGACGAGGTGCGCGCCGTCGATCCGGTGCACCGCGGCATCTATGTCCCGCGGCATGGCGAGATCGAGCAGCGCCAGCGGCGCCGTGCGCCCGTCGCGCGCGGCCGCGACCATCTCACCGGCCAGAACCAGGCCGGTCGCACCGGTACAGGAGACCACGATGTCGGCGAGCGCCAGCTCCTCCGGGACGGTGGTCATCGCCACCGCACGGGCGGCGAGCCCGGTGGCGGCGCCGGTCCCGCCCGGCTCGGTGAGGATCTGGACCAGCCGCTCGGCGCGCTCGACGGTGCGGTTGGCGACGGCCAGCTCGCCGACGCCGGCCCGTACGAGGGTGGCGGCGGCCAGCGACGACATCGATCCGGCACCGATGACCAGCGCCCGCTTGCCGCGCGCCCAGTCCTCGACGCCCCGGCCGGCCGCGAGCTGCTCCAGCCCGAAGGTGACCAGCGACTGGCCGGCCTTGTCGATGCCGGTCTCGCTGTGGGCGCGCTTGCCCACCCGCAGGGCCTGCTGGAACAGGTCGTTCAGCAGCCGGCCCGCGGTGTGCTGTTCCTGGGCGACGGCCAGCGCGTCCTTGATCTGCCCGAGGATCTGGCCCTCGCCGACGACCATCGAGTCCAGGCCGCAGGCCACCGAGAAGAGGTGGTGGACGGCCCGGTCCTCGTAGTGGACATAGAGATAAGGGGTGAGCTCCTCCAGGCCGGCGCCGCTGTGGCGGGCCAGGAGGGTGGACAGCTCGGCGACACCGGCGTGGAACTTGTCCACGTCGGCGTAGAGCTCGATGCGGTTGCAGGTGGAGAGCACCGCGGACTCGGTGACCGGTTCGGCCGACACCGCGTCCTGCAGCAGCTTGCCGCGCGCCTCCGGGGCGAGCGCGGCCCGCTCCAGCACGCTCACCGGCGCGCTGCGATGGCTCAGTCCGACGACCAGCAGTGTCATGCCGGCATCACGGCGGGCATGTCCCCGTCAGGTCCCTTGCGATCGTCCGCCACTGCGGCGGCGGTGCGGGCGGCCGCAGCCGGCCCACCACCGTCGGGCCCGCCTTCCTCGCCCGCCTTGCGCTGCTCGTGGAAGGCGAGGATCTGCAGCTCTATCGACAGGTCGACCTTGCGTACGTCCACCCCGTCGGGCACGGTCAGTACGGTCGGCGCGAAGTTGAGGATCGAGGTGACACCGGCGGCGACGAGGCGCTCACAGACCTGCTGGGCGGCCCCGGCCGGCGTGGCGATGACGCCGATCGAGACGCCGTTGCTCTCGATGATGTGCTCCAGCTCATCGGTGTGCTGGACCGCGATACCCGCGACGGGCTTGCCGGCCATGGCCGGGTCGGCGTCGATCAGCGCGGCCACGCGGAACCCGCGCGAGGCGAAGCCGCCGTAGTTGGCGAGCGCGGCGCCGAGGTTACCGATACCGACGATGACAACCGGCCAGTCCTGGGTCAGCCCCAGTTCACGCGAGATCTGGTAAACGAGGTACTCCACGTCGTAGCCGACGCCGCGGGTCCCGTACGAGCCGAGGTAGGAGAAGTCCTTGCGCAGCTTGGCGGAGTTGACCCCCGCCGCGGCCGCGAGCTCCTCGGAGGAGACCGTGGGTACCGAGCGCTCGGAGAGCGCAGTCAGTGCACGCAGATACAGCGGAAGCCGGGCGACGGTGGCCTCGGGAATGCCTCGGCTTCGGGTCGCCGGTCGGTGAGTTCGGCCAGTTGCCACGGTGCTCCTGCGGGTAGAGCGGGGCTGCGGGCGACCGTATGGAACCCGACCGCCCTGTCTTCTGCAGGCTATGTCTTTGTGAACGCGTGCACAAAGATGGTGTCCGGTTTGTCCGCCCAAAGTGACCGGGGTCACGCGGCTATTACAAGCCTCCGCGGAACCAACTCCCACGTCACGCCGTTCACTCGAACCACCCGTTTCACGGGGCAGCACCGACGGGAGCACGCGCCCTCACTCCTCACCGCTATACCCCCGGAAACCTACAAATCGCCCACCGATGGTAGTCGAACCCGGCCGGACCGGACACCGCCGTGACCCGGCACAATGGCCCCATGGCCCCCTTGTTCAGCCGCAGCCCCCGCAAGAGCCCCGCCGACCGGATGGTCACCCTCGTCGGCAAGCCGGGCTGCCACCTCTGCGACGACGCCCAGGCCGTGATCGAGAAGGTCTGCGCCGAGACCGGCGCGTCGTGGGAGAAGAAGGACATCACCGAGGACCCCGAGCTGCACCGCAAGTACTGGGAGCAGATTCCGGTCATCCTCGTCGACGGCGCCCAGCACGACTTCTGGCGCGTCGACCCGAAACGGCTGCGTACGGCTCTGGGCGCCTGAACCTCCCGCGCCCCCGGGGCCCGCAAGGAACGGCCGCGGACGGCCGCGCGGAGGGCCCGCGCGGATGGCCGTAACGCCACCGTCCGCCGCCCCAGGCCTTCCTGACACGCGCCCGTAACCGGCTGCACCGAACAAACTGGCTACGCTGTCGGCATGTCGCCCGCTCGCCGATCCGGCTGGATGCCCTCCGGGGCGCTCTTCGACCTGGGCTGGATCCCTCGCCGCAGACGCCCCGCCACGGCCCGCAGCGTGCTGGCCGGCGAGGCCGCGGCCGAGGCCGCCCGCAAGTCCTCCCAGGAGGCGCCGCCCGTCGAGGAGGCGCCCGCGGAGCCCGAATTCCCCGTCGTCGGGGACACGGCCGCCGCCGCCTTCTTCGACCTGGACAACACCGTCATGCAGGGCGCCGCACTCTTCCACTTCGGCCGCGGCCTGTATAAGCGGCACTTCTTCCACAAGCGCGATCTGGCCCGCTTCGCCTGGCAGCAGATCTACTTCCGGCTGGCCGGCTCGGAGAACCCCGAGCACATGGCGGACGTCCGCAACAGCGCGCTGTCCATCGTCCAGGGCCACCGCGTCGCCGAGCTGATGTCCATCGGCGAGGAGATCTACGACGAGTACATGGCCGAACGGGTCTGGCCCGGCACCCGCGCCCTGGCCCAGGCCCACCTCGACGCCGGCCAGAAGGTCTGGCTGGTGACCGCGGCCCCCGTCGAGACCGCGACGATCATCGCCCGCCGGCTCGGCCTGACCGGCGCGCTCGGCACCGTCGCCGAGTCCGTCGGCGGTGTCTACACGGGCAAGCTGGTGGGCGAGCCGCTGCACGGCCCCGCCAAGGCCGAGGCCGTCCGCGCCCTGGCGTCCGCCGAGGGCCTGGACCTGTCGCACTGCGCCGCCTACAGCGACTCCGCCAACGACATCCCGATGCTCTCGCTCGTCGGGCACCCGTACGCGGTCAACCCCGACAGCCGGCTGCGCAAGCACGCCCGGGAACAGGGCTGGCGGCTGCGCGACTACCGCACCGGCCGGAAAGCGGCCAAGATCGGCATCCCCGCGGCGGCCGGGGTCGGGGCCCTCGCCGGCGGCGCCGCGGCCGCGGTCGCACTGCAGCGCCGCCGCCGCTGACCAGGCCTGATCACCAGGCGGGCCGGACGGCCATCCCCTCTCCCTACCCCCTCCGCCGTCCCCTCAGTCCCGCTGCTGTCGGTCAGCCACAACACGCCTTCCAACCAGGCAGATTGCGTTCCCTTCCGATCAATAGTTGCTCAGTATTCGATACTTGATCTGCCACCAACCCGGCACGGACCGTAAGTAATCGATGATTTGAGCAACTGGGTGTAGCGCTGCCTGTACGAAGCGTTATTCTCCTCAGACGCAATCCGGAACCCACACGTCCCTACGACGAGTGAACGGTCCCGCACTGCACGTGATGGAAGCTCTGCCTCTGGGAGTCCCGTGTACCCACACGTCGGGGTTGACGCCTCGGGCCTGGCTACGCTGCGTACGACACTCGTCGACCACCTGCGCAGTTTTGTCCCCACCGCGTACGCCGTCCCCGCATTCGCCTCAGCCGTCCCCGCCGCCGGACCCTGCTATGCCCTGGCCGACGGGAGTGCTGCGGTCGGAAAGGCCGCCGGCAGAACCCGCCGCTCCGGCACCGGCACGACCACCGCCCGTCGCCCCGCCGACAGCGACAGCCGTCGCATGATGGACCTCGTCGAACGAGCCCAGGCCGGCGAGGCCGAAGCCTTCGGCCGCCTCTACGACCAGTACGCCGACACGGTCTACCGCTACATCTACTACCGCGTGGGCGGCCGCGCCACGGCCGAGGACCTCACCAGCGAGACCTTCCTGCGCGCCCTGCGCCGCATCGGCACGTTCACCTGGCAGGGCCGTGACTTCGGCGCCTGGCTGGTGACCATCGCCCGCAATCTCGTCGCCGACCACTTCAAGTCCTCCCGCTTCCGCCTGGAAGTCACCACCGGAGAGATGCTCGACGCCAACGAGGTCGAGCGCAGCCCCGAGGACTCGGTCCTCGAATCCCTCTCCAACGCCGCCCTCCTGGAGGCGGTACGCAAGCTCAACCCCCAACAGCAGGAGTGCGTCACGCTGCGCTTTCTGCAGGGCCTCTCGGTCGCCGAGACCGCCCGTGTCATGGGCAAGAACGAGGGCGCGATCAAGACCCTCCAGTACCGCGCGGTCCGCACCCTCGCGCGGCTGCTCCCCGAAGACGCCCGCTGACCCACCCCCTGTCCCCATGTGCCGACGACCATCCCCTGCCGCCACCTGCTCACTCTCGGCAATCACTCATACCCGGTCGGTCAGATCATCGTGAGTGCGTAACCCGAGTGCCGCGCCGCTCGTTGTGCGGGATGCAGGCTCCATGCGGTCACGCCATGCCCGCTGCCTCTCACTCGATCGAGTGGCCGCGGACCACGGCGTGCAACCATCCGGTCCATCTGGACAGTCAAAGCCAGTCCGGGGAGTCGAGCGGGATGACGAGAGGAGGTGCCGCCCGTGATCGCAAATGTCTCGGTGCACCGGCGGACCAACGCCTTCGCCCAGGCCCTGGAGGAGCAGGTCCTCGAGGGCGCGGCGGCCGAGGACCAGGTCGACAATCCGGCGCAAGCGCCGGGCGAAGCACGGCTGTTGGCGGTCGCCGACGGCCTCGGGAAACTCCCGAGGCCGGAGATGGCCACCGAGGTCAAGACTGTCCAGCGCGCCCAGCTCATCGCCGCGATGGAGGTCGCCTTCGCCGAAGGCGCTCCGTCCGACGGTGCCAGGGTGCCCGAGCAGCGCGAACACAAGGGCGCGCACCGCGCCACGAAATCGATCGGCCGGCTGCGCCCGCGCTCCCGCCTCTCCAAGGGGCTGGCGGCAGGCGGGCTGACGGTCGGCGTCGCCGCCGGCGCGTTCAGCGGCGTCGCCGCGGCCAGCTCCGACGCCCTGCCCGGCGACTCCCTCTACGGCCTCAAGCGCGGCATGGAGGACCTCCGGCTCGGCATGGCCGACGATGACTCCGACCGCGGCCGGCTCCTTCTCGACCAGGCCTCCACCCGCATGATGGAGGTCCGCCGGCTGATGGAGCGCGCCCGGCTCGCCGACCTCGACCATGAGTCGCTCGGCGAGATCCGCAAGGCGCTCTCCGGCATCCGGCACGACGCGGGCGAGGGCCACCGCCTGCTGCACGCGGCGTATGAGCGCAATGGCTCGCTCGACCCCATCCAGGCGCTGAACTCCTTCACCCGGTCCCATCGCGGCACCTGGTCGCATCTGCGCGAGAGACTCCCGGTGCAGCTCACGGACGTCCGCGACGAGGTCAGTTCGGTCTTCGACGCCATGGACAAGGAGGTCGGTCCGCTCCGCTCACTGCTGCCGCCCACTCCGGACGGCCCGCGCCACCGCCGCGACACGCCCGCCTCCGCGGGCACCGGCTCCGGCTCCGACGGCCGCCCGGCACCGTCCGGCAGCAAGGGCGCCCACGGCAAGCACGCCAAGGGCTCGCACGCCCCGCACCCGTCGGCCTCACCCTCCCAGCAGGACGGCCTCCTCGGCGGCAATACGGGCGGGCTGCTCGACCCGCCGTCCAAGGGCGGCAGTCCGTCGCCGCACGACCGGGGCCACAGCGGTGGCAGGGACACCGGCGGCCAGCCCGATGTCACCCTCCCGCCGCTGATCCCGGGGCTGCTTCCCGGCCTGGGCATCGACGGCGAGGATCTCCCGAAGTAGCGGAACAGTCCGGTGCCGGCGCGCTCGGTGTTCTTCTGGTCCTTCCCTCAGAAGAACACCGAGCGTCGCTGTACCAGCAGCTTGTACAGGGTGTGCTGAATCGTTTCCCGTACCTGATCGGTCAGGTTGAACATCAGCATCGGATCGTCCGCCGCCTCCGGCGGATAGCCGGCCGTCGGGATCGGCTCGCCGAACTGGATCGTCCACTTCGTCGGCAGCGGCACCGCACCCAGCGGCCCCAGCCACGGGAAGGTCGGCGTGAGGGGGAAATACGGCAGCCCCAGCACCCGCGCCAGCGTCTTGGCGTTCCCGATCATCGGGTAGATCTCCTCCGCGCCCACGATCGAGCACGGCACGATCGGCGCCCCGGCCCTCAGCGCCGTCGAGACAAAACCGCCCCGCCCGAAGCGCTGCAGCTTGTAGCGGTCCGCAAAGGGCTTGCCGACGCCCTTGAAGCCCTCCGGCATCACCCCGACGATCTCGCCGCGCTCCAGCAGCCGCTGGGCGTCCTCCGCGCAGGCGAGGGTGTGCCCGGCCTTGCGCGCCAGCTCGTTTATCACCGGCAGGACGAACACCAAGTCGGCCGCCAGCAGCCGAAGATGACGCTGCGCCGGGTGGTTGTCGTGCACCCCGACCTGCAGCATCAGGCCGTCCAGCGGCAGCGTCCCGGAGTGGTTGGCGACGATCAGTGCGCCACCATCGGAGGGGATGTTCTCGATCCCCTTCACCTCGACCCGGAAGTACTTCTCGTAGAAGGGCCGCAGCAGCGACATCAGGACCTGGTCGGTCAGCTCCTCGTCGTACCCGAAGTCGTCGACCTCGTAGTCGCCGGTGATCCGCCGCCGCAGAAAGGCCAGCCCGCCCGCGATCCGCTCGTCCAGGGACCGTCCGGGGCTCGGCCGCGGGGGCACCGCCGGCGGATGCTCGGTCCGTGCCTCCGGTACGGGTGCCAGCGCCGCACCGCGTCCCGCGCGCCCGGCCCGCCTGGCCTTCCTGCGCGCCCGGGGCTCCTCGCCGAAGGGAATGACCTTGGCGTCCGCCATCGTGGATGAACTCCTCACTGGGTCGGGCCGCCGCGTGCGGGCAGCACGCCGGCGAGCCGGTCGACGGTGCGGGCGAGGGACTCGGGCGGCAGCAGCCCGGGTCCGCGGCTGCGGGCGAATTCCGCGAAGGTCTCCGCCGTCGTGTACTTCGGACGGAATCCCAGTGTCTCGCGCATCTGTGTCGTTTCGACGACCCTGCCGTGCGTGAGCAGCCGGATCTGTTCCGGCGAGAAGTCCGTGATGCCGATGGACCGCAGCGCCGTACCGGCCCAGGTGACGGTCGGCAGCAGCAGCGGGACGGTGGGCCGCCCCAGCCGCCGGGAGGTCTGCGACAGCAGCAGCACACCGTCTCCGGCGATATTGAACGTGCCGCTGTTGAGCGTTCCCCGGCGGGGCGCGGCGGCGGCGATCCGCAGTACCTCGATGGCGTCGTCCTCGTGGACGAACTGCAGCCGCGGGTCGTAGCCGAGCACGGTGGGCCATACGGGCAGGGAGAAGTACTCGGCGAGCGGGGAATCCGCGCACGGCCCGAGGATGTTGGCGAAGCGCAGCACACACACCGCCACATCCGGCCGGCGGCGGGCGAAGCCGCGTACGTACCCCTCGACCTCGACGATGTCCTTGGCGAAGCCACCACTGGGCAGCGACTTCGGCGTGGTGGTCTCGGTGAAGACGGCGGGATCCCGGGGCGCGGAGCCGTAGACACTGGTGCTGGACTTGATGACCAGCCGCTGCACATTCGGGGCCTTCTGGCAGGCGCCGAGCAGCTGCATCGTCCCGATGACGTTGGTTTCCTTCACCGAGGCGCGGCCGCCGCGCTTGCCCAACGGCGTGCCGTTGATGTCCATATGGATGACGGTGTCGACGCCCGTCTCGGCCAGGACCCGGGCAATGGCCGGATGCCGGATATCGGCTTTGAGGAATTCGGCGCCGCCCAGATGGTGCTCCGGTGGCACGGCGTCGACCCCGATCACCCGGTCGACGTCGGGATCGCGCTGGATGCGCCGGACGAACCTCCCGCCCAATTGCCGTGCGACTCCCGTGACGAGCACGACCTTGCCCAAGATCAGCCCTTCCTTCCCGCCGCGACCACGCCTAGCCGAGCTGTGCAGGCCACGCTATCGGGTCGGTGTTGCGCGGTGATGACCGCAGGTTGCCCGCGGCCACATTTCCGTCCAACCACCGTCCATACGGCCCACAACGCACCGCAGCCCCCCATCGCACAAGGCGATGAGGGGCTGCGAATTCGCGATCAGCGTCGCTTACTTCTTGTTACGACGCTGAACACGGGTGCGCTTGAGCAGCTTGCGGTGCTTCTTCTTAGCCATCCGCTTGCGCCGCTTCTTGATAACAGAGCCCACGACTACCCTCGCTTACTTCGAATCACTCGGTGCGGGGCGTCCGAGCCCACACTACCTACATCGGGCCAGCCTACCCGGCGCCGGGCGAACGGCGTAATCCGAGGGTCGGCGCAGGCCCGTCAGGCTGATTCCACCCCCACAAAGGACTCACGGAGATAGTCGTGAACCGCCTGCTCCGGAACCCGGAATGACCTCCCCACGCGAATCGCGGGCAGATGACCACTGTGCACCAGGCGGTACACGGTCATCTTCGACACTCGCATCACCGTGGCGACCTCCGCCACTGTCAGGAACACGACCTCGTTCAGAGGCCTCTGGTCTGCCGCCATGTCACACCTGCACCTTCCGCATAAGACGGACACCGGCTTCCCCTCCGGTGACTCTTCGTCGCTATGCGCTCACTCCCCAGATTAGGGGCGGGTGATGCGAGTGGGGAAGAGGAGCAGCGAACAGCCGCCTATCGTGACAGACACGCCCGATTGAGCACATAGCGGGCCAGCGGTCGATAGTCCGCGGCCCGCACCGCGTCATCGAGCGGCACCACCACGGACACCCGCCCCTCGGCCTGGCCGACGAACAGCGCCGGGTCGTCGGTGTCCGCCAGCCCGATCGCCTCAAAGCCCAGCTGACCTGCCCCGCAGACCCAACCGTGGTCCCCGATCACCAGGGCCGGCAGCGGCCCCGCGACGTCCGCCGCAGCCGCCAGAGCGGTCCGCACCGGGAGCGGTGAATGGGTGTGTACGCCCCTGGCCCCGGGCGCGCCCCGCACGCCGGGTTCTCGCATCAGCGCGACTCCCCGTACGTACTCAAGAGTGCAGGGACGTACCCCGAACCGGGTCGCTATGTCGACACGGGCGCCATACGCCGGGGTGAGAACGGGGCAGCCCGCCGACGAGAGAGCGTCTGCGAGGGCGGCGTAGAACCCCAGCAGCCGGTGCGGATGACCGGTGCCGATCAGCACCGGCGCCCGGCGGCCGGCCGCCGCGGCCACCCGTTCGGCGAACCCGTCCAGCGCGGCGACCGTACGGTCGGGGTCGATCACATCCGGGCCGGAAGTGTGCGCGGGATCGGCCGAAACACCGCACTTCCGCCCCATCAGTCGCAGTACTTCACCGAGCGGCCAGTCCCGTTCGGGATCGAGCCCCAGCAACACCCTGGGATCGCGCGCCGCGAAGAGCCGGTAGCGCGCCAGACTCTTCTCCCGCGTGGTCGCGATCGTCCCCGCGAGCCGCGCCTCGATCAGGTGCGCCCGCAGCGCCCCGGTTCCCCACACGCGTCCCATACTGTCCGGTTGGTCGGCCTACGGTTGCCCTGACCGGCGAGTAGTCACACATCCGTGGGGCGCGGCGCCGGATACGGCCGTCCGGGAGCGGCGGAAGGCGCCCCGCGGGACGCCCGCCCGCGGGGCATCGGCGCCCCACGAATACCTCGCTTCCGGGTCGCCGTAACAGCGTTACAGGGACCCGGCGAACGTTCCGACCTACGGCAGCAGCCCATGCGCCGGGAAGACCGCCCGGCGGGTCGCCAGCACCGCCTGGTCCAGCCGGTCGGCCGGGTCATAGCCGTCGTCGACGAAGTTCCGCCACTGCGGCGTACGGCCGTCCGTCATCCGGTGCGGCGCCAACTGCCGTGTCCGGCGGAACACTTCGTGCCGCCAGGCCTCCGGCACCATCGAGGTCGGGTCGATCGGCCGGCCCGCCGCGATCGCGACCAGATGCGTCCAGCTGCGCGGCACCACGTCCACCACCGCATAGCCGCCTCCGCCGAGCGCGACCCACCGGCCGTCCGCGTGCTCATGCGCCAGGTCGTGGCAGGCCTCCGCCACCGCACGCTGGGCGTCCAGGCTCACCGCGAGATGCGCCAGCGGATCCTCGAAGTGGGTGTCAGCGCCGTGCTGCGTCACGATCACCTGCGGCCGGAAGGCCCCCAGCAGCTCCGGGACCACCGCATGGAACGCCCGCAGCCAGCCCTCGTCCCCGGTCCCGGCCGGCAGCGCCACATTCGCCGCGGTGCCCTCCGCGCCCGCCCCGCCGGTCTCTTCCGGCCAGCCGGTCTGCGGGAAAAGCGTCCGCGGATGCTCGTGCAGCGAAACCGTCAGTACCCGCGGGTCCTCCCAGAACGCCGCCTGCACCCCGTCACCGTGGTGGACGTCCACATCCACATACGCGACACGTTCGGCCCCCAGCTCCAGCAGCCGGGCGATCGCCAGCGACGCGTCGTTGTAGATACAGAAACCGGCCGCCCCGCCCGGCATCGCATGGTGCAGCCCGCCCGCGAAGTTCACCGCGTGCGCCGCATCGCCGCGCCAGACGGCCTCCGCCGCGCCCACCGACTGCCCGGCGATCAGTGCGGACGCCTCGTGCATCCCCACGAACGCCGGATCGTCCGCGGTCCCCAGGCCGTACGACATGTCCGCGGCAGCCGGGTCCGCCGAGGCTCTGCGGACCGCGGCGATGTAGTCCTCACGATGCACCAGCCGCAGGGTGGAGTCCCCGGCCGGCTTGGCCCCGACCACCTCCAGCGGTCCGCGGTCCAGCTCGAACGCCTCCACCAAACGCATGGTCAGCGCGAGCCGGACCGGGTCCATCGGATGCCCGGACCCGAAGTCGTAGCCCGTTACTGCCTCATCCCACATCAGCTGTGCGCGGCCGCTCATGCCCGTCACCGTATCGGGCCTCCGGCGCCCCGAACGAGCGGGCATACACCAGCGTCACCAGCACCAGGGCCATCGGTACGAGCATTGCCCCCCGATAGCTCCAGGCATCACCGAGCGCACCGACCAACGGAGAGCCGATCAAGAAGCCCACGTAATTGAAAATGTTCAGCCGCGCGACGGCCCTGTCCGCAGCCTCGGGACCGTGCTCCTCGAAGGCGTGGCGCCCCGCCGCTGCGAACGTCTGGGGCACGATCACACACAGCCCGAGCCCCAGCAGCGTGAACCCCGCCATCCCGGCCCAGGGCCCCGGCGCCGCGGCCACCACCGCGAAACCGCCCGCCGCGACCACCACCCCGGTCCGCACCACCGCGACCGCCCCGAAGCGCCACACACCCAGGTCGCCGACCGTCCGCCCGAGCAGGGTGGTGACCATGTAGACGTTGTACGGAAGGGTGGCGAGCTGCTCGGAGCTCCCCAGGACGTCCTGCAGATACTTGGCGCTCCAGTTGGAGACGGTCGAGTCCCCGATATACGCGAACGCCATCACCAGACACAGCGGCAACAACAGCCGCATCCCGAAAGGCACGACGGCCCCCGCCGGCGCCTCCACACTTCCCTCCTGCGCCCACCGGTCCCGTTCCCGATCCCGTACCCGGTCCCGGTCCCGGTCCACGAACCATCGGCCCACGATCAGTGCCAGCGGCACCAGGACCGCCACCACCGGCCCGTACAGCAGCGCAAGTGACAGCTCCCAGTGCGCACCCGCCCAGGCCAGCGAGGCGCCCACGATGCCACCCAGGCTGTACGCGGCGTGGAACCCGAGCATGATGCTCCGCCCGTACGCCCGCTGCAGGCTCACCCCGAGCATGTTCATCGAGGCGTCCAGCGCCCCCACCGACAGCCCGAACACCGCCAGCGCCACCGCTACCTGCGCCATCGAGCCGACCGACCCGACGGCCGCCAGCGCCAGACACACCACCGGCTGCACCGCTCGCAGTACGTGGCTGGGCCGCACCCGCTGCACCAGCCGCTCGGTGACGACGCTGCCGACCCCCGCGAGGACGGGCACCGCCGCCAGGAACGCCGGCAGCAGACCGTCCGAAATCCCGTAGCGGTCCTGGATCGCGGGTATTCGGGTGACGAGGAGGGCGAAGACCGCGCCCTGGACGAAGAAGCTCAGGGCGAGCGAGGCCCTGCCGTGCCGCAGCTGCGCTCCTGGTACCCGAGGGGCCGTCATGGCCGCTCAGCCTAGAACTCCCCACTACCGCTGGGTAGATGGATCACAGCGCCGATTCCGACATCCGCCTGACGGGTGGTGGGGCGGTGCCCCTACTGCAACAGCGCCGGCAGCTCTGCCATATGGGCGAACAGCGCGGTGGCGCCTGCCTCCGTCAGCTTCTGTGCCGACGTCATCGCCGTGAACCCGTAGACGTCCATCCCCGCGGCGACCGCGGCCCGCACCCCCAGCGGGCTGTCCTCCACCACCGCACACCGCTCCGGCGCCACACCCATCTCCTGAGCCGCATACAGAAAGAGATCCGGCGCCGGCTTCCCCCGCCCCACATCCTGCGACGAGAAGACGTACTCACCGGCACCACCGCCGGCCCCTTCGAACCGCTCCCACAGCCCGGTCTTCGTCAACGCCACCCGAATGCGCTCACGGCTTCCCGACGACCCGACGCAGTACGGCACCCCGTCCGCAGCCAGCTTCTCCAGCACCTCGCCCACGCCCGCCACCGGCTCCAGACTCCTGCGGAACTCCTCGAAGACCCGCGCATGAAAGCTCTCGTCGAACCCGGCCGGCAGCCGCTTTCCGGACCGCTGCAGCACGCGCTCGTGAATGCGGTGCATCGCACCGCCCATGTAGTCACGCAGCGAATCTTCGTAGGTGGTCGGATGACCCAATTCGGTGAGGTAGCCGGCAAGAATCCGATTGGAGATCGGCTCGCTGTCCACCAGGACGCCATCGTTATCGAAAATGACCAAGCCATAGCGCATGCCCACGAGCGTACCTACCGGCCCGAAACGCAAAAATGCCTCGTTCCCCGAGTCGAAACTCGGGGAACGAGGCATTTTTAAAATTTGTTCGGCGGCGTCCTACTCTCCCACAGGGTCCCCCCTGCAGTACCATCGGCGCTGAAAGGCTTAGCTTCCGGGTTCGGAATGTAACCGGGCGTTTCCCTAACGCAATGACCACCGAAACACTA